>CALMSP010000164.1 GCA_937872405.1 uncultured Saprospiraceae bacterium | reverse complement strand
TCGGTGCGTACCCAGTCGGCTTTTCAGCGCGGCGAAGCTTGGCAGGCCGACGAGATCCCGCAGAGCCGTATCGTATTCATCGGCAAAGGTATCCAGCGGGAGGCCTTAGAACGCAGCCTGCGGAGTTGTTTAGCAAAATAATCTCGCCCCTATATGCCCATCATTAATGAGCGTGCTACCTAATGTTAGGCAAGCCAAAATCCCATTTTTTGTGATTGCAATTTGAGCAGCCGTGCTTTAGCTTTGCATTTTAATTGGAATTTGTCTAAATAAAAATAAATGCAATGAACCGACTCTTACTGCTTTTTATTGGAATGCACGCGACCGTCATTATAGCTACGGCTCAGAATTTCATACAAGTAGCCATGGGGCAGGGCTATCGCCAGCAAGCCTATTATCGCCTTTCGGATGATGCCGTCACCCAACTTGCCAACGAAAGCTGGGATTTGGCATTTACTACCATCGGTATGCGCGACGTAGGTATTTCGGTAAACGAATCTACTACTTCGGTGACCGGAGCGCCAGCGCCAGAATTGAAAGTATTTCTGACTTCGGCTGCTTCTTTTGCCGAATTGATGGACACCAGCAAACTCACGACAAGGCTTTTTAATGACGAATCGTCCTGGGAAAAAGGTGCGCTTAATAATATGGCAAATCCTGCCAATCCTTTCGACTTTGGTTGGGGCGTTTATAATCCGTCCAATAACACGGTCGTAGGCAATTGTATTTTCGCTGTGCAACTGCGCAACGGTGCGTACAAAAAATTCACCATCGAATCGCTTGCCGGTGGGGTTTATAATTTGAAATACGCCAACTTCGACGGCTCTGATGAAAAGACAGCAGCCATCCGCAGATCGGACTTCACAGGCAGCACCACGGCTTTGTTTTCATTTACTTCGGGCGCTACTTTGCCAGCGCTGGGTGCCTGGGATTTGGTCTTTTGTCGTTATTTCACGCTTTTAGATGATGGACTGGGCAATTTGCTCAACTATCCCGTGACGGGCGTACTGAGCAATCATGGTGTACAAATCGCTCGTGTAAAAGGTGTTAATCCTACCACTGCTAATTTTAATAATTATAAAGACAGTCTCAAAACCCGCCTCGACGTTATTGGCTATGATTGGAAAACCTTTGGCTTTGCTACTGGCTGGAGCATTCCCAATGATTTGGTTTACTTCGTGAAAACACCTGATAATCAAGTATATAAACTTGTTTTCATTGATTTTGAAGGGGCTTCTACCGGTATCAGTACTTTTGAAAAAACCGAGCTGGGCATTCTTTCGGCAGTGAATAATCCTCACAGCACTTTCGCGGAAGCGTCTATTTATCCTAATCCGGTTATCAATGAGGCCACCTTAGCTTTCATGCTGAAACAACGGCAGGACAATTTGCAATTATTGATACGAGACTTGGCCGGGCGAACACTCTGGCAGGCCCGGGCTGCCGGTAGCGAAGGGCTGAACGCCATTACCTTACCCGCTTTGAATTTGCCGAAAGGCGCATATTTATTACAAATTATAAACGGTAATGATATTCTAACCTTGAAAATGATGCAACAATGATGCTGTTTATCATCATGTAAATAAATTGACCCAACAACTTAATAATTACGCTGTATAATATGAATTATAAAACGCTATTAGGTATAATAATTTGCAGTATAATACTTGCGGCCTGTCAATCTGGTTCCAATCAAACCAGCAAAATGCCTTCTTATCATCGCATTGTTTCCTTGAGTGGCGCGATCACCGAAACGCTTTTTACATTGGGGCATGGCGATAAAATTATTGGGGTGGACATTACCAGCACGTATCCGTCAGAGACTAATGCTTTGACCAAACTCGGGCACATCCGCCAGTTGAATGCAGAAGGAGTGCTGGGGCTGCACCCGGATTTAATTATCATGGAAAATTCGGACAATAACAGTGCCGCCATAAAACAATTGGAACAGTCGGGCATAGCAATATTATATCTCGAAAAACCAAACAATCTTGATGCCCCTTTGCAAATGGCACGGCAGATAGCTAAAAAATTAGGCGATCCCGAGGTAAAACTGTCGGCACTGGAGCAAAAAATACTGCAGGAAAAACAGCAATTGCAGGCATTACTTGCACAGCACACCGAGCGCCCCAAAGTGCTTTTCATTTACGCGCGCGGCAAGGGCAATCTGATGGTCGCTGGCAAGAATACTTCCGCCGAAGCGATGATAAACGTGGCCGGTGGGCAGAACGCTATGACTGAATTTGAAGATTTCAAGGCACTTTCGGCAGAAGGACTGATTAAGGCTCAACCCGAAGTGATTCTCATGTTTGAAAGTGGTTTGCAAAGCCTCGATGGCGCGGATGCATTATTGAAAATTCCCGGTATCAGCCAGACACCCGCTGGGCAGAGCCGCCGCATCATAGCGATGGATGGGCACTATTTGCTGGGTTTCGGGCCACGGTCTGCACAGGCCGCGCTGGAGTTAGCTCAAAAAATATCATCTATTTATGAGAATCTTGGCACATTGTCAAGTAAATAAATCCATTATATTATTACATCGTAGATTAAAGGCACATGGTAAAACCCATTGAAATAGCATCATACCGCCAGGTAAAAAAGACAATACAACAGCGTTTATATACTGCTGTATTTTCTGTCAAGGGCTTAGCTGTTGTGACCATGCTGGTTGCAATAGCTTCCCTTTTCCAGGGCGCGTATGCGCTGTCACCTAAGGAAATATTTGATTGTATCATGGCGCAGTTCGGCTGGTCGGAGGTGACTGTTCCGGCGGGCGTTTCGTATATGCTTTTTCAGCTGCGATTGCCGCGTATCATACTGGGGCTATTGGTAGGGGCTACGTTGGCGAGTTCGGGAGCCGCTTTGCAGGCTTTATTTCGCAATCCTTTGGCTGATCCGGGCTTGGTAGGCGTGACCAGCGGTGCCATGCTGTTTGCAGTTTTTGGAATTGTATTCACCACTCATATAGCTTTGATTTACAACACTTTATTTTTAAATTATTTCACACTGACCATCTTTGCTTTCACTGGTAGCCTGCTTACGACCTGGCTCGTTTATAGGCTCTCAACCTTTGGCAATCGGACGTACGTAGCCACGATGCTGCTGGCAGGCGTAGCTATGAGTGCGCTGGCAGGTGCTATCACTGGCTTATTTACTTATTTTTCTAATGAATCACAACTGCGCGATATTACCTTTTGGACGCTGGGTAGCCTCGGTAGCGCACAATGGATATTTGTAATTGTTTTGTTACCAATTTGTTGTGTATTATTCTTTTTAATTATCCGACAAGCCCCTGCCCTGAATCTGCTGCTACTCGGCGAGCAAGAAGCCGCTTATGCTGGTGTGAATATTCAGCGCCTGAAAAAAACAGTTATTATCTGCACGGCTCTCGGCGTGGGCGCTTGCGTAGCCGCCTGCGGTGTGATTGGTTTTGTGGGTCTCGTCGTGCCTCATTTACTAAGATTAGTGCGCGGTACCAATTATCGCTGGCTGCTACCGGCTTCGGCTTTGCTCGGCGGCGCTTTGCTGGTGGTGGCTGATACCATTGCTCGTACCGCCATTGCACCGGCGGAGCTACCTATTGGCGTACTGACGGCATTACTTGGTAGCCCGTTTTTTCTATGGCTTTTGCTAAAAAGCAGGGGACGAATGGCGATTCATTTTTAAAAATTATCATAATTATCATAAATCAATGCATGCTAATATAAAAATCAATGCTCGAAGCAACGCACATATCATATAAAGTAAAACACAAATACTTACTTCGTGATATAAGCTTGCGGCTACACGCAGGCGAGGTAGTAGCTATACTGGGAGCAAACGGTGCCGGAAAGTCCACGCTATTAAAAACCATTGCCGGAGAAATTAAGCCTTCTGAAGGAAATATTTATTTGAATAAAAAATGTATAAATAATTGGAAATCAATTGATTTAGCTAAAGTGCGGGGTGTATTGCCGCAATCAGTACAATTAGCCTTTCCGATGCCTGTCCTTGAAACCGTACTGCTGGGGCGTTTTGCTTTTCAAATGCAGGAATCGGCAGAGCAGAGCCGGCGGGTGGCACATTGGGCTTTGCAGGAAGTTCAATTACAAGATTTTAAACATAGAAATATTAATACATTATCTGGCGGTGAGCAGCAGCGGGTGCACTTAGCGCGGGTACTGACGCAGATTTATGAACCAACTTTTTCGCAAGCCAAGTTTTTATTACTCGACGAACCTGTTTCTAATTTGGACATTGCCCAGCAGCATAATTTATTAGAATTAGTAAAGAAATTAACACGCAAATTACAACTTGGAGTACTCATTATTTTACATGATATGAATCTGGCTGCGCAGTATGCCGATCAAATTATTATAATGAAGCATGGCCACATCATAGAATGCGGCACCCCAGATAAAGCTTTAGTACCCGAAACCATCCATGAAGCCTTTGGCGTAGAGTCTATCGTACAGACACATCCTTTATACGATTGTCCGCAAGTTATTACATTACAAAATACGAGTAATATTAATTTGCCCAATAATATTTACTAAACTTATAAAAACGACAGAAATGACCACAGCAACCACCACCACCACTTTACAAGAACAATACCTGCAATTGAAGCAACAAAAACCTCAACTGCGCATTAGAGATGCTGCTATAACATTGGGTGTCAGCGAGTTGGAGTTGCTCGAACTCAATCTTGGTAAAAATGTAACACGCCTTAGCGGCGATTGTAAAGAAATGCTAAAAGATATGAAGCAACTCGGCTATGTAATGGCTCTGACGCGCAATGAGTATGCCGTACATGAACGAAAAGGTGTATATGATAATATTTCCTTCATGGCGGAAGGTAAAATGGGTGTAGCGGTAAATGATGATATTGATTTGCGCTTTTTTATGATGCATTGGCATCATGCCTATGCCGCAAAAGTTGTAGCCGATCCAAAACGAACATTATATAGCTTTCAGTTTTTTAATGCCCGTGGGCACGCAGTGCATAAAGTATATCTTACCGCACAGTCTGAGCCAGAAGCATATAATACTATTGTAAACAAATACCGCGCCAATGATCAGAAATCATTTACTATAGTAAATAATCACCCTGTTGTTAAAAATGAAATTTTATCCGATGATAAAATTGATGTAACCGCTTTTCAGCAGCATTGGCTTGGCTTGCAGGATACGCATGATTTTTTCAGTATGCTAAAAAAATATCAAGTGACGCGCACGCAGGCCATGCGCTTAGCACCGGAAGGTTATGTGCGTAAATTAAGTAATGATGCTATTGTGCAAATGTTACATTTAGCTTCAGAGCGACAAGTTCCTATCATGGTTTTTGTTGGTAATGATGGCTGCATTCAAATTCATACAGGTAAAGTAAATAAAATTGTGCCAATGGAAGGCTGGATTAATGTAATGGATCCGAAGTTTAATTTACACCTGAAACTGGAAGGTATCGCCGCAATCTGGGAAACCCGCAAGCCCACCAAAGATGGTATTGTAACCGGCATTGAAGTGTTTGATGCTGAGGGCGAGCTGATTGTGTATTGTTTTGGCAAACGCAAACCGGGCATCCCCGAATTGCAGGACTGGCGCGATCTGGTCAACGAATTGATTTGGTAAATCTTTAGGATTTGCTAAATCTTTGGAATGTAGTAAAATAGACTTGCATCAAATGTCTTTCAAAGTTATTTTAATTTTAGATAGTAAAAATTTGGTCACTTGATGCTATCATTACCGAATATAACTTATTTCAATTTTACATCATTTCAGCATAATGAAAATACGCATTATATTTAGTTCGCTATCATGTCTGTTATACATGCACTTCGGTTTTGCCCAATCAAGCCCCTCTGTTGATTCCATCGGCATGTATTTAGAATTAGCGGATGTAGTGGTGACGGCTCAATACGCGCCTACCGATAGCCGCAATGCTCTATATAAAATTCGTACCATTAAGCGCGATGTAATAGAGCAACGCGGTGCTATTAATTTAGAGCAATTATTAAACCAAGAGCTAAATATTCGCATTTCGCAAGATTTAATATTGGGCAGCAGCCTGAGTCTTCAGGGTGTAAGCGGCCAAAATGTAAAGATTATGATTGACGGCGTGCCGGTCATCGGTCGGGTAGGAGATGATATTGATTTGAGCCAGATTAATTTGAGTAATATCGAGCGAGTAGAATTAATAGAAGGCCCCATGTCCGTGCACTATGGTACGAATGCTTTGGGTGGGGTTGTTAATTTAATTACGAAAAAATCGCAAATAAACAAGTTTGATTTTCAAGTAATTAGCCAGGTTGAAAGCATCGGCGCACAAAACCTCAACGCGCAAGCGGGCGCACGCCTAAGCGATAAATTATTATTACGTTTAGACGGAGGATATAATAATTTTGCAGGCTTTAATGCCCTTGCACCAAGCGATAGTTTGTTGGCGCGCACCTTTCAGTGGAACCCAAAAGAACAATGGTTTGCGAATGGCATATTGCGCTATGATATAAATGGTGCCCAATCTTTACGCTATTCGATGAGTTTATTTGATGAGCAGATCGAAAACTTAGGGCAGTTGCGGCGGCCACAGTTCCGTCCTTATGCATTTGATGATTTTTATTATACCCGACGATTGGATCATGTACTATCATACGAAGGTACTTTTCTGAAAAATTTATATTGGAATATTACATCGGGATATAACACTTTTCGGCGGCAAAAGAACACGCTGCGCACCGAAATGGAAAGTCGGGAGCAAAGTGAAGTACCGGGACAACAAGACACCACGCGATACAATGCACTGGTTTTCAGACCAATATTAGCAAGTCGCTTCGGTGATAGTCCTTTTAATTTTCAGATTGGGCTGGATATTAATTATGAAAATGGCTACGGCCAACGTTTCCGGGATGCGGCAGCGAGTAAAGCACAATTTAGTGAAATTGCCGATTATGCTGGTTTTATTACATTGCAGTATCAGCCCGTGTCGGCTTTACAAATACAGGTAGGTGCTCGCGGAGCATATAATACGCGATTTGATGCGCCCATTATACCATCTTTACACTTAAAATATGATATAAATAAAACCTGGCAATTGCGCGCCTCATATGCACAAGGCTTTCGTAGCCCATCCATTAAAGAACTATTTTTTTACTTTGTGGATGCCAGTCATTATATCATAGGTAATCCGGATTTATTAGCAGAAACCTCTGATAATGTGCAGTTTATATTAGATTATGACCAAAAATGGAATATCAGCCGCTTGCAAGTTACACTCACCGGATTTTATAATGATATTCGCAATAAAATAGACTTATTTGATTATGTGGAAATAAATGGTGAGCTGGTGCCTGCGGCTTCACTGGGGCAAAATACGACGCAATTTGCTTATTTCAATCAGGATCGTTTCAAGGCACTGGGGAGTAATATTCGCATTAATTACAGCCTGAAAAACCTTGAAATAGCAGCAGGCATAGCACCTACGGGGCGTTATAATCCGCTTTCTGAAACGGAAAATGTGGCGGCTTACACTTTTACCAATGAACTTAACGGGCAAGTAAATTATCATTTTAATAAAATTGGTTTGAGAACCGCTTTTTTTATTCGATATAATGACAAGTTTATCCGTTTTTATCAAACCGTTAATCAGGAAGGCAATACGGTGGTGGCCCAAGCCATTCAGGACGGATTTACTTTAGCCGACCTCACCTTGACCAAAGCATTCTGGAAAAATCGCTTACAACTCACCAGCGGCGTAAGAAACTTATTAGATATTCGTAATGTGAATACTATTGGAACTCAGGGTAGTGCGCACAGTGGCGACGGTAGCAGCAGTCCCATTGCTACGGGTAGAAATTATTTTGCGCGACTACGTTGGCAACTGAATGGACGATAATTTTCTGACGCTTAGACGACTTTTAAGTGAAGCCATCATTATCAAAAAATTAACTGCGTATTGTACACGAGCGAAGTTTGTCTATATTTGCAACATTATTGCAAAAAATAGATGCTAAAAATGAAGCAATTTCTGCTCTTCGCCTGTGTGTTTCCGTGCCTGCTCTGGGCACAAAATGGCAATAATGACGGCAATTTTCCGCCGCCTGCCCAAGCGCCCGTGGTGCGTGCCGCGCCCGTGCAAGGCACTATCAAAATAGATGGTAAATTGGATGAACCCGCTTGGGCCGCAGCCCCTGCTATAAATGACTTTTTTAGGGTTGAGCCGCGCCAAGGGGGCAATTATTTATATCATACCGAGGTGAAGTTGTTATATGATGAGCGTAATTTATATGTAGGTGTATTCTGCCGCGATTCGCTGGGGCGCCAAGGAGTGCGCGTGCAGGACTTGCGCCGCGATTTTGCCTGGGGTGAAAATGATATTTTTGGCATTCAACTTGATGCGCAAAATCTGAAACAATACTGTGTTTCTTTTCAAACGACGCCTTACGGCAATCAGCGCGATTTGCAGGTTTTTAATGATAGTAATATTGACAACGACTGGAATGCCCTCTGGGATGTGCGCACCATACAAACCGATTCTGGCTATTACGCCGAATTTGCCATCCCGTTCAAATCACTGCGCTATGATCGTCCCGCTTCGACGGATTCTGTGAACTGGGGGCTGACGCTCACGCGCTTGGCCCGCCGCGACTATGAGCAAACGGTTTTTCCGGCTATTCCGCAGTCTTTTTCACCCTATCGTATGACTTACGCCGCACGTTTGGAAGGGCTGCAATTGCCGGCGCCAGCTGCTAATATCCGTGTGGAACCCTATGCCTTATGGCAATACGATGCCAACCAAACCAACGGCGAAACGATAGGTAGTGGCAGCGCCAAGGTAGGCGGCGATGTAAAATGGGCGATCAACCCGCGCAGTGTGCTGGATGTAACTATCAATACCGACTTTGCGCAAGCGGATGTGGACAGAGCGGTGATCAACCTCGAACGCTTCAATATTTTTTTCCCCGAACGGCGGCAGTTTTTTCTGGAAAATTCAGGTATCTGGGCCGGTGCCGGCAATCGCTGGATAGTGCCTTTTTTCAGTCGGCGTATCGGTTTGCAAGGCGAATTCAATGCCGAGCCAGCCCCCATAGACGCTGGTGCGCGTTATACCAACCGCGATGAAAATAAAGCCCTTGCGGCGCTCTACATTCGGCAGCGCGAAACCGAACAATCGGCTGCGACCAATTTTGCCGTGCTGCGCTACCTAAAAAATTACGGTGCGCAAAACAACATTGGCGTGATGCTCAACCACCGGATGGATGAGGCCAGTACCGAACTCGGTTTGCAACAGCAGCACAACAGCACCCTGACCATTGACGGATTGGTGCGCCCCCGCGACGAACTGACGGTATCGTACATGGTGTCGGCTTCGCGGGATAATGCCAATGACTCCTTGGGCGTGGCGGGCAGGTTTTTTGCTGGGTATCAGACTAATAAATTCTACCTCGGCTGGCTGTCTAATTTTGTTAGCGAGGACTATCGCCCGGATATGGGTTTTGTTTTTCAGCGCAATGTAATTTGGCACAACCCCGGCGGTTATTATATTTTCCGACCTAAAAACCTGCCCTGGGTGCGGCGTTTCGACCCCGGTATGTTTTTTAATTATTATCATGATTTCAATAATCCCGGACAATTCCAGCAGGGCAATCTCTACATTTTTCCGGTGTACCTTATTTTTACCGATGGCAGTTTCCTGCAATGGGCGCTTTTTCCTACTTGGCAAAACATTAATTTTAATTTTCGACCTTTAGGCATTGAAGTTGAGCAACAAAGATATTATTACTTTACGCAATTCGTTCGTTATAACACCGATTTATCAAAAAAATGGTCGGCTTCGCTGCGTTATGATTGGGGTGGTTATTATAATGGCCAACGCGATGCACTCACCGCCGGGCTGCGCTTAGTGCCCGACCCGCGGGTAGCCATCACTTTCGATTATGAGTACAATCATCTGCGCAATGTGGGCGTTCGGCAAGAAAACCTGACCACGCATTTAGTCACCGGCGGCTTGCGCTTAGCCTGGAATCCGCGGTTGCAATTATCCGCGTTTTATCAGTACAATTCCTTTGGCAATCAAGGACGTTGGAACATTCGCGGAAGCTGGGAATATCGGCCGCTGTCGTTTCTTTTCTTGGTGTTTAACGAAAATGCCTTGCCCAATCTGGATGTGCGCAACCAATCCACCATTAGCAAAATCAGCTACATGCGGCAGTTTTGAATATTGCACATTTAGTTCGTTTTTATATTGTTATTTACTTTGGCAATCTTTTTAATTGGAAATGGCGGACTTATTCATTCTTAAAACCCTGTTTTTCAATGCTTTATAAAATTCAAAATAGGACTTGTAAAATCGTAATTTGTAAGATTGGATTTCATGCATTGTAAATAACAAAAAGTAGTGCCATCATTTTTTCCAAGTAAAAACCTGCACCGGCAAATCATTGCGCGCCACAAACACCCTGCCATCCGGCAATACGCGCACATCGCGGCCCTGCCCTTCTACCCAAAAACCACTGCGCATGGGGCCCGTGGT
>CALMSP010000163.1 GCA_937872405.1 uncultured Saprospiraceae bacterium | reverse complement strand
ATTAACTTTGTTTCCTTATATTAATACGTCAACTTAATTTGAAAATGGTATTAGAGCATGTTTAAATTTCATACTTTGGTCTGCAAATGTTCATCTATGGAACCTCACTTTGCCTTTTTCTCGCTCCGTAGCGCTGCTATGCAGCTCAAAAAACGCTTCGTGAGAACCCAAATCTGATCATTTTCGACTTCAAAAACGAATTTTAAACATACTCTTAAAAAAGCTGGAAAATAGCATGTTGAAATACGCACATACGTCGCATGTAATTAAAATGACGCAATACTACATTTTATTTACAGAAATATAACAAAACAGTAAATAAGTTAAGCGAGTAGCGGGCAATATTTGTAAAATTTGTAAAAACCCACTACTCGCTTAGAGGTAAGCCCGCTCAATATTCCAGCGCACGCGGTAGTGTTTTGGCTTCCTCCACCCATTTTTCCACTTCCTTGAGCGAAGGAGTACGGCGCGTCAATTTTTTCTCCGCATTTACTTCTTCCATTTTAGCCGTCAGATTGTCAGGACGACGCTGCGCCAATTCGGGTACTGTATCTACGCCTGCTGCTTCCAGCAACTCCGCAAATTCCTGCCCTACACCATTAATGCGAAACAAATCCGCCATGTTAGCGAATCGTAAAATCAACTTCTCGGAAATACCCGTGGTATCCGCCAAATCCTGACGTTGTTTCTTGGTTTTGGTATTTTCCAATAATGCGTCCGTAGTTTTCACGCCCGCATTCCGCAGCTTTTCGCCCATTACCGGGCCAATTCCTTCAATTTCCTCGATCTTGTAGTTTGCCATCTGTCTCATTTTTTATCCTACTCATATGGCTTTTCGGATACGCCCCGTTGTTTTTAAGTGGTTGCTGGCCTCCACTACTACCGCTAATTTGCAATTATAGCAAAATAAATCATTCGCATAATAAAAAATAAGCAAAAATTATACATCAACCCATCAACCCTTCCATCTATCAACGATCTCAACTTTCCTTCACCTCCTGTGCTTCAATCACCCGCCCTTGCGTATTGATGGATTCCTCGTGAATGGCTTTGAAAAATTCATACACAAAATCAGCGGTCAGCCCTTTGGCCTTGCCTTTGGCCACGCTGCGCTCCAAGATTTCGCCCCAGCGGTCTGGCTGTAGAATGGCAATGTTGTTGCGCTTTTTGTATTCGCCAATTTGCTCCGACAGCTTCATGCGGCTTTGCAATAAGCTTAGCAATTCGTCGTCAATTTCGTCAATTTCGTGGCGCAGGTGCTCCAAAGTGGGCAGGAAATCACTGTCGTAAGTAGCCTTGCGCACTTTCAGTTGGGCAATCAATTCCTTAAATTGCGTCGGCGTGATCTGTTGCTTAGCATCGCTCCAAGCCGCATCGGGTGTCGAGTGTACTTCGGTCATCACCCCGTCGTAGTTCAGGTCCATTGCCTTTTGCGCCACGTCGAGCAGCGTATCGCGGCGGCCACAAATGTGGCTGTTGTCGCACAAGATGCCCAAGTCCGGGAAAATGCGCTTCAGCTCCACGGCAATCTCCCAGCGCGGCACGTTGCGGTATTTCGTTTCGCTATGGTGCGAAAAGCCCCGGTGGATCACCGCTACTTGCGTAATGCCCGCCTTGTAAATCCGCTCAATTGCGCCAATCCACAGCTTCAAATCCGGGTTCACCGGGTTCTTCACTAATACCGGGATGTCCACGCCTTTCAGCGCATCCGCCACTTCCTGCACCGAGAAAGGATTCACCGTGGTGCGCGCCCCAAGCCACAGCACATCAATGCCGTACTTTAGCGCCTCGAATACATGCTGCGTATTGGCCACTTCGGTTGTCACCTTGAGGCCGGTCTCCTGTTTCACCTGCTTCAGCCAGCCGAGGCCCACCGTGCCCACGCCCTCAAATTCGCCCGGACGCGTGCGCGGCTTCCAGATGCCCGCCCGAAACAGATCAATGCCCTGCGGTGCTAAGCCCCGCGCGGTTTCCAGCACCTGCTCCTCCGTTTCCGCGCTGCACGGCCCCGCAATGATAAACGGGCGCTTCTTCAATGTCGGTTGAAAAGTCATTTCCATAGTTGTATTATTTATTATTTTTAATTTGACGTTTCACGTTACATACTTTTACATTTAATATTTTACATTTTGGGGTTTAGTTTTTGGGCATATCTTTGAAAAATCGCAATTTTCGCACGTCTCTTTACTTTTGGGATTTCTTGTAAAATTATTTTTCAATATGCTATTGATAATACTTTCCACCTCTTTCTTGGCCTCAGTCAGGCTTCTTGGTGAGGTATCAACTGGGTCACGATTACCACCTTTTTTATCCAAATAATGTATATGTGCCTCATCTATCTTATTTCCTAAAGCCTCTTTTATTGCGAGTAGATAAATTTTCGCTTGTAATTCGTACTTTCGCTCATATTCATTTACACGCTTTCCTGTTTTAAATTCTACAATTTCTAAAACTGATTTTGATATTGTTTCAGCAGTTTCCTGACGCTTGAGTAAATCTACTGAACCTGAAATTAATCCATTTCCTATTTCATAATCAAATGTTTGCTCTGTTTTGAGTGTCAATGAAAAGTCTTTTTTCCAAATTTCTACATAATTCAATAAAGCGGTTTCTGCCGCTGTTTTTAGTGTATCATTCATTTGAGGTGTTGCATAACGCATATAAAATTGCTCTGCAACAATTGCTTTTATCTCTTGCGCTGTTGGTAATTTACCGTTTTTGAAATCCGTATGCAGAACATCAATAATATTGTGCATTTGTTTTCCAAATCCCAATGCTTCAAGTATAGGCGGCTTAAAGCCATAAATATTTGCTAATTTGTACATATAACCGCATGACCAATAATAAGATAATTCACTAAAATTAGTAGTAAATTTATCTGTTTTTTGAGTGAGATTGTCGGCGCAGACTATTCGTTCCGTTGGGTCAGGTTTATTTTCGATGACGCACAAATTGTCATTTAATTCCTTAAAACGATTAAGCGTTTTGTCTCCGTAGGAAGATTTTTTACTCTCTTTATTCTTTTTTTGCCAAGCAGTTACGAATAAAAATTTCTTAGCGCGAGTGATACCAACATACGCCAAGCGCCTTTCGTCTTCTTCAGTTGTTTCGTATTTAGATACGTCAAACTTATCATTCAGAAAAGTTGGCTCTTCCTTTCTACTAAGTCTGTATTGAAAAAATTGGGGCATGAATATGATAGGAAAGCCTAAGCCTTTTGCACTGTGTAAGGTAATAAACTTTACTGCATTGATTTTGCTATGTTTGTCTTCACCCGTTCCACCTTCATCATAAAGTTTCTCTGCATGGAGTTCTATAAATCTAATAAAATTTCTGATATCGTAAAAAGTACAATAATTACGAGCGATTTCATAATCTGCAATAGCTTCGCTAAGTTTCCCTAAATTATAAAGACGTTTTTCATTCACTGCGTCTTCATGTAAATTATTATTACTCCCGTAGCCAATACATTGAAGAATTTCTTGTAAAAGTGACTGTAAAGAGATTCTCGATTTTTTATCCAAATTATATTTCTCGATAAGTCTTTTAAAAGGCTCTTTTAGAAGGTTTCTCTGCCTATCATTTAAAGAGAAAGCATTTTGAAATCCAAAAATAAATTCATTATCAAAATAATTCCAGTAATTAGTTGCATTAAAATAGTATTGAAATTGCGAATGATTATTATGACTTACAATCATTTTAAACATTTCCGTAATCATCCCAACTTCATCTTTTTTAAATAATCCACCTATGCCTTCAAAAACTGCTGGAATGTTTACATTGTCAAAAGCTTTTACATATTCCTCTGCTGCTTTTTTGGTGCGAATCAGTATGGCTACATCCGAATATTTTAATGGTCTCTTAATTACATTACCATCCTTATCTTCTCTTTCAATATATTCTTTCCCAACAAGCGATTGTATTTTCTCTAAAATAAACTGAATTTCTTCTGTTTGATATTCAAACTTTAATTTATAAATATCGCCATCTTGTGTCTGTTTTTCATTTGGCAAGATAGATTTTTCGAGTCGCTGTTGATTATTACATATGAGTTGTTCTCCAAGTTTTACAATTCTATCACAAGAGCGTCTATTCATTTCTAATTTATGGATAGCAACATCACCATATCGGTTTTGAAACGTAATGATATTTTGTACATCAGCTCCTCGCCACTTGTAAACAGATTGGTCGTCGTCTCCAACCACACACAAGTTTTGACTATTACTAAATAGTTGTATTAAATATTCTTGAATACTATTCACATCTTGATACTCGTCAATCGTAAGAAACTGATGCTTTAATCGAATTTTATCAAGTATTTGTGTGTTTTTAGAATCCCTCAAAAGGTCAAAACATAGGCGAAGAATAGAATTGAAATCTAGAAACTTTTCTTCTTTAAGTTTGACTTTATATCTTTCATAGCTACTCCAAAATAAACCATTGGTATTATCATGGCTTTGGTCTAATCGTTCTTCTTGAAAAATATTGAGTGTATTAAGAAATGCCTTTAGTGTATGATTTTCTTTATTGCTACCTAAGTGAACTAAATTGTTAGGAAGTCTATTTTCTGTTTCTAACCATTTTTGTAATTCATCAAGTCCTAAATCTCTTTCCCAATATAAAATAAATGAATATTGAGCAGCTTGAGTAAGTAAATCAAAGCCTTTATACTCTGTGAAATATTCTTTCAAAATTTGTAAGCAAAATGAATGAATCGTCCCAATGAAAAGTTCACCCGTATCTTTTCTGTTATCAGGTAAAGCGTTAATTTTTTCTTGAATTCTAAATCTTAATTCTTCTGCTGCCTTGTCAGTGTAGGTAATAGCAACGATTTGGTCAGGTTTAGCAATACCAGCCCAAATTTGATAATCAATTCTTTCAGAAATAAAATCCGTTTTTCCTGCGCCCGCACACGCGATAATCTGTAAATTACCTTTGGTGAGCTCAGGATTTTCTTCAAATAGTTTTTCGTTATAAAAGGTCATATTTTTGTATTTTCGTAACCTGAAATTTTCATTATATCGTGAGCGTATCCCTCAATCTTCCTATCCTCCTATCCTCGCTTGTTGTGTTTTCACATTCAAAATCGGTCTAATCCGATTCGCCTCCAATATCAATTCATAAAACGTCTCAAAATCCTTCTTAATCAATAAACTACGAAAGCGCGACAACTGGTTGATATGCTCGTCCAGCACATCCAGCACAT
>CALMSP010000162.1 GCA_937872405.1 uncultured Saprospiraceae bacterium | reverse complement strand
ATAATTTTACATCATTTTATACTAAATACGGTGACGAATTTTTGAAAGTTTTAAAAGCTAATCTCGATCCGCTTGATGCGCGATTTGTCATTATATTGGATAAATAAATATAGTGTTTTATCGAACTACGTACATTACTTCTTTAACAGCCTTGATAATCTTTGCTGGGTTGGGCAGGTATTCCTCAACAAAAGTTGGCGCATAGCCCAGCGAAGTATCAGCAGCATTGATGCGGGTGACTGGCGCATCGAGATAGTCGAATGCATACTTTTGAACTTGGTAGGTAACCTCCGCCGATACGCCAGCGAAAGGCCAAGACTCATCAATGACCACCAAGCGATTGGTTTTTTTGACCGATTGCACAATCGTCTGAATATCCAGAGGACGAATCGTGCGTAAATCAATAACCTCGGCGCTAATGCCTTCTTTTTCAAGCTCTTCGGCCGCTTTCAGTGTCGGGAGCATCATTTTATTAAAGGATACCAAAGTGACATCCGAACCATAACGGCGCACCGCAGCCACACCAATCGGTACAAGATATTCTCCTTCTGGCACTTCGCCTTCCATACCATAAAGGATTTCGGACTCCATCACACAGATTGGGTCATCATCCCGAATAGCCGATTTGAGGAGCCCTTTGGCATCAGCCGGATCCACACAGGAGATGACTTTCAGGCCGGGTACATTCGCCAGCCAGCTCTCAAAAGTCTGGGAGTGCTGCTGCGCCAACTGTCCAGCAGAACCAGAAGGGCCCCGAAAGACGATGGGACATTTGAATTGCCCTGCCGACTGGGAAAGCGTTTTGGCCGCATTATTGACGATTTGGTCGAAAGCCAATACCGCAAAATTCCAGGTCATAAATTCTACGATCGGGCGCAGTCCGTTCATAGCGGCCCCGACCCCAATACCTGCAAAGCCAAGTTCTGCGATAGGGGTATCAATGACACGCTTGGGGCCAAACTCTTCCAGCATACCCTTACTCACCTTGTAGGCACCATCGTATTCGGCCACTTCCTCGCCTATCAGAAATACGGTTTCATCGCGGCGCATTTCTTCCGACATAGCTTCGCGCAAGGCATCACGCAACGTAAGTATTTTTGCCATCTTTTCTTCTGATTCTGAATGTTGACTGCCAATTTTGGAAACGCAAAAATAAGTAGTGTGAATCGTTTTATCGCTTATTTGAACAAGTTTTTGTGCGATGAGTTTGCGTTTAATGAAGTAGATTACAAAACAAATATTATTTTTGCAGCGTTTTGTTGTAACTTTTTAGCGCGTTTTGCGTAAAGTAAGGTGTACATGCTCTCGATAAAGTGTCACCTTACAAATTTACAGGAATTATTATCTCAGAACATATCAAAACTTTTCATTATGAAAAACAAGACCCTTTTCAGAAGTTATGCAAAAACATTGCTGGCTATTGCAGCCATTGTCATGTTAAGCTCTTGTAACCGAGGCGTAGGATGCCCAACGAACTTTTCGATAGACCTTCACGACATTATCCATACTGTTGTGCAAATATTGCCATTCTAACATGTTAAACTGGATTGCATTAGAAAACTCAGAGCAGCTTGCTCAGATTCATCAAATATCTCAACATAAAGCCTGCATTATTTTCAAGCATAGCAGCCGATGTGCTGTTAGTTCAGTAGCCAAACATCGTTTAGAAAGTGATTGGCGCTTGGATGCGGAAATAGTGCAGGCTTATTTTTTAGATGTTATCCGTCATCGCGATGTATCCAACCAAGTAGCTGACCAGTTCCAAGTCTGGCATGAATCGCCACAAGTGTTGCTTATTCGGCAAGGTACCTGCGTTTATGACACTTCTCACCTCGACATTACGATGGAGGAACTCAAAAGCGCTTTACGCGAACAGGAAATACTACCTTGATTTTCTTTGCAATACCCTGTCAATCAATTATTTATGAACCCGACGCAGGAAAGCGTAATTTTTGAAACCAGTGACGGCTCTCATTCTCTGCGCTCCTCTACATTTGGCGTAAGCTATCATTCTAAATATGGTGCGGTGCAAGAATCGCTTCATGTTTTTATTCAAGCTGGCTTGCATTATAAAGCCTTACAAACGACTAATATCGCCGTCTTGGAGTTGGGTTTTGGCACGGGCCTCAATGCGCTGCTCACCTTGCTGCACGCCGAAATGCATGGTTGGCAAATTGATTATGAAACTATAGAAGCCTATCCGATCTCTATTGAACAGGCAGCACAACTCAATTATCCTGAATTGCTTGGAGCTGCCGACCACCGCTCCACCTTTATGCACTTGCACCAAACGGACTGGGGCGTGCCGATACAAGCGGCGCCACACTTTCGCTTTTGCAAGCAACAAACTGATTTTCAGCATCTTCATTACCAACAGCGCTTTGACTTGCTCTATTTCGATACGTTTGCGCCTGACACCCAACCCGAACTTTGGGAAACGCCCATGCTGTTGCGCGCTTGGCGTGCCCTACGCGACGGTGGCGTATTTGTGACGTACTGCGCCAAGGGCGTTGTCAAACGACGATTATGCGAAGTGGGTTTTGAGGTTGAATCCATTCCGGGGCCACCTGGCAAGCGCGAGATGACCAGAGCCATAAAACGCTGATGAGTGCCTAATCTTGCTTCGATTTAATGATATTAATTTTGCCCTCTTCGCCATAAAATTCGCGCGACTTTTTGTTGTACGCTAAGGCCGCTTCTTCCGGTGTAGCAAACATGCCAATATGATAGGATTTTTTATTGTAGGAAATGACCGCCCGATAGCGATTGTTTTCTTTGTACACGCCGGTATAGCCCACCCGATTGCTGGTACGGCGCTTTCGACTGGCAACCGAACGCGACCGATAAACCAGATTTTCAAGCCGGCAGTCCAATTTGTTGCCATTGCGAGCACCCACCAAATTCTGGCTTGAAGTCTTACTGTTCGTTAAAAATTTTTCCGCAACCAATTTGTGCAGGTAGATCGTCTCTGTTTTGTAGCCTCCGTCTGCTTTGCGCCAAGTCTTCTGAAAAACGGCGCACCCGCTGGAGTGGCGTCTTAGGTTGTTGATAAAATCCAGTTTCAGGAGGTAAGGTTCAGAGGTTAGGTAATCATATACCTTGTCATCCAACAACACCACATCGTCGGAATTTTTAAGTTTTACTTTGTACAACACGCTCAGAGTAGTTTTAAAGGTTAACAATTGTACGTCGTTAACCAGTTTGCTTTGCATTTATTTGCTGCAAAATGGGTTAAGGCGTAGGATTTTAGGTTTGTAATTATCGAAGCGAAATATAAACATTTTGAACAAAATCAGATATATTAGCATAGTAAAATTTCTGCACCGCGCTGCCACATACGTAAAATCAGGCGGTATAAGGTTCCATAAAACCTACATTTTGGAGGGATTTGTCGGCATTTGGGTAATACATTATTTTTTGTTGACAAAAAAATAAATGTTGTTGAAAAATAACTACTTTAGCCTCATTGAAAGAATATCCTTCACTTAAGCGATGAAAAATTGGTATGAAATTCTTACAACTCCTTGTTATTCTAAATTTTATTTCATTCGTGCTGCCCTTATCGGCCCAGCGTACCATTCGGGGGGATGTCACGGATGCGAATACTGGCGAGCCCCTCATCAGTGCCAGCGTAGTCATCAAAGGTACTACAGAAGGGGTCATTACTGATTATGATGGCACCTTCGTCATCCGGACGGACCAAGCACTACCGCTTACTTTGGTGGTGAGTTATGTGGGTTACACCGGGCAGGAGGTATCTGTAACTTCTGACGGCGGGCGCCTTCGGGTGCGCCTACGCGAAGATGCCATCACGATTGCAGCAGTAGAAGTAACCGGACGTCGGATTTCTGAAAAACAGCAACAATCGCCCCTAACAATGGAAACCCTTGATAACATTGGCATTCGCGAAACGCCAGCCGCTAACTTCTACGATGGCTTAGGCGCACTGAAAGACGTGGATCTCACGGCTGCCAGCTTGGGTTTCAAAATCATTAACACGCGAGGATTTAACAGTACCAGCCCCGTGCGCTCCTTACAAATTATTGATGGCGTGGATAACCAATCGCCAGGATTAAATTTTTCATTGGGCAACTTTCTGGGTTCATCAGAGTTGGATGTCAACCGCGTAAATCTTATCATTGGCGCCAGTTCGGCATTTTATGGCCCGAACGCTTTCAACGGCGTGATCAGCATGGAAACGAAGAATCCTTTCCTCCATAAAGGCCTCAGCGGCATGGTAAAAGTGGGCGAACGCAATTTGGTAGAGGTATCTGCACGATGGGCTAATGTGGTGAAGAATAAAAAAGGACAAGAATACCTCGGTTATAAGATCAACTTTTCTGGGATGCGCGCCAACGACTGGGAAGCCGAAAACTACGACCCCGTAGATGGTACCCTGACCGGACGAGACAATCCTGGGCGTTTCGATGCTGTAAATATTTATGGCGACGAATATTTTTCGCTCAACGACTTGTCCACGGCACCACCATGGACCTTCCCTGGCCTTGGTGTGTGGCACCGCTCTGGCTACCGCGAAATTGATCTGGTGGATTACAATACGCGCAATTTTAAGTCAAATGTTGCTTTTCATCTCCGTACCCAACCATCCAAGGGTTTGGAATCGCCCGAACTGATTATTGCCTCCAGCGCAGGAGGGGGTACCACCGTGTATCAGGGTGACAACCGCTTTAGCCTGCGGGATATTCTATTTTTCCAAAATCGTATCGAATACCGCAAAGAAGGTAAGTTTTTCTTGCGAGGATATGCAACAAATGAAGACGCTGGACGCTCTTTCGATCCTTACTTCACCGCTCTACTCTTGCAAGAAGCTGCTAAGAGTGATGAGTTGTGGTCGCAGGACTACACGCAGTACTGGCGCGACCGCGTTGCGCCACGCATCCGGGAAAATGGTTACCCGCAGTTGAATTTTTCCACTTTCCCGCCAACTTTCGACTTTGCGGCTGCGGAAGCCTGGAACGAAAAATTCCGTGATTCGCTGCGCATATGGCACACCGAAACTGCCGCTGCTGCTGACCGCCGTAATATTCGAAATGAAGAAACTACAGACTTCCTACGCCCCGGCACACCGGAATTCGTAGATGCTTTCAACCGCATTACGGGTACAAAGTCTAGCAACAAACGCGAAGGCACGCGCTTTTTCGATCGCTCCGCCTTGTACCATGTGCATGGGGAGTACAAATTTGAACCTAAATGGGCACAAGTGATTACCGTTGGTGGCAATATGCGCTTCTATCGCCCCAATACGCAAGGTACGATCTTCTCAGATACGGCGGGCATTCGCATTCGTAATCAAGAATTTGGTTTGTATGCCGGTATTGAAAAAGAATTTTTTAACCGCCAACTACGCGCCAGTGCCACTGCTCGAATTGACAAAAACCAGAATTTCGATTTGATTTACACTCCAGCGGCTTCGTTGGTTTGGAATCCCAAGCCCAATAACTATTTGCGGGCGTCCTTCTCCTCGGCATTGCGCAACCCAACTCTTGCCGACCAATATTTATTCCTGAACGTAGGGCGGGCTATTTTGGCTGGCAACCTCAACGGTGCCGATAGTCTTATCACGCTTGAATCTTTCAACGATTTTCGACAGGATCTGAACCGCGAACGGTTGGTTTATTTCAATGTAGCACCCGTACGCCCTGAGCAAGTACGGACGTTTGAAATAGGCTATCGCACTACTTTGTGGAACAAAATTTATATGGATGCGGGATACTATTACAGTTTTTATAACAATTTCTTAGGCTTCAATATAGGATTAACTGCCGAATTTGACGAGAGCAGTTCGTTGAATCTACCTCGCAATGTGCAGGCTTTCCGCTTTGCTGCCAACTCCATCAACCAGGTAACAACGCAAGGCTTCTCCATCGGAACGAGTTATTATTTTGCAGACTACTTTCAGGTATCCGCCAATTATTCTTGGAACCGGCTCAATTCTGACCTGGATGACCCGATTATTCCGGCATTCAACACCCCAGAACATAAATTCAACATTGGCTTATCGGGCCGCGATATTGTCATCGGCGGGCTTCGCAATGCAGGGTTCAGTATTAATTATAAATGGCAAGAAGGCTTCCTGTTTGAGGGTTCACCTCAGTTTACAGGCTTTATCCCATCATACGACCTATTGGATGCCCAGGTCAACTGGCGTTCGCCACGCATCAACACGACATTCAAATTGGGTGCTTCCAATTTAATGAATAATCAAATCTTCCAGACATATGGCGGCCCACGTATCGGAAGATTGGGGTATTTTTCAATCTTATATGAAGGTAAAGTAAAATAACAACATCACACATATTTCATTAAAACAACACACGTAATATGAAAAAAATCAACATTCTACTTCTCTTTATTCTTTGTGTCGCCTTGTCTATGCAAGCCCAAAACCGACGCTATGTGGACCAGGTGTTTACGCAAGTAAGTGTACAAACCAACATTATTTACGGCGTGAATGCAACGGCCTTGGCATTGGCGCAAGTCGGGCAGGCTATTCCGCAGCCACTGACCATGGATGTGTATCAGCCCGTCGGTGATACCGAAACGGCTCGCCCAGTGGTATTGGTTTTCCATACTGGCAACTTCCTGCCTTTCCCGCAAAATGGCGGTACTGGTGGCACCAAAGAAGACTCTACGGTAGTGGAAGTATGCACACGCTTAGCAAAAATGGGTTATGTGTCAGCAGCAGTAACCTATCGTTTGGGCTGGAACCCCATTGCACCAAACCAAAGCGACCGTATTTTTGGGATTATCAATGCAGCGTATCGCGGCGTACAAGATGCTCGCACGGCAGTACGTTTTCTGAAGCGCTCTGTAGTTGAACAAAGTAATCCCTTCGGTGTGGATAGCACGCGCGTAACGCTGTGGGGTATTGGCACTGGCGGTTACATCACGCTGGCCACAGCAAGTTTGGATGCTTACAACAAAGTACTACTGCCCAAATTTACGACCGTCATAGGAGGTCAGCCCTTCCCGATGGTCATCGAAGCCATCAATGGTGACATCTTTGGTACTTCGGTGGGTATGGTGCCGCCGGGTTTGCCGGGTTATCCATTCCCAGCTGGTGATACACTATGCTACCCCAACCACGTAGGCTATTCGTCTAATTTCCAGCTATCTGTGAATATGGGCGGTGCTATGGGCGATACCCTCTGGATGGATGCCGGGCAAGTACCTATTATGTCTTTCCATGTACCGACCGATCCATTCGCACCGTATGAGTGCGCCGTACTTAACGTACCGCCACCCATCAACCTGCCAGTAGTGGATGTATGCGGTAGCAGTGCCGTAGCAACTAAGCAAAACCGCCTTGGCAATAACAGCATGTGGGCAAGTGCAAACTTTACGGATGCTATATCGGTAGCTATGCGTGCTCGCAACAACAACCGAGAGGGTCTGGCGCCGCTGCCTCGTGTAGATCCAACCGATTCCTCCCCTTGGGATTTCTATGCCGCTAACAATCCAAATGCTACAACACCACCCGATCCGGTTCGTGCCCGCTTGTACATTGATACGATTATGGCATACTTTGCACCGCGCGCCTGCGTAGCGTTGAACTTGGATTGTAACCTGAGTGGTATTTCTTCTACAAGGAACGGGCTAAGCGCTAATGACGTGCAACTACAGATGATGCCTAATCCCGCTTATGAGCAGGTACGCATCCAGACATCTCTGGAGTTCCCAATCCTAGATGTACAGGTATTCGATATGAGCGGTCGCATGGTAAAATCTGCCATTAACCTGAAGGATAGTAGTTATACGCTCCAACGAGGCAATTTACCCAATGGCATGTATATTGTGAAGTTGCGCTTTGAGCGAGGCATCGTAACGCAGAAGTTGGTATTCAATTAATAAACAAGTCTGGACAAGTTTTTGAATAAAACTTGCCGACTTACGACAGACCTGTCTGGTTCTTTAAATCAGACAGGTTTTTAATTTTTCTATCACAACATCCACTTCTTCTTTCGTATTCAAATGCGATAATGAAAAGCGAATGGTGGTATAATCTTGTGGATGTGCCTCCAATGCCGCAATGACATGCGACCCCACATTCGAACCGGAACTACAAGCGCTGCCGCCCGATACACTGATGCCAGCAATATCCAGATTGAACAAGAGCATATCCGACTTCGAGGAAGGTGGAAACGATGCACTCAAGAGTTTATAATGCCCTTCGTCAGGATTACCATTGATCAAAGCCTCCGGAAAGTGGGCTTGCAACTGCGCGCGCAGGTAGTCACGCAAAGTAGTAATATGCACCCGCCAGTTTTCCTGATTAGCGGAAGCTATTTCTAATGCTTTGGCTAAGCCAATAATGCCGTAAAGATTTTCCGTACCGCCACGCATGTTGCGCTCCTGTGCGCCGCCGTCTATGTAGGGTTGGATAAGATTATTGCTGTTGATGTAAATGAAGCCGACGCCCTTGGGCCCATGCAATTTGTGCGCAGAGCCTGAGAGAAAGCTAATGTTCGTTTGAGATACATCAATCGGAAAGTAGCCGATGGTTTGCACTGTATCCGAATGAAAATAAGCTCCGTACTGTGCGCACAGCGCTGACACCGCGTCGAGGTCAATCATTACCCCAATTTCATTATTGGCGTGCATTAGAGACACCAAGGTTTTTTGGTCGCTTTGTTGTAAAAGCTGTTCCAAATGCAACAGATCAGGTTGCCCGCTTGACTTTAAATGTACAAAAACCACCTCAGTACCCCTATCCTGAGCAAGTGCGTCAAGCGAATGCAGCACGCAATGATGCTCGGTGGCCGCGCTGATAATACGTTGCACGCCAAGATCGCGTACCGCACATTTCAAAGGACTCCGTGCCACCAGACGTAAAGAAAATTTCACCAATGGACGCCCCAATTTGCTTGGCAATTTGCTTGCGTGCCTGCTCAATAGCCGCACGCGCCTTGCGCCCTTCTGCATGGATGGACGAAGGGTTGCCATTGTTGTGCCGCATGGTTTCTTCCATCGCCTGGATCACCTCATCCAGCAAAGGCGTAGTAGCCGCATTATCGAAGAATACTCGTTTCATCATCATTACAGTTCCTTGTGTATTAAGGATTTACGGAGCGCACCAATGAAATGGATCGGGCGACCGAGTCTGGCTCAAACACCCAAAAATAGAAAAAATCCCGCTGCTACGCAGAAAAAAAAGTAAACGGTGCTCGAAAGATAACGAAGCAAGTCGAAATCCCTACATGAGTATTCTTGTCTTACTTGTAATGCACTGCAAATAGTACTGTTGGGTTGCCGTGATATCAATAGGTGCCTGGCCCTGTTGGGCGCTGTGTTGCTGACATTTCCTTCACCGGGCGCTCATGAACGTCGGTTGCTGCGTGTTGTTGGCTTTTGCCATAGGTGCATAAAAAACCAATGGCGCCGATCAGAAAGACAATCAGTAGGAGGACGCCTTCTACCGATTTGTTTTTGCCCGGTTGGGCGGTTGTGTAATCTTTGTTCATGGTGTGTAAAATTTGAAAAGGGTTTCAAAAAACTTGATATACAAGTAAAAAAAAGTCAATGTATTGCAAAAAAGTAATTTTACTACAATAACAATTTGATTGCAAAATTGTATTCATTACAGCCTGTCGTTACTTACAGCACCTTGGCACGTAGCCAGTCTTGGTGTGCAGCGTGATAAGAAGATGGTCAGCGGGAAAATGCAGCATTGTAAAAGCGGTGCTTCACAAAATGCAGCTACGGAGAAGCATTGCGATGTTGTACAGGTTCAGTTTGCATAGTGTTTCGTGCTTTTTTAAGATCAAACAAAGGGTTTCAACACAGCAAATATATGAATATTTTTTAATGCATTGAATCAATTTACTGTGTTTTACAAATTAAATTTATTTGATATGTTTAGTACAAATAGCGTGCCAAAAATTAGGATGTCAAGACACTATGCATAATTCGAATATTTAATTTGATTCTGTAATGTAGTCAACGGTCTTGGGTAGTAGCAGCCACAACCTACCATAATGCTTGAGATAGCTTGCTTTGCGTTGCGCGGATTCACCAATACCCATGTACACATCTATGTGCCCGGGACCGCGTATGGCGCCGCCTACATCCTGCGCCAGCAGAACGCGATACTCATGGCGCAGTCGGCGTTGTTTGCGATCATAAACTGGGAAGGCTGCCAGCAAGCAACTGCCCAACGGAATGTAGCGTTTGTCCACAGCAATAGAAAATTCTGCACTAAGCGGAACCATGCCTGCACCTGAGGGTTGATACTTTTTGGGTGTAAAAAATGTGTAAGAAGGATTTTGAAAAAGAACGGAATCGGTGAGTTGCGGATTCCCTTGCAAAAAGCGACGGATGCCAGCGATGGAAAGGTTGGTAGCACCCATATCCGTATTCATCAAAAATTTTTCAATACTGCGATACGGATGCCGATTGGTGCCATCATAAGCCAAATATTCTTTTTTGCCACTGGCATATTCTAAAAAACCAGAACCTTGCAGTTGCATATAATAAATATCCACCTTATTGCGCGCATACGCCAATTCGAGGCCCTGCCCATCCAAGGCGTCACCTGCCTCGATGGCACGGCGGTCGGGCATAGTACCTTCCCAATCGCGCGGACGACTATAGATCGGGTAGCGATACGCACCACTCTTGCGTTTAGCGGCTTTTATGATAGGTGTAAAATAAGCAGTAAATAAAACATTACCTCGGCGATCCTCGCCCCATATTTGATGCGCATCAAGGTATTGGTGCAGGAAAAGCGGCTTCGTCTGTTGCCAAGCGCGCAAAATATGAATGGTTTCGCGCAGTTGAGCTTCTGTAACGGTGAGGTTTCCAACTTGGTGCTTCGTGGTTGTGCTTTTATCTAAGAGGCGGAGTTGCTGGTCAAGCCCTTCCACCAAGCGCGTATTGATTATAGGAAAATCAAAAGTATCTAAAGGGGTGTGCCGAAATAATGCTCGAAAAACCCCAGTGTTCGCCACTTTTCCATTTTGTCTGAATACCAAAGTTTCTTCTATCAGGTCGAGTTCTGTATCGGTGCTATCCGCTGCGTTCACTACATCGGGCGATTGTTTTGCCGGGTTTTGGCAGGCAACTATTGTGCCCAGCAGTAGGATCAAACAAGCGGTTGGTGGTCTCATACACTGGATTAAACGAATTGCGCAAAGACGCTGATAAGATCCGAAAATTACGCTTTCCAAACGGGATGTCAAACAAAAAAAATTGAATTTTCGCTTTCACAGAATATTATTTTTTTGATGCGCAATTATTATCTATTTAAAGATTTATATTTCGTCAAAACGGAAATCTTTTAATCCGATGCAGCAGATTGTACAAAACGATAAATTGCCTGCGCCGCTCTTTCCGAAGCGCCGGTATTGCCTAATTGTTGTCGGAGCGTGGCGTAACCTTGCTGTATGGCTGCGGTCTGTTTGGCATCTAAAATTTGCAGTAGCGATTGGCGCAGGTTAGCGGGCGTCAGTTCGTGCTGGATAAGCTCTTGCACCAAAAGGCGACCAACAATCAAATTTACCAAAGATATAAATTGTATTCTGCTGCCTATTAGGTTTTTAGCTATTAAATAAGACAAAGCACTGCCTTTATAACAAACGACTTCCGGCACATTAAATAAAGCCGTTTCCAAAGTAGCCGTACCAGAGGTGACCAATGCTGCACGGGCATAGCTTAGCAAATTGTACGTTTGATTTTCAACTAATTGCACACGAACCGATGGTGATTTCACTAAAATTGATTGGTAAACAGACTTCGGCTGGGCGGGCGCGCCTGCTATAACAAATTGATAATCAGCAAAATAAGGCACAACAGTTAACATCACTTCTAACATTCGGCTAATTTCTTGCTTGCGGCTGCCAGGCAATAGGGCGATGATAGGGCGCTCATCCAAATGATGTTTTTGTAAAAATTTGGTATCCGGCTCAAATTGTTCAATTACATCTAATAATGGATGTCCGACAAAAGTGACATTATAATTATATTTTTGATAAAAATCTGGCTCAAAAGGCAAGATAACCAGCATTTTATGAACGAACTTCTTGATATCATATACCCGGCTGGCATGCCAAGCCCAGAGCTGAGGGGAGATGTAATATACAACTCGTAGCCCTTGCTGGCGGGCCCATTTGGCAATGCGCAGATTGAACCCCGGATAGTCAATTAACACAAGTGTATCTGGCTGAAAATCAAGGATATCCTGCTTACAAAAAGCTAAATTTCGTAGAATGGTGCGCAGGTTTTTCAGTACTTCTACAAACCCCATAAAAGCCAGATCGCGATAATGCTTACGCAATTCGCCACCGGCTGCTTGCATCAAATCGCCTCCCCAAACACGGCATTGCGCGCCTGCATCCAATTGTTTTAGCTGCCGAATAAGGTTTGCACCATGTAGGTCACCGGAGGCTTCGCCCGCTATGATATAATATTTCATAAACGCATTATTTGTGGTACAGCCAGCCAAGAACAGGAAACCCCTTTAACAATAGGCCTTTGCCAGGCACAAGCATACATCCTAATGCATACGCAATGGCAATATTATGATATAATTATCATTATTTCGTTAATAAGCACCGAAGTAGCGACGAAAGAACCATTCGACTGTAAGTAATAGCAGCAACAAAAAGAATATCCATTTCAGGTTAATCACCAGACGGGTCTTGGCGGTTTCGTACAGCACCGGTTTTACCGTACCTTTTGCACGAATCATATCCGAGATATTCGCTATATCATTTGGGTAAACCATAGCCCCGCCATATTGTGCGCTGAGTAGCCGCAACAAGTTGTGGTCAGCAACCGTTTCGTACAATTCTAATTGCACTGGCTGCACACTGAACTGCCCTGTAGCCGTTAAGTTCTGATTGTTGTAATTCACAGCCGCGCGAAAGGTATAATTTCCCACCGGAAAAATGCCTGCATTGAGGGCGTAAGCGCGTCCGTTTTTATTAAAAGTAAATAAAAATTCTTTATCCTCGCTGTTAATAATTGTAATGGAAGCATCCGGGTCATTTACTAACTCATAATTATCATTATATAATTCTGCATCAAAAAACACCGGTTCGTTTTCATTAAAAATATTTCGGGAAGGAGTTACGCGAAACTTACGTTTATCATCTTTTATACTTAGAAACTGCACCGATTTGCCTAATAATTCATCAAAAATATCATGATTTTGATGCTGTAAATAATCAAAAAGTCGCCATTTCCATATCCCTTCAGCGCACAACACGCCTGTGCGTAGGCCCGCCTCTTCGCCCAGCACCAGCAGCGGATAGCGGGTGTCTATTTTGCCGATGCGTTGCGCCAGCAACATAGAGGCATCCGGGGCAACGCGAAATTCGCCGAAAGGCGCTATCAGCGGGGGGAATATGGGCAGGTTTTGTATGAGTTGTTCACTGAGCGTAAAATTGCTAAAATCCGGCATTGCTCGCCCTTGTACATCATTAGCGTTGCGCCCATCGGATTGAATACTGACAAGCGATTGGAGCTGATTGAGGCGCGTAAAATTGGTCTGCATACCAGCTATAAACAAGCGGGGTGTGCGCCGAGCTTGCATCGTAGTCAATACGTTGGCAATATCATAATTGCGACTGGGCAATTGATGCAATATAATAAAATCAAAATCCGCTATATTTACTTTAATATCATTTGCGAAAGCAAGTTCTACCTGATAATTCCGATTTGTACTAATAGACTGGCGCAGTGCGGTGAGGTCGGGGTGTGGTGCGTGAGCCAAGATGAGTATTTTCTGGCGGGCATCCAGCACATCAATAAAAATTTCCTTACTATTATTAACAGTTGTTACTTCGCCCCTCACCGGTTCGGCCACCACGCGGTAGCGCTGCACACCGCTCTGCTCGGCGTCCAGGATGATATCGCGGGTAGTAAAAAAATCGTTTCTATCAATGTTTATAGGTAGTTGCTGCAGTTTTCGGGCGCTGTTGCCCTCTATTTTATAGATCACCAAATTGGTGCTTGTTCCGGTGCTGTTCTGCGCAGCAATATCCACCTGCACGGTAAATTTATCACCTAAATAAGCTATTTTATTATGAAAAACCCGTTTTAGCGTAATATCTCTTTTGATAGTGGTATCGCCCAGCGCAATTGTATAAATAGGGGCATTGATTTTATTATTCAAATATAATGGATTGCTGCCTTCATTATACACACCGTCGGTGGCTAATATCACCGTGCCCAGATTTTGATTGCCATACAAATCGTAGAGTTGGTTGAGCAGCGCCGATATATTGGTAGCCTTGTCTTCATAAACGAAATCAATACCTTCACGCACAGAACTACCAAAAGCGTACTGCTGCACGGCGTAGTTGCGCTCCAGCTCGGCGGATAGTTCTTCAAAGGCCCGCCGATAGGCGGTGCGGGCAGCTTCGGGCATGCCTGCGGCAACAGACTCCGATTGGTCCTGCGCCAGCACAATTATTGGTTTTTGTACTTCTGTAATCACTGAACGCAACAAAGGCGCCAGCAGCAGTAAACTCAATAGCGTGACTGTGATGAAACGCAGTGCGCCCAATAGGCGGTTGAGCACTGCCGATTGCTCATGAAAAGTGCGATCGCGGTAATATAAAGTAAAAGCATACGCTGCGCCCAATAACACACACAAGAGAACGTACCAGATCGGGTATTGAAAAGTCAGATTCGCCATTTGCATTTTATATTGACAAGTTGAATCGCCAAAAGGTTTTGTTTTTTTAAGATCTACGCCATTCAACTAAGGTGCAATAATACTCTATTTTGCTTATTGCAACGGCGCTTATCTGTTACAATTTTGTTAAAAACCAGCATTAGCTACACAAATATTGTATTTTTCGTTTTTGATAATAGGAAGCAACATGTTACTCAAAGTGTTATATTGCAAAAAACGGTTATTATGCTAAAAAGACGACTGATTTTGCTTGTGTTAATGGCTATGCTGGGAGTGCAGGCACAAGCTGCTTACATACTCCTGCCGATGGATGCCAAAGGGCAGCGCAACCACTTGAAAGCCTATGGGATCACTTATTGGGTGCTACAAAATGGTGTGGAGGCCTGGTGGCTGCTCAATTATCGCGGCGGTAGTTTTGCCTTTGCGCACAGCAAAGCCCTTGAAAAAGAATGTATTACGCGCGGCGTGAGCTACGAGGTGATTCCCGATGCCCAGTTTGCGCTTATTCGCAACCAAATTGCCGACCAAG
>CALMSP010000161.1 GCA_937872405.1 uncultured Saprospiraceae bacterium | reverse complement strand
TGGTGGTATGCGTGCCTTGCAAGCCATGGGCATCGAGGCCGATGTGTATCATTGCAACGAAGGTCACGCCGCTTTTCTGAATTTGGAGCGCTTGCAATATTACATCCGCGAGCAGCAGCTAAGCTACGACGAAGCCTTAGAAGTGGTACGTGCTTCAGTGCTTTTCACAACACATACGCCAGTGCCTGCTGGGCACGATTACTTTTCGGAAGGGCTACTGCGCAACTATTTTTATCATTATATCACGCAGGGGCTGGGTATTGGTTGGGAGCGTTTTATGGCACTCGGCAGAATTGACGCCAACAATCCTAATGAATTATTTTCGATGAGCCACCTTGCCATTCGCACCTCGCACGAAGTGAATGGCGTGAGCCGACTGCACGGCGCCGTATCGCAGAAAATGTTCAATGTATTGTACTCGGATTATAGTGCAGAAGAATTACACATCAGCTATGTGACCAATAGTGTGCATTATCCGACCTGGATTGCCAATGAATGGCACGACCTATACATACAGCAGTTTGGCGAGGCTTTTCTTCAGGATCAGTCTAACCCCGAACACTGGCGCAAGATTCAGGATGTACCCGATGCGCATATCATAGACGTGCGCCGCATTCTAAAAAAACGGCTTTTAGAGGATGTTAAGCAACGTCTTCAATTCGATTTGACCCGCCGCGGGGAGAAGCCCGGCATTATTTTTGAAGCCATCAATAACGTTCGAGAGGACGCCTTGGTCATTGGTTTTGCCCGCCGGTTCGCTACGTACAAACGCGCACACTTGCTGTTTACCAATTTAAAACGCTTAACGGAAATTGTTAATCAGTCTGGCCGACCCGTGATGTTTGTCTTTGCCGGTAAAGCGCATCCGGCTGACCAAGGCGGGCAGGATTTAATCAAACACATCATTAGCGTATCGCAACGTCCTGAATTTCTGGGTAAGGTGATCTTCTTAGAAGATTACAATATGGAAATGGCAAAGCTGTTGGTGCAAGGTGTGGACATTTGGCTGAATACGCCAACCCGCCCCAAAGAGGCTTCCGGCACCAGCGGCATGAAGGCCGCCTTAAATGGCGTTGTGAATTTCAGCGTATTGGATGGTTGGTGGGCAGAAGGGTATCTGCCAGGCGCCGGTTGGGCCTTGCCGTTAGAAAATACTTATGATGACCCGAATTTACAAAACGAGTTGGACGCGGAAACGATTTACAATCTCTTAGAGGAAGAGATTATACCCATTTATTTTGACCAAGATACAGCGGGGGTCTCATCACGTTGGGTTGCTTACGTAAAAAATACCATCGCCGAAGTAGCGCCGCATTTTACCATGAAACGCATGATGGATGATTATTTTCATCGCTTTTATTACAAACTGGCTCAGCGCAGTGCTCTTTTTCATCAAGGGAATTTTCAAGCAGCCCGCCAGATTGTAGCTTGGAAAGCCCAGTTACTGTTGAATTGGGCGCATATCCGCATTGAAGAAATGGATGTATTTGATACAGATAATTATGCTTTGCCGCTGGGCGATTATTTCAAAGCAACGATTCGGCTCGATTTAAATGGCGTGCCGGCTGAAAACGTCGGGCTGGAAGTGCTCTTTTTTAAGCGTATCACCGAAAACGATTTAGAATTAAAATTTGCGCAAACTTTTGAATTGGTAGCGCAAAAAAATGGCATGGCGACCTACCACTGTCAAGTAGAATTGGAAATGACAGGCGTTTATGAATATGGCTTTCGCATTTTCCCGCGGCATGAATTGTTAGCGCATCGGCAAGATTTTGATGTAGTCCGGTGGTTGTAAATGTGCTGGTAGGTTTTTATCACACAACTAAACATGGTTTGAAATTAGGGCTGTCGTAATGGTATTGTTTATACCAACTTAATTTTTATAAAACACTGAAAAAGAGTATATTAGCAAAAAAAAAGATGCACTTTTTATTCTATTGAATGTTGTATGAAAGTTTGCGAAGATAAAATGCTTCGCAAACTTTCATACCAAGGTGCTATTACCTAATTATTTTTTCCGGCGGGTCGTGGTAGTCGTCGTTCGGCGCCGCGTGGTCGTTCCGCCCATGCCCAGCACACCCAGCAAACCGCGCGTAAGCTCTCGGGCAATGGTATTGCCGATTTGGCGGGTGGTCGGACTTCCAATAATCTGTTCTATTGTACTTTTGGGCGCGCGCGTACTGCGGGAAGTGGTGCTGGTGGTACGTGGTTGCACCATTACTTTTTCTTGTTGTTTGCGCAGTTCTTCCTGTCGGGCGGCTTCGTGCGCTTCTTCCATTTTGGCGGTTAGTATTTCATGCGCACTCTTTCGGTCCACCACTTGATTGTACTTGCGCACTAATTCCGAACGATTGATGATGCCATTAATTTCCTCATCCGTTAGCACATCCATGCGCGACTGCGGTGCGCGTAGCATCACATGCGCCAGTGGGGTCGGTATGCCTTTTTCATTCAGCACCGTGACGAAGGCTTCGCCGATGCCCAGTTGTGTAATGGTATCGCCAACGTTGTAAAAATTGGAGATGGGGTAGTTCTCCGCCGCCAATTTAATCGCTTTTCGATCCTTAGCGGTGAAGGCGCGCAAGGCATGTTGAACTTTCATACCTAATTGTCCGAGCACGCTTTCGGGAATATCCGTTGGATTCTGGGTGACAAAGAATACCCCCACGCCTTTTGAGCGAATCAGGCGCACAATGGCTTCAATCTGGTTGAGCAGCGTTTTGGATGCTTCACTGAATACCAAATGCGCTTCATCAATGAAAATGGCGAGTTTGGGCTTCTCCACGTCACCGGTTTCTGGAAAAGTAGCATAGATTTCAGCCAACATTTGCAACATAAAAGTGGAGAAGAGCTTTGGCCGATCTTGAATGTCCGTAAGGCGTACAATAGATATCATACCACGCCCTTGCGCATCGGTACGGCAAAGGTCATTCACTTCGAATGATAGTTCGCCAAAAAACATATCGGCGCGCTGCTGCTCTAATTCTACAATCTTACGCAAAATTGTACCCACCGAATCCAAGGAAACCCGGCCATAGGCGGCTTCAATTTCTGTTTTGCCATCGCTGGTGATGTATTGCAACACCTTGCGCATATCCTGCAGGTCAAGCAGCGGCAGGTCTTTGTCATCGCAATATTTAAAAACCACCGATATAATACTCGACTGGGTGTCATTCAAACCTAAAATACGGGAAAACAGCACTGGCCCAAACTCTGTGACGGTAGCGCGCAGGCGAGCGCCCTGCTCATCCGATAGCGACAGAAACTCCACTGGGCTGCCAGCAGCTGTAAATGGAATCCCGATTTTGCTGTGGCGCTCTACGATTTTGGCATTGCTTGCGCCAGGCATGGCAATACCGCTCAGATCGCCTTTGATATCCATGAGCAAAGACGGAATACCCTGCAAGGAGAACTGCTCCGCCAGAATTTGTAAGGTTTTGGTTTTACCGCCGCCGGTTGCGCCCGCTATCAGCCCGTGCCGGTTAATCGTTTTGAGCGGAACTTTAACAATTGCGCCAGGTACGCATTCGCCATCCAACATAGCGCCGCCCAAATCTAAGGACGGGCCTTTGAAGGTATAGCCTTCTGTTATGTGTTGTAAGAATTGTTCTTGTTTTGACATTATGATGTATTTTTATAACTTTTTATCAAATGAGGTAAATATGCGAATTACAAAAAAAACTAGGATACAATAAAAATGCTCTTATTTACTTGCTGGTACACTTTTTCAATCCTGATTCCACTTCTGGGTACGCAGCTCATACTTGCGTTTGCTGAATTCCCAAAGGTCAATATTATAAGTTTCTTTCAAATTTCGATCCTTTGTGGGATGTAATAATTTTGGAAAAAAAGTTAAACCCGTTTGTCGTTCTACATCAGCAATGGACATAGCGAACTTGTACAATGGTTCATAACTCACTTCATTGGGTATAATAAATCCGATGCCTTTTTTTTGCGGTTCCGTATAGTCGAGCAGCACTTTATAATAAGCTATCGGCACCGATACTTGCGTCTCTCCAATGGTGCCTTTGGGTTTTTGGGCGAGCACGGGCCCAGTTACTACGTACAACGTATTGTTGGCTTTGGCCCAATTGCGGGTTAGCTCTTCCAACTCTCGCCAGATACCCTTATTGAAATTTTTAGCTTGTGGGCTGATGTTGGTCATGAGGAAGCTGTATTCCATCGCGTCTTCAGCAAATGCCATATCCGCGGCTGGCGCCAGATGCCCCCGGTCGTAGCCAGAATTACGATAATCCGAAGGTGTAACTGGGTTTTTCACTCTCGAATCAGGAAGAAAAGCACTGCGGCGCGATACCCAAGGCATGTTGAGGCGCGCTGCACTCAATTCGTAAGCTACCCATTCGGCTTGTTTGTGCTGTGGCGAATAGGAAAGCGCAAAGTAAGGATTGTAAAGCGTGACGCCCGTAGTGGACGCGGGTACGAAGTCAAATGCTGCAAAATCTATCACTACACCTTCCGTATCATCGGATGGCTGGGTCACAAACCGATTGAATAGGAGCGTCAGTGCGCCCAAAATGATGGCAAATAGGCCTACCCGCACTACCATAGCACCACCGCCACTGCCATTTCTGACATGATTCGTTCTGAGTTTTGCCATTTGGGTATTTCGTTTTCCGTTATTGTTACAAAACGGAAAGCAATAATAGAAAAAATTCGAAGGTAAAAATAAAAAAAGCGGCCGCCAATACCCAATGCTTTGCTGGGTTTTTTAGAGAATAAAACGAAGTGCTTAGCTTCTGGTGAGCGGGCGATTGAGGGTTAGATAAAAAAATAGCGCCCCAACGGCATAGGCCACCACATCGCCCCAATCCGCCGTGAAACGGGTGCTCAGCTTCGGAAAAACTAATTCAAACACAATGCTTAGTGCGATGGTTGCAACGCTTACTTCCGTAAGGGACAGCCGATATTGCAGGCCTTTACCCCATATATGCCGCCTTTCGGTTAGTAGGAATGTCAGTAAAATGGGCAGGCACAGCAATGGATCAAGATAACTGTGTAGCCAGAATAAGGCAATACCAAAGCATTTCTGGAGTATCTGGTGGGCTACGAACATCAGCGCAACTGCCACAAATATAGGCTGTTGAAGCGTATGCATCCGATTAGAATACAGCCACGAAGGCGATGAAAAGACCAATGAGAAGTACTGGCGATAGCAAAATCATCAATAAAATTAGAAAACCTTGGCCGATGACCTTTAGTATTAACATCCATGTAGGATCCTTCTCGCCAGGGCGGGTCAAATTTCTGACATAATCGGTCAATTGAAAAAACCAGTCTATGGCTGCATTGGAGGCTTTTTTAGAATCGGGTGATTTCATATTATTGTTTGTTTATAAAAGATTAATAATGAGATGATTAAAGTACAAGGCAAAAGGTTTTGAAAAAAACAAAGCCTATTTTAGAACAAATGTACTAATTTTTATTTTTTAGAACAAATGTACTAATTTTTTTAACTTTGATTTATGGATACGAAGGAAAAAATACTGATAACCGCGCTACGGCAGTTTAATGCTTTGGGCACAGACGCCGTCACGGTGCGCAGTATTGCACAAGAAGCAGGCATTAGCCATGGCAATTTATGCTATCATTTTCCGAATACAGATGCTATCATTGTGGCGCTATACCAGCGGGTAGTTGCTGAGATGGACGAGCAAGCAAATCGAGCTTTGCACCTACTGCCGGAGGTAGGACTTATGCTCGGCATCGGGGAAATAGGCTTTCATATATTATATAGGTATAAATTTTTGATGCTTGATTTAGTACGAATTACGCGACGTATCCCACTAATACAAGAAGCCTATCGCAGTTTGATGCAGCTACGGCGGCAGCAGTTTACGCAGTTGTTTGGGGCTATGGCTGATCAAGGCTGGCTACTGCCTGAACCCTTTACTGGTTTTTACGAACACTTTGCAGCACACCAGTTGGTTTTTGCACATGGTTGGATTGCACATGCCGAAATCCACTTTTCGGGGCCACCGGAAGCCGTTGTGCCATATTACTATAAAAGTTTTGTGGCGGGGTTACTACCTTTACTTACCGAGCAGGGGCGTGCTGTCTATGCGCAAATACTGCATTCCGAACCCATCAATCACCATTTCGAGTAGCTAAGTTGAAAGTGCTAAGCGTTTTACGGCTTTGCTGCAAAGCACGAGCGCGGCAATCTATTTTTAGGTTTTACAATAAAAAAGTCTTTCACATAGCCATTTTATAAATAAAACGGTTAAATTTGTTCAACACCATTCACCGTAAAGCCTAACTGCCGCATGAATAGCATCGTAACCCAACGATTCGCAAAGTGCCACGATAAGTTGCGTCAGGACAAAAAGATCCGCTCCAGCCGGCAATTTGCGTTTGCATTGGATTACCTGCCACAGAGCCTCAGTGAAGTGTTGAAAGGCCGTCGAGACGTGACGATTGAACTTATTCGGCGGGCAGTAGAGGTGTATCGCTTCAATCCTTTATATTTGTATCTTGGAGAGGGCCCTATGTTTCTACCGGATAGCATGGAACAGGATTTTCGGGTGCTAACGGTAGTGACTACGCCCGACCAAAACGAACGGATTGTGCATGTGCCTACGCCTGCGCAGGCTGGATACGCCGGTGAAGCGACTAATCCAGATTTTATTCAGGAACTGCCAAGTTATACGCTGCCAGATCACAAGTACAAATCGGGTACACACCGCTCATTTGATATAGTGGGCGATAGCATGGAACCTACGCTCTATGAAGGGGATAAGGTGGTGTGCAGCTACGTGCCGCCAGGCGCATGGGACACCGATATTAAGAACAATCAGGTTTATGTGATTGTGACGCGCAACGATATTGTGGTCAAGCGGGTACTCAACAAATTAAGCACTGCGAAATACCTCGAATTGCTTAGCGACAATGAATCCTACGATATGTTTTGTGTAGATAGTGCCGATATCCGAGAAGTTTGGCATATCCGAACCCGCATCTGCGCTTTCCTTTCGTCCAATACGCAGCGTTCTAATATGCGTGAACAAATACAGGAATTGCGCCAACTTGTTCACAATCAGTCTTTATTGATTAAAGAATTGCAAGCAACTATTGAGCGAATGAACAACGTAGGGCCTTCCAAGGCTTAATAATATTTCACTTTTACAAAAAATTGGGCGTCAATAGCCCCCAATTTTTTAGCTGCCATCGGCGACAGCACCAATACTACATTATCGTGATAAGCCGATTCGGGTATCCGCCCCAGCACTTGCGCGTAAATCGTGGCTTTTGTCATCGGATTATACACTTGAATAACACTGTTGAGTTTTGCACTACGATGTAGCGCATACAACTCGTAGTCCATTTTACTCTCCTTTTGCCATACTGCCATGCCGTTATGCTCTTGTTCTTTTGCATGCCCCTTCTCGCGGGTGTACAGGGTTTCGAGCGCTCTATCACCACGCTCTGTGGACGAACCCTCACGGTACTCAGGGGGGATGCCGCTTATGCTCATCCAGCCGATGTGTAGCGTTTGCCCTACCCGAATGGATTCTGATGTTAGCTGGTTGCGCCGTAAGATCGTATCCATTTCCATTCGGAAGTACGTCTTGGAAATCCGATACATCGTATCACCAGATTTCACCACATAATATACGGGTACGTGTTCTTTATCAGAAAATCCTTTATGCTTGAAGCGAATAATCGCGCGGCTGGGAATAGGAATCTGTACACCCAGACCTACCGTTATGGATTTCTCCTTCAGATCGGCATTGTACAAATATAATTCTGCTAATGATAAGCCGTAAAATTTGGCCAAGGAAAAAAGGGTTTGGCCGCGTTCTACCTTATGATCGAAGAATTTGTCGCCCAACCCATCAATTGTCAGAAATACCGTATCTTTGGGTGTCAAGTAACGAAGGCTATCGCCTGTGGCTTGCGCAGCAAGGCAAACCCACAAGCAAAGCATCCCGGAGAGGATAATACGCTGCATAGTTTTCTCTGTATTTACTGAGGTTAATTAGGTATAACAATAAACGGGCTGTTGGCAGTCCAACTAAATAATAAATGCCAAAAAACGATAAAAAATTCCTTTGAAAGTAATTTTTATTTAGTTTTTTAAATTTTTGCCCATCACACTTAAAAAAAACGACCAACCAATGTCCACGTTGGGTATTATACCTGCAAGATACGCATCCTCCCGATTTCCGGGCAAACCATTAGCCATTATTCAAGGCAAAAGTATGATCCAGCGCGTGTACGAGCAAGCGATGCAAGCAACCTTGTTGGATGCAGTGGTGGTGGCTACGGACGACGAACGTATATTCGAACATGTGGCAACCTTCCGTGGCAACGTTATCATGACAGATGCAGGCCACCTTAGTGGCACCGACCGATGTGCAGAAGTAACGCGGCAAATGCCTGATTATCATCGAATTGTGAATATCCAAGGAGATGAGCCGTTCATCGCGCCGGAGCAAATTGATCGAGTGGTTCGGCCACTTTTGGCGCAGGCGCCGATTACTACCTTGGCGAAAACGATCACAACTTCAGAGGCGCTCTTCAATACCAACGTAGTGAAAGTGGTGTGCGCTGCTAATGGTCAGGCACTTTATTTCAGTCGGCACCCCATTCCGTTTGTGCGAGCGGCCCCCGTAGCGCACTGGCTACAGCAGGCAACATTTTACAAACATATTGGCATTTATGGCTTTCAAAGGGAGGTACTGCTGTCTATCAGTGAGCTGTCACCGTCTGCCTACGAACTGGCAGAAGCACTCGAACAACTCCGATGGTTGGAAAATGGGTACTCCATCATAGTCGAATGCACCGAACACGAAACCGTCGGCATTGATACGCCCGAAGATTTACAAAAATTATTAGAAACTATGTAATGTTTAGTTGTAATTTTAATGTTTGGCAATCAATACATTTTTATAAATTTATCGGTTTTTATGATCAACTTTGTATAAAAAAGCTGAACGGGTATGAAGTGCTTTGCCTTCAAATGTAGCGCCTATTGTATGATCTTCGTATAAACAGATTGCACGCTAATCTCCTTACAAAAAAGTGCCATCAAAAGCCAGTGGCAGTAAATCCTTCCCCGAACGCAGCCGATAGATAGGGCCGGTTTCCCCTTGAAGAATGATAACAATTTGATTATCAAAGCGTTGCTCCATTTCACAAATCACCTGACGGCAGGCACCACAAGGCGCTGCGGGCTGCACAACCTGTTTGCTAGCATGCTGCACGGTGACCGCAATAGCCTGTATCGGCATACCTGGAAATTGTGCATGCGCGGTACCTATGGCTACTCGTTCGGCACAGAGGCACATGGGGTAGGCTGCGTTTTCTAAGTTGGTACCAACGCAGATGGCACCATTATCCAGCAACACCGCTGCGCTCACTCGAAATTGGGAATAAGGCGCATACGAATGGGGCACCGCTGCCCGAGCTGCTTCCAGCAACTCCCGTTCTCGTGGCGTCAATTCATCGGGCCGATCCAATCGTTCCATTACAGTTTGTATGGTTATTTGCTGTTTCATACGTTTTACTTTAGCATTTGTTAATAAAAAATGCGACTTCGATTGCTGATTTTTAGTGAAATTTAAGGAAAATTGCGCGAAATTTAACATTCTTTCAAGCCATTCGCTAAAAGGATGACAGGTAAAGGGTAAATTTGCATAATAAACAACATTCCCGTAAAACCTAACTTGACTGTTATGAACAATATTCTCATTATAGGTGCGGGGCGCTCGGCTACGGCGCTCATCAAATATGTGCTGGAACACGCGCGCGCACACAATTGGTATGTGACAGTAGCAGATTCTAACCCCAAACTGGCGGAAGAAAAAATCAATAACCACCCCAATGGGCGGCCTTCTTGGTTGGATGTGACCAAAGTGAACGATCGCCGTGAACTCATCAGCCGTGCGGATGTAGTGGTGTCGTTGCTGCCGGCTTACTTGCACATGGAGGTAGCCTACGATTGTATCAAACTCAAAAAACACCTCATTACGGCGTCTTATGTGTCGAAAGATATGTATAGCTTGAGTAATGAATTTCGCGACCGCGAACTGATTTTTATGGGTGAGATGGGCCTCGACCCTGGCATTGACCATATGTCAGCTATGAAACACATCGAAGACATCAAACAACGCGGCGGTAAGGTCACAGCGTTTCGCTCCTATACAGGCGGGCTGGTAGCCCCCGAAAGCGACGACAATCCTTGGCATTATAAAATAACCTGGAATCCGCGCAACGTGGTGCTGGCCGGGCAGGGTACAGCGCAGTACCTCGAAAATGGCAAATTTCGTTATGTGCCCTACCATCGCCTATTTGAAGAATACCACCTCGTGCAAATACCAGGGCTGGGCGAGTTGGAAGCCTACGCCAATAGAGATTCCCTGCTGTACCGCGAGGTGTATGGCTTGAGCGGCATTCCTAATATTCTGAGAGGCACTTTGCGTGGCCCTGGCTATTGCGATGCTTGGAATGCTTTAGTGAAAATTGGATTAACCGACGCCTCTTTCCCAATTGTGGATTCGGGCAATATCACTTACCACGAATTGATGGAGGCTTACGCCAGCAATAAAGGTGGCTTTGGCTCGGTGAAAGAACGCATCGCGCAGATGCTGGATGAACCTTTGGATTCGGATGTAATCAAAAAATTAGAGTGGTTGGGCTTATTTCGCAAAAAAAAGATCAAACTCCCCAACGCTACACCGGCGCAGATACTTGAAAACCTGCTGGTAGAAAAATGGCAACTCAAACCACAGGATAAGGATATGATTGTCATGCACCATGAGTTTGAATACGAATTGGACAAGCGCCGTAAAATGCTGACATCCACACTACTGATGATCGGGGAAAACGATGTAGATACCGCTATGACCAAATCGGTAGGGCTGCCTTTGGGCATCTTCGTGAAATTGGTGATGCAGGGTCAAATTACTTCGAGTGGGGTACATATTCCGGTATCTCGCGAAGTGTACGAACCTGTTTTGCAGGAGCTTGAATCTTACGGTGTGGTATTTGTGAATCGGGAAATAGAGCTGTGATGGAGAGATTGAAAAGTTGAGGGAGGTTGAAAATAATACCAATCTCAAGCGTAAAAGACGCATTTAGATTCAGCTAACTAATTGATTTTGAGGTTTTTCTGGCATTTTTAGTGAATAGGTGATGGCTGATAGACCAGAACGGCTTGTCTAATGTCCTATTATCTAAAATCTAATTTTGGGTATTTGGTATCTAAAAAGGTATAATAATGCTAAATCGCTGTATATGAATCGCATACACATCTTATTCGCCTTATTTATTACACTTGGACATGTCGCTTGTCAGAAAAAAGCGCTTCCGACTTATGAAGTAACGTCACCTGGCAACAGTATTCGGGTACAATTTTTATTATCAGAAGCTGGGCAGCCAGGGTATCAGGTGTATTTCAAGAATAAAGTCATCATTGATAGTTCCTTCATCGCCATTGAACTACAGGATGCGCCGCCTTTACGACATAGTTGGGAAGTGACGAACACTGCCGTCAGTAGTTTCGATGAAACCTGGCGCCCCGTGTGGGGAGAAGAGAGCGAAATTCGCAACCACTACAACGAATTGTGGGTCGCTCTGCGCGAAAGTACTGCACCCAACCGCTTGATGCATGTGCGCTTTCGAGTGTATGACGATGGCTTAGGCTTCCGCTACGAATTCCCAGAACAGCCCAATCTGGGCGAAGTGGTCATTTTGGAGGAGCTTACAGAATTTCAACTGACAGGCGACCACCTCACTTGGTGGCAACCTGGTGACTGGGATATCTACGAGCATTTGTACAATAAAACCCGATTCACCGAAATTGATGCGCTCGCCAAACGCGTCCATCCTAATCTGGCGCAAACCTACATCCCCGAAAATGCGGTCAACACCCCCGTAACCATGAAAACCGACGATGGCATCTATCTTAGCTTTCATGAAGCGGCTTTGTACAATTATTCGGATATGACACTTCTCGTGGACAAAGACAAACTACGCTGGGTAAGCGAATTGGTGGGCAATGCAGAAAACATTAAAGTGCGTACTCGAACACCCTTCCAGACACCCTGGCGCACTATTCAAATTGTGGACCGTGCCGGCGACCTCATTGAATCCCATCTGATTGTCAATTTGAACGAACCGAACGTTATGGAAGACGTCAGTTGGATTCAACCTATGAAATACGTGGGTATCTGGTGGGAGATGCACTTGGGGAAATCTACTTGGCAATATCAAGGTGGTAAACATGGTGCAACCACCGCTAATGCCAAACGTCATATTGATTTTGCTGCTGCCAATGGCATTAAAGGACTCCTCGTGGAGGGCTGGAATACCGGCTGGGAACGCTGGATTGGCTTTGAAGACCGCGAGGGCGTGTTTGATTTTGTAACACCTTATCCTGATTATGATATAGAAGAAGTGGTGCGCTATGCCCGCGAAAAAGGGGTACAACTCATCATGCACCATGAAACATCCTCGGCTGTCAGAACCTATGAGCAACAGATGGATACTGCCTTTGCTTTGTGTCAAAAACTTGGTATTCATTCTGTAAAGACAGGTTATGTCGGTAAAATTATTCCCAAAGGTGAATACCATCATGGACAGTACATGGTGAATCACTATCAAAAAGTGCTGGAAACCGCAGCCCGCTACAAGGTGGCTGTCAATGCCCACGAACCCATCAAGGATACCGGCATTCGACGTACCTGGCCCAGCTTCGTGGCTCGTGAGGGCTTGCGTGGGCAAGAGTTCAATTCATGGAGTATCGAGAAGGGCAATCCTGTTGACCACCTCCCGAACGTTGTGTTTACCCGCATGTTGGCTGGCCCTATTGACTACACGCCCGGCATATTCAACCTCCTGCTAAAGCCCTACCGAAATGGCGAAGGCCGTGTCAATCACACACTGGCGCAGGAACTCGCACTGTACGTAGTGATCTACAGCCCAATACAAATGGTTGCTGACTTGCTCGAAAACTATGACAACCAGCCGGGGCTTCAGTTTATCCGCGATGTAGCCGTGGATTGGGAGGCGACAAAAGTACTCAACGGAGAACCAAGCGATTACGTCACCATTGCACGCAAGGCTAAAAGCTCTGAGGATTGGTTTATGGGTAGTATTACGAATGGAACACCGCGCAGCTTTTCATTCCAACTCGATTTTCTGGATGCAGGCAAAACGTATAAAGCCATCTTGTACACAGATGCACCCGATGCCAATTGGGAAAAAAATCCAACAGCGATGAACATAAGCGAGCGCTTGATAAAACGGGGCGATACGCTTCCATTAACGCTGGTGGCTGGTGGCGGTGCAGCAGTGCATTTTACGCCCGCTACAGCAGAAGAAATAACGCGGCTTTCAAAATAGCCCAGCGCGACAATCAATTTGAAATATGAAGCAACACTTAGCGCAACATTACGACAATCAGTTTTATAATGCTCAGGTGCAGGGTTCGCTGCAATCCGGGCGCGTTGTTCTGGAAAGTTTATTTCGCTTGTATCGGCCCAAGTCTATTGTAGATATTGGCTGCGGGCGCGGTGCTTGGCTGGCGGCAGCTCATTCGCTGGGCGTACAGCACCTAAAAGGAATGGATGGCCCTTGGGTGCAGCCCGCCGAGTTGCTGAGCGATGCTATTGATTTCACGCCGGTCAACTTTGAAGCAACGGTTACCTTTTCTGAGCGTTACGACTTGTGTATTTCCGTAGAAGTAGCAGAGCACCTTTCAGAAAATCGCGCTCAGGCCTTCGTCCAATTGCTTTGCGCTGCATCCGATGTGGTACTGTTTAGTGCCGCCATACCGTATCAGTTGGGGGAGCATCATATTAATGAGCAGCGCCATTCTTACTGGATACAACATTTTGCTGTGCAAGGCTACGATTGCTATGATGTACTTCGCCCACATGTTTGGAATGACCGCCGTATCGAATGGTGGTACCGGCAGAATGTGTTGCTTTTTATAAAAAAAGACGCCACCCTGCCGGATAAGGACACCTTACGCGCAGCACAATTGCCGATCACCGATCTGGTGCACCCCGATAATTATGAAGCACGAATGGCTTATTATACTGGTATCACCGCCGAGCCGACGCTACGCTTTTGTCTGGCTATGTTCAAACGTTTTTTGCGCAATTTGCTTCGTGGCAAATTCAAATACGCCTGATTCTCAACTATATGGATGTATCCGTTGTGATCTGTACCCGTAACCGAGCGGCTCCCTTAGCCGAAACCCTGCTCCGGTGGCTGGATATAAAAGCACCTTTTAGCTGGGAACTGGTACTCATTAACAATAATGCTACGGACAACACCGCACAAGTCATCGAAGACTTTCGACAGCACTTCCCGCAAAACCTGATATACTACTTGGAGACTGCTCTAGGGTTGGGTGCAGCGCGCGACCGCGGCTGGCGGCTGGCACAGGGCGAGTTGGTCGTCTTTACCGACGATGACTGCTATCCTGCACCAGACTATCTGTCCATGATGTACCAATGTTTTATAGAAGACCCGCAGCTCGGCTTTGTGGGGGGGCGTGTACTGCTCTACGACCCCACTGATTACCCTATTACGATTCAGGAATTTCCTACGAGGCGTTGTTTCCCTCCGCGCAGCTTCTTAGAACCTGGCTTCATTCAAGGTGCCAACTTCGCCTGTCGCCGTCAGGCCTTAGTGGATATTAACGGTTTTGACCCTCGCTTGGGCGCAGGTACCCGCTTTCCAGTAGAAGATGCCGATGTGTTAGCAAGGCTGTCCGCAGCAGGTTGGCACGGCACCTATGATCCCCGACCAGTAGTCTATCATCATCATCGTCGTAAAACGGCACAGGAAGTAGCGCATCTGCGTAAGCAATACGACTGGGGGCGCGGCGCTTATTACATCAAATGTCTGCAAGACCCCCGTATCCGCTGGACCTACCTGAAAAACTGGCTCCTGCGGATTCCCCGCCAAAAACCACGCCATATTCTGACCGAACTACATAGCGCTTTCCATTTCTGGTGGCAATACAACCATAGCTGAATCCTAATTTTTGAAGAATACCGCTCGTGATAAGCTACTACGTTGGTTTTCAGTATTTTAAAAATAGGGAATTAGTAGGTGAATTTTTTTAAGTGCCTTATAAGATTGTAAATCGTAATTGGTGTCAAGAAAAATTTCAACTTAAAATTAGAGTACAACGGCGACTTTTTAAAATAGACCTAAGTACAGGACAAAAGTCCAATTTCAAAAAATAAGCTCAAAAAGTTGAGCA
>CALMSP010000160.1 GCA_937872405.1 uncultured Saprospiraceae bacterium | reverse complement strand
CAACAACAATTTACCTTTTCTTTCAATTACTCACTTTTTTGTCCTGTACTTAGCTGCTTAAACTTTCATTAATTTTTCGATAACTATTCAGCATAAAAGTTCTTTAAGCAACTCACTTACTTACAATTGTTTGAAAGCACACCAGAAATGTTAGATGCAAAAATAGATTTAAAAGACAAAATATTTTTTTTTTGTAAAACGATATATTTCAACACTTTATAAAGTTTAATTATTCCAAAGTCAAAGGTTCTTTCAAAGTGTCTTTGATAATCAATCAGTTAAATACTGAATAGTTACCATTTTTACAATGAAATTTTACGCCAATGTATTAAAACATATAGTATCTTACCTGCGTATATAATAAAAAATGCAATATACTTTTTAAAATCTTTTAAAACATTTACAATATGAAAACTTTTGTACAATTGTTCACGGTATTTCTATGGTGCAACGCTTTACTACTTCACGCACAGCAAGACGGCAGGCTCGATCCGTCTTTTGGTAATAATGGACGAGTGATTACTCGCTTTGGCGAAGCTGACGCGCTCATCTATGCTATGCAGACACAACCCAATGGTAAAATCGTGGTTGGCGGTGATTATTATGATAATGATGTGGACGCTTTTATTGTAGCCCGATATAATGAAAACGGTACCCTCGATAGCAGCTTCGGTACCAACGGCTACACGCTTACCTCCTTTTTAGAAGTTGCAGAATGCTTTAGCATTGCGCTACAGCCCGATGGCAAAATTGTAGCAGCAGGCCTCGCATACTCAAACTTTGAGGAAGGTATTGCTGTGGCGCGCTACCATGAAAATGGCTCGCTGGATATGAACTTTGGACTGAATGGAACAGCGATCATAGACATTGGAAAATCCATAGATATCAGGCAGTGCGTGATACAACCGGAGGACGGTAAAATCGTAATTGCAGGAAGTTTTACGGATAATGATGAAAAAAGGGGCATCCTATTGATTCGGTTGTTAGCCGATGGCGCACTCGACGAATCCTTTGGCACAGAAGGTATCGTAGAGTATTACAATGCCGAAGGATTTGATATGTTTTCCAATTCCTTACTCCTACAACCCGATGGCAAAATTGTAGTAGGCGGTGTCATCACCGATAACCTGAGCTTTTTCAATTTGGCTATGGTACGTTTACTACCTAATGGCGCACGCGACAATAGTTTTGGGAATTTCGGGGTAGTCAATACCTTACTCCCGTCTATTTTCATTGGGCTTATTCGGCGTATCGCCTTACAACCCGACGGAAAAATTGTTGCCGTTGGCGAAGGTATTAGCTTAGAAGGCCTCTGCTTTCTGGCTGCCCGCTTCAGCGCAGCTGGTGTTTTGGATGACACATTCGGCGATGATGGCGAAGCGCTCGTATTCGTTCCATTTGAATCATCCTGTAGCGATGTTACCCTGCAAGCAGACGGAAAGATCATAGTGACCGGTTTTTATAGTGAAGATCTGGACAATGTTTCCTTCATGCTGGTGCGCCTCACGGCGGATGGTTTGATTGATGATTCTTTTGGCGAAGAAGGCATTGTAATTACGCCCTTTGAAGAACCAGCAGGCGCCTTTGCATCTGCAATACAACCCGATGGCAAAATATTGGCTGGTGGTGCTTTAGTTGAAGATGATTTTTACCTGAGGTTCGCCATGGCGCGCTACCTATCGGAACTGAACGTTGGTGTGATAAATTTTAAAGCACTGGCTACCCAGCTATTGGTGTATCCGAATCCACTGCGCGGGACGGCTGTATTGGAATATGAATTGCCACAAGAAGAAAATTTGCGCATTGACCTATATGATATGCAGGGGCGTCGGGTACAAACAATAATGCCCCCCCAACTAAAACCAGCCGGTAAACACGTAGCAACCCTTCCGATTGACGAGCGCCTGCCTGCTGGCATGTACCTACTACGATTGGAAGCACCACAGGGGCAGGTAACGATAAAAGTGATGAAATAATTTTTTTTATAATAATAAAATGTCAGATGCCGGAAGTCCGCGCTGAGAGTATGTTTAAAATTCGTTTTTGAAGTCGAAAAATGATCAGATTTGGGTTCTCACGAAGCGTTTTTTGAGCTGCATAGCAGCGC
>CALMSP010000159.1 GCA_937872405.1 uncultured Saprospiraceae bacterium | reverse complement strand
CCGCCATCGGCAGGATGACCGTGACGTAGGTATGGGTAGCGGGTACAAAATGTGCATCAGATTGGCTCATAGCTTGATGATTGGGACACGTAAGAACAAGACCAAGATACAAGCCTTTTGGATTATTTCCAATTTTAGCAAAGTGACCGAAAGCGATTGTTTTTCAGTTACTTCTTAAAAAGTATCCGTTTCTATTCGTTTCCACGACCGCCGCCTTGTTGCGGTTGCTCTCGCTGCTGCTGCATAGGGTTTTCGCCAAAGCCTTGCCCCCGTGGGCCGCCTCGCATTTTGAAAAGTTCGAAGCGATTCGGTCGCAATTGACGTGGGTAGTAATTATTTTCCACATCAATATCCGCCGTTTCAAGATAGGGATCAAGTATCACCTGCTTCCCCCGCCTGCCAAATGCGAATACTTTGCTTACTTTATCATTGTCGCGGCGCCAGATTTCAGCAGGGATGCGGTGCAATTCTTTCGTGCCATCTTCCATTTCAAATTCTACAATAATAGGCATCACCACTCCACCGATGCAAGAGAAATCTACTTGGTAAAAATATTGCTTTTTATCGAGAAAGGCACGTTCTTCTGGGCTGAGCGAAGTCAGATAGCGCTGGAAATTATCACGGTCGGCGGGTGTCACTTTATACGGATCATAGGAATTGTAAAAATCCAGCAGGGTGGGGTCGCGTTCTACGGCTGTACTGGGCAAGTCCTTTTTATACTGCTGATAGGTCACATCATTTTCCAATTCTGTTTTGGCTTTTTCTGCTAGCAGCGGTTTCTCGATATCAGGATTTTTAGTATCCAATCGAAATTCCATTACCCCGTCAATAGCAATATCCACATGCTCCGTTGTGAAGAACCAGCCCCGCCAGAACCAATCAAGATCCACCCCAGAGGCATCTTCCATAGTGCGGAAGAAGTCGGCAGGCGTCGGATGCTTGAAAGCCCAACGCTGTGCATACGTTTTAAAGGCAAAATCAAACAACTCCCTGCCCATAACAGTTTCGCGGAGAATATTGAGTGCAGTAGCGGGTTTGGCATAAGCATTGTTGCCTAATTGTACGACCGATTCTGAGTTGGTCATAATGGGGTTTTGCACTTTTTGGTCGGCTTTCATGTAAGCAACGATATTGCGTGCTTGCCCTCGGCTGGAGGGGTAGTCCCGTTGCCATTCTTGTTCGGCAAGGAATTGTACAAAGGTATTCAAACCCTCATCCATCCAAGTCCACTGGCGTTCGTCGGAGTTGATGATCATCGGGAAAAAGTTGTGCCCTACCTCGTGAATGATCACCGAAATGGCGCCATATTTGATGCGGTCGCTGTACGTACCGTCTTTTTCTGGGCGGCCATAATTGAAGCAGATCATCGGATATTCCATACCATTCGAGGCTTCTACCGAGATAGCCACCGGATACGGATATGGAATGCTGTAATGCGAATACACACGCAGCGTGTGCGCTACAGCCTCTGTGGAGTACTGCCCATAAACGGGGTTAGCCTCTTTAGGATAATAGGACATGGCCATGATCACGGGCTGCGGGCTGCCTTCAATTTTTACGCCCATGGCGTCCCAGATGTACTTACGCGAACTTCCAAAGGCAAAATCGCGCACATTATCGGCTTTATATATCCAGGTTTTTTTTGTTTTGAGCCGCCTCTTTTCGTTGCGCTCAGCTTCCGCTTGGGTAACGATTTCTAAAGGTTTGGATGCCGTTTTCGCCTGTTCGAACCGCTTGATTTGTTCGGTAGTGAGTACCTCTTTGGGGTTTTGTAGTACGCCGGTGGAAGCAATCACATGATCGGCAGGCACCGTAATAGCTACCGTATAATTGCCAAAAGGCAATGTGAACTCACCTGCTCCTAAGAATTGCTTATGCTGCCAACCGTTATAGTCATCATAAACCGCCATACGCGGAAACCATTGTGTAATCGTGTAGAGATAATTGCCATCCTCTGGGAAGTATTCATAACCGCCGCGGCCATTGCGTATGGTCGGGTTGAGGCGATTGGCAATGTTATAATCCCATCCGATAGATAAGCTAATCTTACCTATACGCGGTTGTAGGGGTTGTGACAAATCTACACGCATCATCGTATTGACAATCGTGTATTTGAGTGGCTTACCCGCCGCGTCGCGTACATAGTGAATGTTGAAGCCTCCCGGAAAAGAATTATCCAGCATGGCATTGAGCTGCCCCAGCGTCATTCGGTCGTTGAATTGCCCTGTGCGGGTTTTGTACGTATCCGATTCGGGGGCTTCTATATTTTGATCCAATTGCAACCACAAGTAAGTCAATGGATTAGGCGAATTATTATAATAGGTAATAACTTCTTCACCTACAATGCGCTGCTTGTCGTCATCAAGCTCCACTTTAATATTATAATCCGCGCGTTGCTGCCAATATTCGTGCCCCGGCGCACCAGAAGCCGTGCGGAAATTATTAGGGGTGGGCAATTCTGTACCAAGTTGTCGGAATTTGTTCTGATCGGTGCGCATCTCTTGCGCTTGTAAAGATGATAAAACCATCAGACCAGTAAATAGCATGTAAAGTTGCTTCATGCTCAGGTGATTTTTTTTAAGTTTAAAATTGAATATAACGTCGCTTATGATGAACTGTCATACATCTTTTGACAAGTTATAGCCGTATTCATTTCCAATAAGCTGCGGCTTATTGATACTTTTGTAATTTACCAAGCACTAACTCAATGACAATCAGTTATTTGAAAAATGAGCACCTACACTATTTTGAAGACAGAGACTGAAAGCCGTAACGGTGTTGCAGAAAAAACACTTTTAGCAAGCAAAGGTTTAGCTCTTTACTATTCATTTAGTAATTCTCCGCAGTATTTGCAATACTGCGCATCGGAGTCATGCCCCTCGCGGCTACAGTGTTCGCAGACTTGGGTACTGAGTTCTTCTTTCTTCTTTTTATAATTTACCATTTCCGCCGAAACAATACCGGTGGGAACCGCAATGACCGCATAGCCTGTGATCATAAGCGCTGCTGATAGTAACTGCCCCAGCGGGGTCACGGGCGTAATGTCGCCATAGCCTACCGTTGTTAGCGTCACAATTGCCCAATACACACTACGTGGTATGTTTGAAAAATCAGGATTGCTGCCGCCTTCTATCACGTACATCAGCGAGCCAAAAATAAGAATCATCAGCAATACAAAGGTCATAAAAACCGTAATTTTGGCTTGACTACGCCGCAACGCTGCTATGATAATGGTGCCCTCGCGCAAGAAATGCCCCATTTTAAAAATGCGAAATACCCGAATGAGGCGCAGCGCCCGAATGATAATCAAATGCTGCGATCCACCCATAAAGATACCAAAGTAGGTAGGTAAAATAGCCAGCAGATCAACTAACCCAAAAAAACTGGTCGCATATTTTAAAGGTTTCTTTACGCTGTAAAGGCGCAAGCCATATTCAATAGTGAATAGAATAGTAAATATCCACTCCAATGTTATAAAGAAATGCCCATAAGCTAAATGCACCCATTCTATGCTCTCCAGCACTACAATTAAGACACTCAGACTGATTAGTATCAACAAAATCAGATCAAAACGCCTGCCCATAGGGGTATCGGCTTCAAAAATAATTTCATGCAAGTAGCGACGAAGGCTCCCGTTGCGCTTGTTATTAGGCTTCATATTCATCCATTTGCACCAAAAGTAAATATTTTGTTACATATTCTCGTTTCTCTACATCACCTTGAGAGCGGAGGCTGCCATTTGCCAACAAAATGAATAAATTCTCCATCATTTTTTAGGTTCAATGCTCAAAACGCTGCATTTTCGCACCAGCGCATTACCTCATCAATATATTACATCAACATGAAAAACATTACATTTTTATTACTACTCGTCTGGATTTTATTTACTTCGCATGAGTTTTGGTTGGCACCCAATTCATACCGCATTCGGCCAGGCAGTATGGTATCGCTTCACTTGCTCGTCGGCGAAGATTTTCAAGGTGACCTCTGGGGCGCCCGCACCCGACGCACGCAAAGCCTTTTGTTCATTGGGCAAGGGCACCAAGAGGATTTGACCGCGCAAGCACTTGTATCTGATTCATTACCAATCCAATTCAAATGCAAAAAATCTGGCACCTATCTATTGGCCATGCGCTCGAATAATTCCTTTTTGGAATTGGAAGGTGAAAAATTTAACGCTTATTTGGAAGAAGATGGAATCGAAAATATTGTGGCGTTGCGCGAACAACGAGGCGAACTCAGCCAACCTGCGCGCGAATTGTATCAGCGTTGTGCCAAATCTTTATTACAAGTTGGTAAAAAAAAGGATGAAACATATAATATAAAAACAGAAATGCCCCTTGATATTATACCTTTACAAAATCCTTATCGCCTCCAACCTGGCGATACATTGCCTGTGCAAATTTTATTTGAAGGTAACCCCCTATCCCATGCGGTGGTACGCGCTTGGCACAAAACAAATAAAAGCGAAACCCGCAACCAAAACTACCGAACGAATGCCGCCGGCATCGCCGAAATACCATTGGATGCTCGTGGATACTGGATGATCAGCTTAGTACGCATGATAGAAAACAGTAATAAGGAAGCATCGGATTATCAAAGCTACTGGGGAAGCCTGACTTTTGAGTTGTAACGCGCAGTGTAACCTTATAAAACATTAAGCAAAATATGATGCATTTAATTTTTTGGTAATGGGTCAAAACGGTGGATGAGATTTCGTAAATCTTGAAGATTTGCGAAATCTGAAAAGTAAAACAACTGATTTGACCCACTGCCAACTTTTTCAATGTCCTGTTTTTCAATACTTTACTAAAAAAATGATGCATCCTATTAAACTACGGACGTAAATATTTTTCGGGGATCGGCACACCGCTTGACTCTGCTTGCCAGATTAGGCTGACAATCCACCAACGACCTTGGTCGTACATGAGTTGGAAGCTGTTGATACCTCGATCAAAAGGGGGGGCATCGGGCGCACGGCGCGCTTCATAAAGCATAAATACTTGCGCAATGTCGCCATATTGATCAATGGTGAGGCTACCGATGGTTTCAAAAAAATCTTGCGCTTCGATGCGCGGCATGATGTGCTGAATATACTGCTCCACCGAGCTTTCACGAATCAGGAGCGCACCATCCTGCCCTTTGGTGCGGATGTGCAGGGGTACATCGCCTCGAAAAAGATGGCGAAAGCGCGCTCGGTCAATAGTTTTGCCGGCAGAACCAGAGATGACATCAAGAATAGCTTGCATGGTGCTTTCGATGGTTTCCATGTCGCGGCTGTAGTCTTGCGCCCCCAGAGGCATCGTGTGGGCAAACAGTAGTACCCATATTATACTTTGAAGAATCTTCATGTTATTAAAAATATGATACGAAAGTGTTTCGTATTTACTTTAAAAAATTGAACAGTTACGATGCGCTTATCAGTTGTTAAACCTTTACAAATCAGTTGTTTACGAGTAAGATTCGCATGGTTTTAATGCGAGCAAACTAAGCACTTATTTCAAAACAAAAATAGTTTATATTTTGATTTTCAATGGTTTAAAAACGGATAAATAATAAGATTGCATAAAGATAAGCAACCTTCCGGAATGATTAGATGTTAACCAAACATAAAATTTATCTGATATGAACCCACGATGGATTTCGGTGTTGTTCGTTGTGCTGATCGCTCATGCCGGACTTTCGCAGCCAGCTGGAGATACTGACCGTTTGCCGGCAGCGCCTGATTATGCTAATATGAATCACTGGGCAGCCTCGCCATTCAAAGCAGACAATGCCGACCGCACGCCAACGGACACCCTTCGCGACCATCAGTCCACTGCGCCCGCGGATGTGTTTTTCCTGCATCCGACTATTTACACGGGCAAGCGCGGCAACCGCCCTTGGAATGGTGCTATTGATGATGCAAAGCTTAATAAAAAAGTGGATGAAAGCACGATATTATACCAAGCCAGCATTTTTAATGGTGCCGGGAGGGTCTTTGCGCCGCGGTATCGGCAAGCGCATTTGAGTGCTTACACCTTGAAAGACAGAGACTTACAGCGAGATGTATTCGATATAGCCTATCAAGATGTGCGAGCGGCGTTTGAATATTATTTACAACATTATAATGAAGGTCGGCCAATTATTATAGCGTCGCACAGCCAAGGCACCACACATGCAAAGCGCCTCCTGCGCGACCTGGTGGAGGGTAAAGCCTTGCAGGCACAATTGGTAGTTGCGTATCTGGTGGGTATTGCGGTAGAGGCAGATTATTTTCAAACGCTACAACCTTGCGAAACGCCTGATGATACGGGCTGCTTTGTGAGCTGGCGCGCATGGCGCCGAGGGCATTCTCCTACTTATCATATTAAGAATAACAACATTATCGTCACGAATCCATTAACCTGGACGCGCACGACCGACCCGGCCTCACGCGACCTGAATAAGGGTGCAGTGCTACGAAAATTTAACAAGGTGTTGCCAGCAGTAGCCGAAGCCCAGATTCACGACGGTTTGTTGTGGCTGGATCGTCCGAATTTTTCGGGAAGTTTTTTACTGCGCAATCCCAATTATCATATCGGCGATTTTAACCTGTATTATATGAATGTTCGCCTCAATGCGATGCATCGCGTGCAAGTATTTTTGGAGGGTGCCAACGGCGAAAATAGGGCTGACAATAATTAAAATAGTTGGATATAAATGCTAAAACAAGCTACAACGGCGTTTGATAGTGTACAGAAACCCTAATAATGGATATTTATTCGCGCAAATCAAGGTGGAAATTATATTTGGCAGTAGGCGGCGCTACTATTCTACTTATTTCGCTGTTTTATACGCGCTATCTCTCACAGATGCTGGCAGAGGGCGAACGGCATAAGGTAGCTAACTGGGTGCGTGCGCAAGAACAGATTAATGATCTAGATAATGAAATTGAAGACCTGACACTGCACTCAGAGATTATTCAGAGCAATACGACGATTCCGGTGATTATTGTAAATGACCGAGGTGACGTGGATTGGGCAGCTAACTTTGGCCCTGAACTTGACAATGACAAGGCATTTCTCAAAAAAGAAGTAAAAAAACTACAAGAAAGTGGCTTCCAGCCTATTCCGAGCTTTGCTGGCACGCTCATTTATTATAAGGAATCAAAAGTGCTGCGGCAGCTACGCTTCTTTCCGGTTATTCAATTGGTGCTTATTCTGGCATTTATCAGTTTCGGCTATCTGAGCTTCAGTGCAGCGCGCCGGGCAGAGCAGAATCGCGTGTGGGTAGGTATGGCCAAAGAGACTGCCCATCAATTGGGTACGCCCATTTCCGCCATCATCGGCTGGATCGAGCATTTAAAAATAACACTGCCAGACAATGAAGAATCGCAGGAAATTGTAGAAGAATTGCAAAAAGATGTAACCCGCCTTGAACTGGTAGCCGAACGGTTTTCTAAAATTGGCTCTGCCCCAGTACTGGAGCCGGTCAATATTTTTGAAGAGTTGGAAGCTTGCCGCACCTACATGCAAGCTCGTGCGCCCCGCAAAGTGCAGTTTCACTTCCCCGATCCGACGCAAGAATCCCCTCTGTACGTTCATCTCAACCCGCACCTTTTCGATTGGGTTCTTGAAAATCTGATGCGTAATGCCATTGATGCCATGGAAGGCAAAGGGGAAATCAGCGCCGCGGTATATACCGATGCCCGATTTGTGTATATTGATATCAGCGATACCGGAAAAGGTATTCCTCCCAGCAAATTTCGCACCGTATTTGAGCCAGGGTACACCACTAAAAAGCGCGGCTGGGGGCTGGGCTTATCTTTAGCCAAACGCATTATTGAATCGTATCATAATGGCAAAATTTTTGTAAAACGCTCAGAAGAAGGCAAAGGCGCTACATTTACTATAAAATTTCCGAAACCCACCGCCGCCGACATCAGCCGCGCACTACCGGCGCTGGAGGCCAGTAAAGTTGGCTAAATGCGCTCATTTGTAGCAGTTATACGAAGGCAATCCATATTTTTTTTGCAACTTTTTTATTGCCTAAAGTCAAAAGTTTACAAAAGTTTTGTTATTGTTGCCCAAAATATTTACCTTTCCGAAAATGCTGCCTTAAAAAAGGTATCATTTTATAAAATAGAAAAAACGGCATGGGCATTGTCATTTCGCTATTGAATCATAAAGGCGGTGTAGGCAAAACAACCAGTGCAATAAATATTGGCGCAGGCATGGTAGAAATAGGCCGAAAAGTACTGTTGGTGGACTTGGATCCGCAGGCCAACCTCACCTTGTCTTTAGGCATCCCCCGCCAACCGGTCACGATTTATGAAGCGATCCGAGGTGAATCGGAACTGAAACCCTACAACGCCCGACACAACATGGATGTCATCACCTCTACGCTTGATCTATCAGGCGCTGAGATGGAACTAATCAACGAAGCGGGGCGCGAGCAAATTCTAAGTGAACTGTTTGAACCCCTGCGTGAGGAATATGATTTCATTATCGTGGATTGCCCGCCATCCTTGGGTTTGCTTACCCTCAATGCACTCACCAGCAGCGATTATGTGATCATCCCACTACAAACTGAGTTCTTGGCCATGCAGGGTTTGGCCAAAATCAAACAGGTCATCCAGAAAGTACGGCTACGGTTGAATAAAAAATTGGAAATCGCAGGCGTAGTGGCCACTATGTATGATCATCGCAAAGTATTAAACCGCGATGTGGTGGATACCATCAAAAAATATTTTGGGGATTTGGTATTTGATACGATGATCCGCGATAATGTGGCGCTGGCAGAAGCACCATCGCAGCGTAAAGATATTTTTGAATACAATCGCAACAGCCCTGGAGCAGAGGACTATTTGTCCTTATGCCAGGAAATCATAGTACGCTTAGAAAATGGATTTGTATCCTCAAAAAGTGAATTTGGCAGCACGGCTACAGCCGAAGAGTCATGATGTTTACTAAATGACAAGTAAATGATTTGCTGAATAGATGAATAATAACTGTGAGTAGAAAAAAATTCATAGAAGATTTCGGAATGCTTTTTGGCGACGAAGATGCTGGCATCCTCTCAGAGGACTCTGTTTTGCTGGGCAGCAAGAGCACCGAAACTCGTAGAACTATTACTTCTAAAAGTAAAAACTCACAGGGTAAAAATTTTGCCTCAGACTTAGAAAACTTCTTGGAACAAGCCTTTGAAGAGTCCTTCGAGGAGCAAATGTCCGCTGATGCCAAAAAACCTGCCCCCGATGCGCCACTGCGCCGTCGTTCTCATTCAGCCATTGGAGGGCTGGATAATCTTATCAGAAGTACGGTGCAACCCAGCACGATAGATATTCAGGAGCTACCCACCCGCCGTATTACCCTCGTATTTGATCAACAAAAATTAGAAAAACTCAAACAAATCGCTCGTGTGGAGCGCGCTTACTTGAAAGATATTATTGATAATATCGTGGAAGATTATATTTTGGCTTATGAATATAATAAAAACAACAAAACAAAATCCTGAATATTGATACCATTTTTAAAAAAATAAAGACGGATTCAATAGACAGATTATCCTCACCACATCAGCCCTTATTTATTCTCAAAAGCTTGTTCTTCAATATTTTACAAAATCCAAGATCACACTTCTAAAATTGTAAATGGCATCATTCAAGCCCCACCCTTCCAGCTATCTTTCAGATGGACGGTCAGGTTGAAAACAGGTTTTTCCGCC
>CALMSP010000158.1 GCA_937872405.1 uncultured Saprospiraceae bacterium | reverse complement strand
CGGGCCTTTTCCAATCCCCCCCCCCCCCCCCATTTGTCCCCCCCCAGGGGTTGCTCCCCCCAGGGGCTTTTCGTTGGTGGGGGCGCGTGTCCCCCCCGCCGATACTGGTTTTTATTATGTAAAAGCCGATATAAAGGGATGCCTTGCTTTGCAAGATAGCGTGCATGTAAGACTCGCGCCATCGGTACTACCCAGCACGAATTTTTTAGGCGCCGATACGACATTGTGCCCGGGCGCTACCCTTACACTGGGGCGCGCTTATCCTTGCGCTACCTACCGCTGGCAAGACGGCAGCAGCGATTTTTTATTTACCATTACATCGCCAGGTATTTATAGCGTGCAAATAAATATTGATAATCAGATATTTACAGATACCATTCAAGTAGAATATTATATGCTACCCCAAATTAATTTAGGTAATGATACAACCCTTTGCCCCGGCGATTTGCTCCAACTCAATGCGAATCAGGCTACGCCTGCAAGCTATCGCTGGCAAAATGGCAGCACACAGCCGACGCTGGACGTAAGCGCAGCAGGGCTATACACGGTCACCGTCACCGATATTTGTGGCAATACGACCATAGACGCTATTCAAGTGCATTATTTCGAGGTGCTTACCACCTTATCTTTAGGCAGCGACACAACACTTTGCCCCGGTAACGCTCTGATTATCAATACTTTTGATTCGGCAGCAATCGCTTATCGCTGGCAGAACGGCGCTACGGATCCTACATTCACCATCCAAGAAGCAGGTACCTATCATGTGGCGCTCACCGACAATTGTGGCAACACCTTGCGCGATACTATTGAAGTTGCCTATTTTGGTGTATTGCAAACGCTTAACCTCGGCGCGGATACCACGCTATGCCCAGGTAATACACGGCTGCTCGACGCTACGGACCCCGCAGCACGTAGCTATCGCTGGCAAAACGGCGATACGACCTCTACCCTACTCGTACAGATGCCTGGCTTATATTGGGTACAAGTGCAAGATCACTGCGGCAACATCCGCCATGATACGATTCGCATCAACTATTTTGATGTTATTCAGCCAGTAAATATAGGTTCTGATACATCTATTTGCCCTGGCAGCACACTCCTTATTAATGCCTCTGATCCAGCTGCTGTACGCTATCTCTGGCAAGATGGCAGCAGTAAGCCCGAATTTCTGGTGCAGACGCCTGGCGTGTATGCGGTTACCGTTACCGACAATTGTGAAAATGTATTTAATGATCAAATTACGATTGAATACTATGCATTACTCACTAATATTGAGTTGGGTAAAGACACAATTTTATGTGCGGGTGAAACATTATTACTCGATGTAACAACCCCTGCCGGCGGCACGTACCGATGGCAAGATGGCAGCACCGCCCCTACCCTTTTAATACAGCAACCCGGCATTTATCAGGTGACCGTTGCTGACAATTGTGGCAATAGTGCTCAGGACGAAATCCGCATTCGTTATCAAGATGCGCCCGTCGCTGCTATTGGCGCGGATACTACCATCTGCGACGGCGCTGTCTTTCGATTAAATGCTACCACTGCCAATGCCTCTTTTTATCAATGGCAAGATGGCTCCACGCAACCGATTTACCCAGTGTACCGCGCAGGTACGTATGCCGTAACGGTTGGTAATGACTGTGGCGATGCAACCTATAGCATTCGTATCATGACCGAATATTGCGGCCCGTGCCGAACTTACGTACCCACTGCCTTCTCGCCTAATGGTGATGGCGTTAATGACCGGCTGGAAATTTTTTCGGAATGCACTTTCACCCAATATGATTTACGCATCTTTAATCGCTGGGGCGTTCAAGTATTTGCCACTACCGACCCCAATGAAAGCTGGGACGGATTCTGGCAAGGTAACGCATTGAAAACCAGCACCTATGTATGGCGCTTGGTCTATCAGGCGGATGACGGCAGCAGTAATACACTCGCCGGTAATGTACTGCTCATGCGCTAATGCAAAACGGCTGACACTACGTCGGATCTATTATATTTTCATCAGAAAATTTGTAGTTTTGCAGCCGCAAACAATTGCACCAAACGATTCCAGCTACGAAAAAATATTGTTATTGCAATAATAATTATAAACATGAAACAAAATTATCACCCAGAATCTTATTGGACGGAAGTGGCAACGCGCATCGCTGGCCGAGAGGATGGAAAAAATGTCATTGCAGGCGATGATGAGCCTTACTACCGCTATAAAAGAGCGCGATTTCTGGAATTGCTGCATGGCGTGGAGTTTAAGGGAAAATCCGTTTTGGAAATTGGCTGCGGCCCCGGTGGTAATCTTGTAGAAGTGTATAAAACGCATCCAGCTCGATTGGTTGGCGTGGATATTTCTGAACGCATGGTAGAATTAGCTAAACAAAAAGTACCTGACAATGTGGAAATTATAAAAATAAACGGCACTTCACTCCCCTTTGCGGATCAATCGTTTGATATTGTTTTTACGGCAACGGTACTCCAACACAACACCGACGAAACGATGCTGCGGCAAATCATGCAAGAGCTGTGCCGAGTAAGCGCGGATCAGATTTTTCTTTTTGAACGAATCGAAGATACTATAAAAGGCGATGAATTGTGCTACGGCCGTCCGATAAGTTATTATTCAAACATCATGGAATCGCATCATTTTGCATTGAAGTCACAAAAATTTATTAATATCAGGACGAGTTATTATGTGTCTGGTGTAATCCGAAAAGGGCTAAACCCCAAGGCACGCCAAGAAGGCGAACCACTCACGCCTATTTCCATTATGTTGCAAAATTTTACTCTGCCTCTAACCAAAATTACGGATAAAATCTTTACAGCCAATAAGGATGTGGCGCGCTTAGCCTACCAACGAATGTAGAAAATTAACGAATCATAACCCCCTTACGGTTGAGGAAGGGGATCGTCGTGAAATTTGTTTCTTCAATGCTTCCTTGCACGAAGATGTATTTTTTATCATACATATATCCTTCGTACACAAAGCTTACCCAGTATTCGTTGGTCAAGTTGAACAGTTTCACCTGTATCGGTTCGATTTGGATGCAGGCCATCGCCTCAATCTCCTCAAAGAAATGCCGGAGCACCGTCGTGCGGCGCATCTCACCATTTACATCCCCATAGCCCCTGGAATTAACCAACACGCTCGTAATTTTATCCTCTTTTAAATTGAGGAGGTACACATCCCAGAGTTCTTCGTCAGTGTAGCCATCACGGGGCGCAATAGCTATGGCTAAATCTTCTACTTTATGAATTGGAATATCTTTTTTCATGGTTCGGAAGTTAATTGATAATCAGCGTTTTGTACATAGTCGAACCCAAACAAATCTGCGAAGTGCCCGCGCAACTCAGCTTTTACAGCATCCATTGAAACGGAGTGTCCGAGCTCTTGTGCCAATGAAGTCACGCCCTTGTCGGCATCCTGAATTCCGCAGGGTACAATATGCTGAAAGTGTTCCAAATTGGTATTGATATTAAAAGCAAAGCCATGCATGGTTACCCAACGACTCAGGTGCACACCAATGGCGCATATTTTTCGGCGAGGATGCTGTGCGGTAGGCGCCAACCACACGCCGGTGTAGCCAGGTTCACGATCCGCTTCAATATTATATGCTGCCAAGGTGCGTATCACCGCTTCCTCGATGTAGCGCACGTAGCGGTGCACATCCGTGAAAAAGCATTCCAAATCGAAGATCGGGTACCCCACAATCTGCCCCGGCCCATGATAGGTAATATCGCCGCCCCTATTGATTTTAAAAAACTCAAAGCCTTGTGTCCGCAGTTCTGCTTCGCTCAGCAATAGATGATCCATGGAGCCACTTTTGCCCAATGTATAAACCGGAGTATGCTCGCAAAACAACAGATAATGCTGCTGTGGCAGTGCTGGCTGCCCTGCCTGCCGGTGCAAGCGATTCTGCAACTTGGCATCTACCAGCGCTTTCAGGCACGCTTCCTGATAGCTCCAAGCCTCGCGGTATCCAATCAAATTCAGGTCTTGAAAAATTACCTGTTCCATATTTTTTTAAAAATGGTTGCAAAGGTACAATAAAAACACAAAAACCGGCATTTTCTGAGTGTCTTTTTGCCCCCAATAACAACAAAATAGGTAGCGACACGATGCCACATAATATTTTAATACAAGCATCAAAGCGTTTGTTTTAAAATAAACACCGCTCATATATATAGCAGTGCCTTGATATATTATAAATGGTAAATAATAAAAGTCACCTGCAAAATTGTCTGATCCTGTCAGGTTGGAAGCCCATTTTGTAGCACACTCTCAGAATGGCACAAAAATTGTCAAGTGTTGTAGGATGTTAGTAAATTTAATTGCCTGACATCTTGACATTGTGGTACAGGCTGAATAATTTAGCCGAAATTAAATGATCGGCAATAAATTTCCAGAGGGACAAGCGTATGTTCGAAGAATATTATTTACATCAGCGATTTGAAGATGAAAGTGATTTTCTGCCGTTGATCTCCATTGATGAAGAAGATGAAACCCGGGGCGACGAAGTTTTTCCGGAAATCATGCCCGTGCTGGCGCTAAAGAACACTGTGCTGTTCCCTGGCATCGTTGTGCCTATTACGGTTGGGCGCGACAAATCCATCAAAGCAATTAATAAGGCTTACGATCAGGGTAAAACGATTGCGGTATTGTCACAACGCGACTCAAATGTAGAAGAGCCATCCTCCGAAGACTTGTATCGTATTGGTACGGTTGCACGAATCCTGAAAATATTAAAAATGCCTGATGGCTCTACAACTGCCATCATACAAGGCAGGCGGCGCTTTCGCCTGCGCGAAATGGTGCGTGAGACGCCTTACATGCAAGGGCGCATTGAGGTATTGGACTATACCCGACCAACCAATAAACTGGAGTTTGAAGCCATTATTTCGTCTATACTCGACCTAGCGCGTGACATCATCGAATTGTCGCCCAATATACCACAGGAGGCAATGGTCATGCTACGCAACATCAACAACAGTAGCTTTTTATTAAATTTTATTGCCTCCAATCTCGGTTCTAAAATAAACATCAAACAACAAATATTAGAAATCAATGACTTGAGTGAAAAAGCAGACCTCATTTTGCATCAAATGAACAGTGAGCTGCAATTGCTTGAGCTAAAAGACCAGATCGAAAATAAGGTGCGCGGTGACTTGGAAAAGCAGCAACGCGATTATTTCCTCAATCAGCAATTAAAAACAATTCAGGAAGAACTTGGGCAGAATCCGCAGGAAGAGGAAGTAACTGCCATGGAAGCTCGCGCTAAAAAGAAAAAGTGGACGAAAGAAGTACAAGCCATATTCGACAAGGAGTTGAATAAACTGCGGCGCATCAATCCACAAGCACCAGAGTATGGCATCCAGACGAACTACTTAGAGATGCTGCTCGACCTGCCGTGGAATGAAACAACCAAAGATAATTTTGATTTAAAACGAGTAAAAACGGTACTTGATCAAGACCATTTCGGGTTAGAAAAAGTAAAAGAGCGCATTCTCGAACACTTAGCAGTGCTCAAACTTAAAGGCGACATGAAAGCGCCCATTCTGTGTCTGGTGGGACCACCAGGCGTTGGAAAAACCTCTTTAGGTAAGTCGGTGGCCAAAGCGCTCAAGCGCAAATTTGTTAGAATGTCATTAGGTGGTCTGCACGATGAATCGGAAATTCGAGGACATCGTAAAACCTACATTGGCGCTATGCCTGGTCGTATTTTACAATCGTTAAAGAAAGCAGGCTCCAGCAATCCAGTCTTTATTCTTGACGAAATTGACAAAGTAGGTAAGGACTTTCGAGGCGACCCCTCCTCCGCGCTGCTTGAAGTTTTAGACCCCGAACAAAATTCAACGTTTTACGACAACTATTTAGAAGTTGAATACGATCTATCGAAGGTACTGTTCATTGCTACCGCCAATTCACTAAGTACCATTCAACCAGCCCTACTTGACCGTATGGAGATCATTGAAATCAGTGGTTACTCGCTGGAAGAAAAGGTAGAAATCGCCAAACGGCATCTCATCCCGAAAGAATTGGAAGCACACGGCTTGAAATCCAAGAACATCAAGCTGAAACCGGATGTCATCGCCCGCATCATACAAGAGTACACCCGAGAATCTGGCGTGCGCTCCCTCAATCGCGAAGTAGCAGCGGTCATGCGGCATACGGCGAAGAACGTAGCCATGGGCGAACCCTACAATATAACCCTTAAAAAGGAAGACCTGCACGCGATACTTGGCCCTACCCGCTTCTCCCGCGATATGTATCAGGAAGAGCCAACGCCAGGTGTGGCGGTGGGGTTAGCCCAGACCCAAGCAGGCGGCGCAAACCTGTTCGTAGAAGCTAGCCTGAGTAAAGGGAAAGGCAATCTGACGCTCACCGGCAACCTGGGCGATGTCATGAAAGAATCAGCCAGTACGGCATTGAGTCTAATCAAAGCACGCAGCGAGCAATTGGGCATTCCACAGGAAATATTTGAATCCTACAATATCCATTTGCACGTACCCGAAGGCGCTATTCCTAAAGACGGGCCCTCTGCCGGCATCACCATGCTCACTGCACTTACTTCCGCGCTTACCGGCCGCGCTGTAAAACCCTTCTTAGCAATGACCGGTGAAATTACCCTGCGCGGTAAGGTACTACCCGTGGGCGGTATCAAGGAAAAAATACTGGCTGCCCGACGTGCCGGCATGACGGACATTGTATTGTGCAAAGAGAACCAAAAACATGTAGCTGAAATCAAACAGGATTATATCAGTGGGCTACATTTTCATTATGTAGCCCGTATGGAGGATGTGCTTCAGGTTGCTTTAAGCAATTAATGCTACTTTTTATAAAAAATTAAAAACAGTGTATTAAGACATCCGGAACACTCCATTTCATATTTCAATATAGTATTATAACTTCACGCCGAAGGTAACCACAGCCGAGCGACCATCCGACGGCCACACTCCGGCGCCTGGATAGATCACAGGTCGCTTGGTGAAATATTGCTCATTGGTAAAATTGTTCAAACTCAAGCGCAACGTGTAGCGCGCGCCAAGATAAACGCTGGCATTAAAATCCCACAGCGCATAAGCCGGTACGATACCAGCGCCGCCATTAGCCGTGGGGCGCCCCGTATTTAAAGCATCGGAGAAAGATTCCGTTACATAACTATATTGCAAGGTAGCGCTGAAGCGATACGAATTAAATTGCAAACCATTACGGCTCATCCAGCGGGGCGTACCTTCCAGTATGTTGTTGCTGATGTCTCGATTTTCACCATTCACCACCGCATTACCGCGCAAATAAGTACCATCGAAGAAGGACGTAGCCGAAAACAGTGAAAAATCCCAATCCTTATACCATCCAGCCAAACGCACTGGCGAGGCTTCGATGTAGGCTTCCACACCGCGCGTACGGCTATCGCCTAAGTTGGTTTTGAAAATGTAGGATTCGTTGCGGTCGTTTTGCAGCACAAGACTACCAATTCGATTGTTATACATTACTTCAAATACACCCAAATCAAAGTTGATGGCTTTGTTGAAAAAATTGCCACTGATACCAGCCTCCAGGTTATGTCCGAAAGCATCTTTCAGATTGGGGTCGGTCACATCGAGGCGCGTGGGTGGTACCACATCGGCCATAATCACCGGTCGGTAGGCCTGCGACCAGCCTGCGTACAAGCGGGTCGAGGAATTAATTTTGTATTGTATATTGACCCCAAAAAGCGGAAACTCGTGTTGAATGCTCAACGGAATATCTTCTGGTTCTTTATAATCCAAGAAGCCGCTCATGCGCGTATCGCCGCTCTCGATGCGCAAGCCAGGCGTGATTGACCACTTAGGCGTGATGTACACGATATTTTCCAAAAACAATGCAATATTCTGGGTCTCATAATCTAAGTCGCGTCGCCAAGGGCCGGTGGTCGTCAAATCGTAATCAAACCCAGTAGTGCCAGGGCCCTGCTGCTTGCGATTGAGCAAATTGTTTGTATAGCGAATCCCAGTAGTAACGGTGCTATTAAGATTACCAATTTGATAGTTTTGTAATAATCGAAGTTCTGCGGCTCGACTATTGAAGCGGTCAATGTCCACTTGGCGAGGACGATATTGGTTGGTAGCCGGATCAATACGATCGGCTACATCAGCAAAGGCAATCAACATAACGCTATTGCGCGTACCAAACACACCGGAAGTAACAAAATTTAGGTGGGTATTTCGACCAATTTTCCAATCCACCGTAAGCGAAGGTACGATGATATCAGGGCTGTAGAAGTTGCGCTCGCGCGTTGCCTGGCGCGGGTTTTCGTAAAATATGCTATCCGTAAGTGGCCCAGGAATGCGGAATTGATAGGTAGAACGACCCAATTCCGCCTGAATGGAAAGCCGTTCGTTGGGTTGATAGGAAAGCATCGCATACTGGGCTTCGGAATCCGATCGAACCACGCGGCGGTAGCCATCGGATATGCGCTTTTGCACATAACCAAAATACTGCCATTTGCCCAATTTACCGCTGATGGCGTTGTAACTACTAAATAATCCAAAAGATCCCACGGAATTAACACTCTCAAAACCAATGCGTTGGGTCGTATCGGGCTGTTTGCTTACATAATTAATCATACCGCCAAACTGCGCACCGTATTGCAGTGCCGCCGTGCCGCGTACAATTTCCACCCGTTGGATGGCTTCTAATGGCGGGCTATAATGGCTGGCCGGGTAGCCGTAAATATCCGAATTGAGCATAATGCCATTCTGACGAACATTGTACTCCCAAGAACGGTGCGGATCTAACCCTCGCGTAGAAACATTGATCTGATTGCCAGCGCCATCCATATCATAAACCAAAACGCCAGGCACTTTAGCAAATAATTGACGCCCTATCTTTTCGGAAAGGTTGGTATTCAAAGAAGCTATATCTATTACTTCGTTCTTTTTGCCTGCCATAATATAAGTGCCTTGCACATCTGGCAAGCGCTTGACCTCCAAGGTGCGGCGAGAAGCGGATACAACTACCTCGCGCAACCGACCTTCCAACATTTCCAGCGTAACATTTTCAGAAACAACCTGCTCAGCAAATCTCAACTCCTTCTGAAAAGTCCGATACCCGACGTAAGAAACTTGCACCGTATAATTGCCAAATGGCACCTTCTCCAAAACAAACGACCCATCTTCGGCCGTGAAATCGCCAACTTTAAGTTCTAATAACTGAACGTGCGCTCCAACAAGCGGCGCCCCAGTGTTATCTACTATTTTACCTTGAAATCTGCTGCTCTGTGCAAAACAACCAACCAATATTACAATAAACATGAACCAAGTGCATACGAATGCTTTCATTTTGGAATTTTTTTGTGCATTGGCAGATTCAATCTACCAAGAATTTTGATGTATTGTTAATAGTTCATTCACTTTTTATAAAATAATCCCCAAACGGGCTTATGAATCAAAAAACGGTATCATGTTGCAGTAAATAGCAAAAAGCCAATCGCCAGCGCACGCAACAACATTTTTAATAGATGCTTCTACAAACGGAAAATACGTGGCACATCCACTATTAATACGTGGTACAACTGATTGGGCTGCTCTATTCGGATTGGTTAGCGCACGATGCCTCTTTTTGAAATTTGTTCCATCCATTTTTGGCAATGGATGGGCACTCTTATTTAGAGCATGTTTAAATTTCATACTTTGGTCTGCAAATGTTCATCTATGGA
>CALMSP010000157.1 GCA_937872405.1 uncultured Saprospiraceae bacterium | reverse complement strand
TTCCATAGATGAACATTTGCAGACCAAAGTATGAAATTTAAACATGCTCTTAAAGTGCGGCTCCATTACTACGGCAATTAAAGTAGCCGGTACAGGCGTGCGTTGAATCGTACCGACAATTTTCAGCGTTTATTTTACAATCAAGGTTGGGATCGCGTCATTATCCGCCAGTAGGCGCTCGGTGACGCTGCCCAACAGCAAGAGTTCTACTTTGGAGTGCCCTTTGGCGCCGGTGATGATGAAGTCAACGCCCTTATCGTAAGCATAATCGAGCAGGTACATGCCAATATCGCCGACCACATTTTCGATGAGCACCGTTTGGATATGGTCGGTTTCTTCTGGGGCGTAGGTGCGCAGAAAATCGCGGAAAGCAGCATGTCGGTCTTCTTCTATTATGGCTTTGATTTCTTCTGGCGTCTTGCCGATGCGATAAGCTGCCATGCTGGGCGTTTCATATACATTCACACAGATGATCTGTGCGGGTTTTGCCAAGCATTTGTTGAGTGCCAGCGCCATCAGGAAAGCCTTGAGGGCATTGGGTGAAAAGTCAATCGGCACCATAATTTTATCGAGGCGATCCTTCGCTGCTTCGGGTACCACCAGCGCATGGCAGGTAACCTTGCGAGCCAAGTTGCGCGCTAAGATGCCATGTTGACTTCTGGAACTTTTTTGCCCAATCAACACCAAATCGGCTTGGTTGTCGGCTGCTTCTTTTAGCAGTTCTTCCAGCGGGTTTCCTTCGCGCACGCCAAAACGGATTTGCTCGATGTTGGCATTGTTGAGCGTTGCTTTAATCTTCGTTTCCATTTCACGCACCACTTCGTCGTTCAACTCAAAGTTGCTAATCATACTTTCGCTGCCACTGCCAAAAAATGCCCGCAACAGATTGAATTCTGGCAGTACGTGCAGGAAATTCATATTTTTCACCGGCACCTGGCTGGTAAAAAATTGTAGGTAATGCAGGAAATCCGCATCTGCTTCGCCTAAAGCGATGGCCGCAACTGCCTGCTGAAAATGAAGCGGCGACGGTACTGCGAGATGCTCCTTCATGGATGGATTGAGCGTTGTCATAATTTGGTCAGTTTGATTATGACAAAAATGTCATTTCTCTACCTAACATGAAATGACAAACCTCACTCCTGTACTCTGACTTTGGTCAGTGATACCACAAAAAAAGCGAAATTTATATGTTTTTAATTTTGATTATCAAGTAGTTATATTAAAACAAATGTTAAATATGAGACGTTCCGATAGGTTGAATGTCTGCATGGCAGCGGTGTGCCGTTCTTCACTTTCCTTTACCTTGCAATAGCACTAATACCGTGTAAAACATGATTTTAAAATCGAGCGCTAAGGACATATTTTCTATGTAAAGCAAATCAAACTTGAGGCGCTGAATCATCTGTTCTACGTTGGAAGCGTAGCCATACTTCACCTGCCCCCACGAGGTGATGCCGGGGCGTACCTTGAGCAGGTGCTTATAGTGCGGTGCGCGGGCACTGATGAGATCAATGTAATACTGGCGCTCGGGGCGCGGGCCAACAATGCTCATATCGCCTTTCAATACATTCCAAAATTGTGGCAACTCATCTAATCGCCATTTGCGCATCACAGCCCCCCAGGGGGTACAGCGGTTATCGCCATCGTGCGAAAGTTGCGGCCCGTGCTTCTCGGCGTCGGTGTACATGGAGCGGAATTTATAAATCAGAAAAGGGCGCCCGTTCAGTCCTATGCGTTCCTGTTGAAAAAAAATGGCCCCCGGCGACCCCAGTTTCACCCGGATAGCGATGTACAAGTACAAGGGCCAGAGCAAGGCCAGCAGCACAATAGATACCCCAATATCAATCAAACGCTTCACCAAGCGCTGCCAGCGGGGCATCAGCTCCTGACGGATTTCGATGAGTACCGCCCCGTAAACGTGGTTCATCTGCACATTGCCAAGCATGATGTCGTACATATCAGGTATGATTTTGACCAATACCTGCTTGTCAAAGTCGAATAACACATTCAAAATTTGGCGGGCTTTGTCATGCTCGGTAGTCTCCAACGCAATGATAGCTTCTTCTATATGTTGCTCCCGAATAATATGAGCCAAATTATCAATCTTACCCAAATTAAGCAGATGCGCACTCAGTTCATTCGCACTTTGACCATTGGCGTCAATAAATCCGATGAACCGATGCCCAAGTCCTTTCTCGCGGCTACTAATCTCGCCGTATAATTCCAGCGCGTTTTGGTTGCCACCAATAATGATGGTGTTGTAAGTAATCTGACCCGACTTCAGGCGCCGGCTGGCACGGGTGAGCAGTATCATACGCACCGTAACGGTCAGGGTGAAGTGCAGCAGCAGCAGGGTAAAAAAAGAACGATAATAGGTGGTGTAATTGGTAACAAAGTCGTCGAGTATGAGCGTAAAAAACAAGAAAGTGACGCCAAAAAGGCTGAGAAAAAAAGTGCGGGTAAAAGTAGCCAGCCGCGACAGGCGATAGATGTCGTTGTAATGGTCAAAAATAGCGTAAAATAAAAACCAACCAATCGGAATCAGCAGCACCCCATACCAAAAATTAGGATCAGCGAGGGCGCCCTGGGCATCTAAGGTGCCTTCCATATTGCGGCGGTGCAAAAAAAACAAAGCCCAAGCCAGCATAGCCGTGAGGAAGTCGGCCACCCGATACAATAGGGTATGCCACTGTCGCTTGCGAGTCATATGCAGGTGGTCATCTACGGATGTCGTTTTAAGCTGCCCATTCACCTTTAGAAATGAACCAGTTTGATGTTGTCCAACCATATACTGGCTTTGGTTTTAGTAAATGCGCCATTGTTGGCTGGCAATAGCGTTTGAATCAGAATTTGAAATTCGTCAAAATCGCCGCCAAAAAACAAAGGGCTCATATTGAAATAAATTTTGTTCCAATCGCCGCGCGCCGTAAAACCCGGATCAAAAAAAGCCGTGCCCGGCAAGCCATTTTTGTAGCCCTGAACGCCAAAAATAACATCTACATCCGAGCGGTAATTCATTTCCATATACACAACAAACCCCCTGGTGGTCAAATCGCTGAAGCGCCTCGATGTACCAATTTCAACTAGCGGATTGTCTTCGTTCAGCTCTATGAGCGCTGAATTACCCTCAAAGGCGTTCTCGCGTACAATTTGAATTCGATTGAAATTCGTGCCTGCGCGCAACTCCTGAAAAATATGGTTCGCATTTTCAAAAGGCTCAATGAAGGCAAAACGGGCTTCATTGCGATACCCAACCACGGGGCGCAGGGTATCCACTTCATTCGGGCGCAAGTTTATGCGCATTTCCCAAGGGCGATAGAAGGGATATATATCGGGGGTGGCATTGATGCCATTTTCTTTGATGCCGGCTTCCAGTGTAATGTTTTGAGGGCCCTCTTCCAGAATCGGAATGAGTGCAGGCAGGCTGTAGGCACCCAAAAAATTGTCATTTACACTGAGCCAGACTTCCGTGATGCGCGTGGACGCCGATCCTTGCGATGATGGAATATTCACCTCAAAACCTGGCACATAAATATACGCAGGAATGGCTTCTGGCGGATTGATAATATCGCAGGCAGACAGTAGTAGCCATTGAAAACCAATAAGATAAGCAATCGTATGCTTTTTTCGCATCATGTAACACGTCCTTTTTCATTTTACAAATACCACCATGGCAGCACTGCGCCGCCACACGTTTTATTGTAGTATCGTCATGCGTCGCTCGATGTCTTCAATAATATTTTGGGCTACTTTCAGTGCGTTGTAGCCGTCTTCTATGGGCACTTTGGGCACTGTATTCTGCAAAATGCTTCGACCAAAAGTCTCTAATTCCATCTTGATCGCATTGACAGGCTCTATCTCCGGCGCATACAAGTGGATGAGCTTGCTACCGGCATTGGTGTCCAATTCCATCAGATTCGCATCGGCGGGCACATTGGGTGCATTTTTATCATATAAGCGTACAATTTGCGCCTGCTTATCCAGAAAATCAAGACTGATGTAGGCATCGCGCTGAAATAGCCGCACCTTGCGCATTTGCTTGAGCGAAATACGGCTGGCGGTCAGATTGGCCACACAACCATTGGTAAATTCTAAGCGGGCATTAGCAATATCGGGCGTTTCGCTCACGACTGCCACGCCGCTGGCATGGATGTGTTGTACCTCCGATTTGACCATGCTTAGCACAATGTCCAGATCGTGAATCATTAAATCCAACACGACGGAAACATCTGTACCACGAGGGTTGAATGCGGCCAAGCGGTGCGCCTCAATAAACATAGGCTCTAAGGGCATATCTTCCAAGGCTAATAGCGCTGGATTGAAGCGCTCAACGTGCCCAACTTGCGCCTTGATGCGATGCTGACGAGCAAGCGCCATGAGGTCTTCTGCTTCTGTTAGGGTACGAGTAAGTGGCTTTTCGATAAAAATATGCTTGCCCGCGCGGATAGCCTGAGCTGCCAAGGCAAAATGCGTGGACGTAGGCGTCACAATATCTACCACATCGGCGGCAGCCAGCAGTGCTTCTACACTGTCAAACCGATGCACGCCGAATTGCGCGATCGCCTGCTGGGCATGGTGGTCGTCGGGGTCATAAAAACCTACTAAGTTGTACAATTCGTTCGCCATTTGAATGCAACGAATATGTATCTTACCGAGATGCCCAGCGCCTAAAACTGCGATTTTCAGCATTTTATACAATTTTTAAGTCGCACAAAATCAATGCGATCGGCATGATTTGTCTATTTCTGGTAAAAGTACAGGAAAAATGTGGAAAAATATTTTCGGAGTGATAAAAATGGTTTGATGGCTGACAATATGCTATTTCCGGTGCATCATGCAATTCGGTTTTATTTAAAATACATCAAAATAGCACCAAAAAGTGTAATAAGCGCAATCAGCACGGTAGCTATGCGCATAGAATAGCGGATATGCGACACAAAGGTCTCAATGTCGGTGCGCAGATGCGGCGGGTATTTCGGATAAATTTCTTGCTCCATCCTTTCGCGATTAAAAATATGCGCAGCCCCAAACTCCACCCGATTCTGTATCAGTTTTTTATACACTTTGAATACCCGCACGCGAAAGTAAATATTTAGGAATAGCATCGCCCCGAAAAGCCCCCAAACTATAGCAATTAGCACAATAAACATCCCTTTTTTTGAATGCAAATATGCAAAAGATTTTTGGATACAGCCTACATCGCTTCGATATGCCTTGCACCTTAACGCGATGTTTTGTAATGTTTTTCCAAAGCGAAAGAACATAAATCCAAAACAAAGTTTTTACCTTTAACGCCAAATAAAAAGGATGCCAGCGGCAAATTAACAAAATATTTGCACAAGTCGCTGATTATCAAATAACAACAAATAACTAAAACTCGTATGTCAACAAACACGGAATCCTGGGGTTCGCGCGTTGGTCTCGTACTGGCTATGGCCGGCAATGCCGTGGGGTTAGGTAATTTCCTGCGTTTCCCGGTGCAGGCTATCCAGAATGGTGGCGGCTCTTTCATTATCCCTTATCTCACTTGTTTTTTACTTATGGGGCTTCCGCTTTTGTTTGTAGAATGGTCTATGGGGCGCTTCGGCGGCAAGTATGGTCACCACAGTACGCCTTTCATCTTAGACTCTATGACCAAGCAGAACTTCTGGAAGTACATTGGTGTATTTGGGTTATTCACCAACTTGGCGGTGGCAGCCTACTATTGTTATCTGGAAAGTTGGACGGTTGCTTACATCTACCATTCGTTGGTTGGTACATTCAGTACGCTCAATCAGGATGGCGTTGCCGATTTTTTTAGCAATTATACTACTTTAAATACCACAACCACGGGTATCCCTTATGAAGCTGTGATATTCTGGGTATTATGCTTGATTTTAAATACATATATTTTGTCGCGTGGCTTGAGTGGTGGCATTGAAAAAGTCGCCAAAATTGGTATGCCGCTGCTGATCCTCTTTGGCATTATCCTGGCTATCCGAGCGGTTACATTGAAAACAGGTAGCCAAGGTGCTATTGCCAACGGTACGGACGGTTTGAACTACCTCTGGACGCCCGACTTCAAATCTATCTGGACGCCAAGCGTGTGGCTGGCCGCAGCCGGACAGATTTTCTTCACCCTCTCGGTGGGCATGGGGAGTATCCATTGCTACGCTTCGTACCTGCGCGCTAAAGACGATGTAGCGCTGAACGCTATGAGTGCTGGCTGGATGAACGAATTCGTAGAAGTTGTACTGGGGGGTGCCGTTGTCATTCCTATCACGGTGGGCTATTTTGGTATTGATGGCATGATTGAGTTGGTGAATCGCGCCGGTGGCTTGGGGCTTGGCTTTCGTACCTTGCCTTACCTATTTCAGCAGTGGGGCCCCGTGCTGAGTGTACTGGCGGGGGTGTTTTGGTTTGGCTTACTATTTTTTGCGGGTATCACGTCCTCGCTGGCTATGGGTACGCCTATAGTAGGCTTTTTGCAGGACGAATTCAACTGGCGCCGGCAGCCGGCAGCTTGGGCCTTCGGATTCATGGTATTGTTGCTTGGCCTGCCTACGGTTATCTTTTTCAATCAAGGTGTATTCGATGAATATGACTACTGGGTCGGCACGGTGTCGCTTGTCATATTTGCTTTATTCGAAATTATCCTGTTTGCTTGGGTATTTGGTATTGACAAAGGCTGGAAGGAAATTAATGATGGCGCCGACATCAAAGTGCCCATTATTTTCAAATATATCATTAAATATATTACACCCTTGCTAATCGGTTTCGTATTCATCGGTAGCTTACCGGGTATCTGGGCACAGATCACGGGCGAATACCCTTGGCAAGTACATGCCTCCAGAGCTTTGCTGCTGGGCATCTGGATCGCCATTGCACTGGTTGTTAATTATGCTTATCGCAAACGCTTAAAAGAAGGGAGGTTTACATCATGAATACATCCGCTTTAATTATGTATCTGGTCGCCAATATTACTGTGACCGCCATTACTATTTACTTTTTCTTTAAGGTGCTTAATACGCCACCTAAAAGCCATCAGGTGGATGATGATGGCTACCCGGATGCACATGGCCCAAAAACATTTGATGCCACTTAATACCGTTAAATAATTGATAAACAACGGATTACGCTTGTGGGTAATCTATCATTTATGAATGTGCTGCTAAACGAGCATGTGCCAAGCCCTATTCAGGAATTACAACATGATTGCCTGCGTCAAAAGCGCGTCCGGCTGCTGGTAAAAAGAGACGATTTGCTCCGGCTGCATTCGGCAAGCGCTTTTTGTGGCAACAAATGGCGCAAGTTGCAATACAACATACAAGAGGCACACCGCCAAGGGCAGGGCAGCTTGCTCAGCTTTGGCGGTGCTTTTTCTAATCATCTTGCGGCTGTAGCAGAAGCCGGACAAGCCTTTGATTTTCAGACTATTGGCATGGTGCGAGGGGAAGAAGTGGACAATCCTACGCTCCGTTTTTGCCGGCAATGTGGCATGCACCTGCATTTTGTTTCCAGAACCGATTATCGCCAAAAGGATCAGCCCGATTTCCTATCAGTGCTCCAGGCGCGGTTTGGCAAATTTTACCTACTGCCGGAAGGCGGATCCAATGCCTTGGCTCTGAAGGGCTGCGCGGAAATAGTCAGCGAAATACAAGCACAACTCCAATCCGATTTTCCGACGCACCTGGCGGTGGCTTGTGGCACGGGAGGAACGCTGGCGGGCATAGCTCAAAAGCTACATGGTGCCAGCCGTTTGATTGGTTTTCCGGTGCTGAAAGGCGATTTTTTACAACGCGATATCGAGCGCCTCCTATCGGATACCACCACTGGGGCATTACCTGTTTTTGAATTGCAATATGATTATCATTTTGGCGGATATGCTAAATTTTCAATAGCATTAATTCATTTTATGAACCGTTTTAAAGCGGATTTTAATATTCCGCTCGAACCTATTTACACCGGAAAGCTGTTTTATGGCTTATTTGATTTGATTCAAAAGGATTTTTTTCCACCGGGCAGCACCATTTTGGCCATTCACACCGGTGGTTTGCAGGGCATCGCAGGCTTTCAGGAGCGGTTTGGGCAACTTATTGTGTAAAGATTTTCGATTTTATAATGAAATATTTGCGAAAGCTACAAAAGATTTTGCAAACAGCGCAGTGTGTTTTTGGTTTTATAAAACATTGAAAAACAAAGCATTAAGAGCAAAAAAGCATCTTATTCCATTGGGAATGATATAAAATGATACATGGTAAATAAAAAATCAAATTATAGGCAGATGTTGCATAATATGCATCCGTTGGGTACGCAGCGTGCGGGTCTGCGGATGTATCATACCTCGAAACCTTGCCAGCCAACGACCGACAATCGGTTGATAATATAAAGTAAATAAACCGGCAATCGGCAGGCTCAGCAAATACCACCAAGATAGGCGCTCCGAGCACAGGAAAGCTACTAATTCGCTCTGAAGCCAGTAAAATAAAGGAAAAAGAAAGACCCCCAAAGCGAATTTCACCGTAGAGCTGTATCCAATGTATAAGTTGGCACGGCGCATCATATAGCGCATAACTAATGGCGGTATCCAGGCCGGGAGTATATGATTAATATATCCGTATAAAAAAAATGGCGCACTTATGATGTGAATAGGTAATGAAAGCCAGAAAAGAGCTATGTTGTATTTAGTAATTGCAATATCTTTTAGTTTGCACTTGTCCAATTTTTCATAATAATCATTTATTGCTTCCTGAAGGTGCGCGTAGCGTTTGGGCTCTTTCTGTTGTAATTGTTGCAATTGCTCCAACAGCGCCTTGCTACGCTCAAATTGTCCTTCTAAATCGAGCGGTTTTTCATTTTGCAGCATTGTTTCTAAGCGGTGCAAGCGTTCGTCTTCCGCATCATCCGCCGTATGCAACATCAATGGACGCAAATGTTCCTCTAAGATTTGGGTCACTTCGCGCACCATTCCGATAGGATCTTGGGCATAGGCTGCTTGAAAGTCTCGAACATATAAAGGTTCACCAGTATATATAAACAACTGACTACGAAAGACTGTAGGATCGCTATAATTCAATCCCACGGGTATAATTTTTAGATCCAATTGATAATTGTGAGCGCTTTCCGCACTGAAAGCGATGCGCGCCGTGCCCGTTTTGAGCGGATGCAGGTGTCGCTTCATCCAACTGGTACCTTCTGGGGCAATGTACAATGTGCCACCTTGCGCCAAATGCTGATTGGCACGCGCAAAATTCGCAGCATTGTTGATTGGCTTGCCATTGGCATCCAGTATGCGCTCGATAGGAATGCAATAAAAAGTATTAAAAAACCAGTTGCCAAATTTACTTTTGAATAACCCCGCATTCGCCAGGAAGTGAAATTGCTCACGCGCCCTTGCCGCCACATTGAGCACATCCATCAGCGTATTCGGATGATTCGATACAACAATTGCCGGGCCTTTAAAATGCAGCCGCGCCCGATGCTTTACCTTCGTCTCCGAGAAGTAAATCCATAATGCAACTTTGGTAATAACTTTTAAAATCAAGTAAATAAATCGCATAACAATAGCTAAACATCCATGTAATTACAAATCATAAATCCCAAGCTAAAAACTTGAAAATCAATTACTTCCCAATATCCCAATATCCCAATCCCCCAATATCCTAATATCCTAATATCCTAATATCCTAATTAACTGCTCCCGAAACCGCTCCACTGGCAGAAACTGCTGCTCCA
>CALMSP010000156.1 GCA_937872405.1 uncultured Saprospiraceae bacterium | reverse complement strand
CCAGTGTGGATCAATTGGTACAAGGCCGTGCCGCAGGGGTACAGATTAGTTCCAACTCTGGCACACCAGGTGGTGGCATGTTTGTGCGGGTACGTGGTACCACCTCGTTGACTGCCAGCAACGATCCGCTGTATGTCATTGACGGTATCCCCGTGGTATCCACTCCCTTAGAATCAGAAGGAGTAGGGGGGCAACGTACCAACCCGCTGGCAGACCTAAACCCTGCTGACATCGAATCCGTAGAAATTCTGAAAGATGCTTCGGCCACCGCTATCTACGGGGCACGGGCTGCTAATGGTGTAGTGCTCATCACGACGAAGCGCGGTAAAAAAAGCCAGAATGCTCGTGTAACACTTAATGTGTATTCTGGGGTTCAGAATTTGTGGCGCAGCCCCTCTGACTTGCTGGTGAATGCGCGCGAATTTGAAGAATTGATGAATGATGCGGCGCGCCAACGCAACGCAGCTACATTGCCTTATCCGAACCCAGGCAGCGGCGGCATTGATACCGACTGGAATAGCTTGATTTTCCGCGACAATGCGCCCATGAACAACGTTGATTTGTCCATCTCTGGCGGTACGGATCGAGTACGCTATTTCATCAGTGGCAACCAGTTTCAGCAGGATGGTATCTTGAAAAATAACCAATTTACTCGTACTACTGGTCGGGTGAATCTGGACTTCAATGCAACCGATAAAATTAAATTTGGTACCAGCATCCTTTACTCCCGCAACAAGCGCTTGCGTGCCAACAATGACGATAATATCAATGGTGCTATGGGGGGCGCTTATTTCCTGCCGCCCAATATCTCTCCTTACCAGCCGGATGGCCGTCTTACCAAGTTTTCTATTTTTGAAAACCCGATTGCAGTAGTGGATTTTCAGGATTTGCAAATGAACGTAAATCGGGTATTAGCCAATGTGTACGGCGAATGGGAAATCACGCGCGCATTTCGCTTCAAGACTAGCGCCAGCATGGATTACAATCAAATAAAAGAAGATGCGTATTTCCCTACACAAATGAACACTGGGGCGCCAGTAAATGGCTTGGGCCGCTCTTCTGTAACGCTGGATGACAACCTAATCTGGGAAAACATTCTTACTTTCCAAAAAAGCCTTGGCGGTGAGCACTACCTGACCGTACTGGGCGGACAATCGGTGCAAACTTCTGGCAATGAAATTACACGAGCCATTAGCGAACAGTTTCCCAGCAATGACTTCCGCCGCATCACTTCTGCGGCTGTGCAGCGAGCCTCCTCTTCGGCTACCGAATGGGCCATTGCCTCTTTCTTTGGTCGCATCAATTACGACTTTGCGGGCAAGTATATCGTAACCGTCAATGTGCGTCACGATGGTTCTTCGCGTTTCGGTGAAACCAATCGCTGGGGTACTTTTCCTTCCATCGGGGCTGCTTGGCGTTTGTCGGAGGAGAAATTCCTGAAAGACAATTCCTTCATCAACGAACTGAAACTGCGCGCCAGCTATGGTATTACAGGTAACCAAAACGGTATTGATGACTTTGCCGCTCGCGGCCTCTGGACGGGCGGCGCCAATTATACCACCGCACCTGGTACACGCCCCTTGCAATTAGCCAACCCGAATTTGAAATGGGAAGAAACTACGCAAATTGACATTGGTTTAGACCTCGGTATTTTTAATGAGCGCCTCGTTTTTACTGCTGACTGGTACAACAAATACACCCGCGACCTACTTTTGGACGTGCCACTGCCTCGTACTACCGGCTTTACTAGTCAGTTCCAGAATTTTGGCGAAACCGAAAACACAGGTTGGGAACTTGGCATCAATGCCAAAGTATTTGAAAACAAAGACTTTTCTTGGACAATTGATCTGAATATGGCGCACAATAAAGCGGTGGCTCGCAAGTTATTTGCTCCGATAGAAGTTTACAATCGTAGCCCATTCCGCTTAGAAGAAGGGATTCCGCTCTTTTCTTATTGGTTCCATGAGCAGTTGGGCGTTGATCCACAAACTGGTGATGTGATTTGGAGAACTGTAAATGGCGACTCTCGCACCGAACAGTTTGTACCTGGTCGCGACCGTTTCTTTGTAGGGAATGCTCAGCCTGACTTATTCGGCGGGGTCAATAGCACCATGCGTTTCAAGAATTTTGACTTTACCATGTTCTGGCAATACAGCCTTGGCAATGAACAACTCTACTGGACGCGCTTCTTCATGGAGCATGGCGGTACTCGCAACACGGGCTATCTGAAGAGCCAGCTTTACCGTTGGCAAAACCCCGGGGACATTACCGATTTGCCCAGGATGAGCCCTGCCAAAACTATGCGGCCCGCCTTCGCCCCTCGCGCTTGGTGGAAGATGGTTCCTACGTGCGCCTGAAAAACGTGGTGATTGGCTATACTTTGCCATCCACTTTGACGCGCAAGTTGGGTATGCAGAAGTTCCGTGTCTATTTGACTGGTCAAAATGTGCTCACATTTACCAAGTACAGTGGGCTTGATCCTGAATTGACGGGTACGGCAGCCAATACCCTAACGCAGGGTATCGAATTCTTTACCTTCCCCAATCCTAGAATTCTTACGGGAGGTGTCAGTGTAAACTTCTGATAATGAGTAAGTTGAAGTGTTTTTTGACCATTTTAAAATTAAAACATTTATGAAAAAAATAATATATATTCTGCTGATCTCTTCGTTCGCATACGCTTGCAATGTGTTCGACGTAGAGCCAGAAGCCGCTATCTCTGATGGGGTGGCTATCTCAAATGCAGGTGCATTAACGGCTGCCGTCAATGGCTTGTACGATCGCTTGCAAACGGGCTATTACAATGGTAAATCCTTTTTCTTAGGCGATGTATCGAGTGATATTTCGCAAAGTGTAGGCACTTGGGATTTCTATCGGGAAATGGATACCTATGCCATCAGCCCTGATAATAATGAAGTGCGCGATCTGTTTTCTTTCATCTATCAGGTTGTTAATCAAGCAAATAACATCATTGCAGGTGCGCCCAATGTAGCCGATGCTACCCAAGCACAGAAGGACCGCGCGCTCGGCGAAGCGCATTTTGCGCGTGCCCTTGCTTTTTTTGATGCGGCATTAATCTGGGGCGGTATTCCTGGTGTTTATGGCAATCAAGGTATTTCACTGCCCTTGGAGCCAGCGCGCCAGGCGGTGGAGCTGCCTCGTGCTTCTTTGCAAGAAACGTATGCACAAATTGGCACCGACCTACAACAAGCACTCAACCTGCTACCGGATACCGGCGGCCCTGCTCGCCTTACCAAAGCAGCTGCAAGGGCATTGTTGGCACGGTATCATCTTTATTTGAAAAACTACGAGCAGGCCGAAAACTTTGCTACACAGGTAATTAGCGACACTAAATTCCAGTTGGTAGCAGATTATACTACGATTTTTTCGAGTAAGAACACGGCGGAATCCATTTTTGAAATGCAATTCGACAATACAGACCAAAGTACCGTTCGCTTCTGGTATGTGCCGGGCGCTATAGGTGGCCGTGGCGAATTGGCAGCGCATGAAGAATTTTATAACGCTATAAGCGATACCGACGATCGGAAAAAGCTCTATGCCTTTGACAATGTAGCCAGATTTTTCTACCCAACGAAGTACATCAAAGCTGGTAATATTGACAATGTGCATGTATTGCGGATCGCTGAAATGTACCTCATTCGCGCCGAAGCAAAATTTCTTACAGGCAAAGGCGATGCGGTGAATGACCTGAACGCTGTGCGCACGCGCGCAAAACTGCCACCGCTGGATGCTATCAATAATATTGACGACATCCTCAACGAACGCAAGGTGGAATTTGCCTTTGAAGGGCAGCGTTGGTTTGACCTGGTACGCACGGGCAAAGCCTTACAAGTATTAGCTTCTGTGCCACGCAAGAATTCTCCGGGGGCACCAGCAGCACTTACGGATGCGCGCCGCCAGATATTCCCCATTCCGAGCGTAGAAATCAATTCGAATCGCAACACAACCCAAAATGATGCTTACAGATAGCATCGCTTATGCATAAAAACGGTTGCTTTATTTCGTTTTGATTACAATAATGTAAAATTTATATCATAAACATAAAGCCCTGTTATCAATATAAGATAGCAGGGCTTTCGCTTGTTGTCTCGGGTAGAGGCTTCATTTTAAGATTCGCGCATTTTTTTATAGGCATTGATAAGTCCATTCGTAGAGCTGTCATGCCCGCTTACAGGGGTATCAGATTGCAGTTCCGGCAGAATTTTCTGCGCTAATTGTTTACCCAATTCTACCCCCCACTGATCAAAACTGAAAATATCCCAAATAACGCCTTGTACAAAAATTTTATGCTCATATAATGCAATTAGGCTGCCGAGGGTATGCGGCGTGATCTGTTTGACCAAGATAGAATTGGAAGGTTTGTTGCCACTAAATACTTTAAAAGGTGTCAAAAATGCAATTTCAGCATCCGATTTACCGGCGGCAGCCAACTCGTCGCGCACTTCAGCTTCCGTTTTGCCCATCAGCAGCGCTTCGGTTTGTGCAAAAAAGTTGGACAACAGCATCGTATGATGATCATTAATTGGATTGTGCGAGATAGCTGGAGCAATAAAATCGCAAGGAATTAGTCGTGTACCTTGATGAATCAATTGATAAAATGCATGCTGACCATTGGTGCCCGGTTCGCCCCAAATGATAGGGCCCGTATGATAAGATACAGGCAGCCCGTCGCGGCCAACACATTTGCCGTTACTTTCCATATTGCCTTGCTGAAAATAAGCAGCAAAGCGATGCAAATATTGATCGTATGGCAAAATGGCTTCTGATTCCGCTTTGAAAAAATTGACATACCAAATGCCAATTAGCGCCAATATAACAGGCAGGTTGTCAGCGAGAGGAGCTGTTCTAAAATGCTCATCCATAGCATGAAATCCTTCCAGTAGTGCCTTGAAATGCTCGAAACCGATTGTACAAGCAATAGATAAGCCAATGGCAGAGGTGAGTGAATAGCGACCACCCACCCAGTCCCAAAATTCAAACATATTCTCTGGGGCAATGCCAAAGGCTTGCACCGCAACTGTATTGGTGGAGAGTGCTGCAAAATGCTGTGCGATGTACGCTTCCTCCACCGCATGTTGTAAAAACCACTGCCGTGCCGTGTGGGCATTCGCCATGGTCTCTTGGGTAGTAAACGTTTTGGAGGCGATCAAAAACAAAGTGGTCTCTGGGTTCACCTTTTTCAGCGTTTCGGCAATGTGCGTACCATCCACATTCGATACAAAATGCACCTGCATATCCTGCCGCCAGTAGGGCTTGAGCGCTTCACAAACCATGAGCGGGCCAAGATCGGAGCCACCGATACCAATATTTACAATGGTTGTAATACGCTGGCCAGTGTAGCCGCGCCATTCGCCAGAAAGCACCTTGTTGGAAAAGTCATCCATGCGCGCTAAGACCCTACTGACCGCTGGCATTACATTTTCGCCATGCACATGAATAGGGCGATTGGAGCAATTGCGCAAGGCAATATGCAGCACAGCACGATTTTCCGTTTCGTTGATCGGCGCGCCCGCAAACATCTGCTCAATAGCCTCCGGCACCCGCATCTCATGGGCCAACTCCAGCAATAGCTGCAAGGTTTCGGTGGTGATTATATTTTTAGAAAAATCAAGAACCAACTCTTCCCAACGCCTTGAAAACTGCTCAAAACGGCGCGGATTCTCAGCAAAAAGCGTCTTCATGTGCGTGTGTCGGACGGCATCGTAATGCGCCTGCAAGCTGTTCCAAGCTTGCGTTTGGGTTGGATTTTGCCGGATAAGCATAAGCGGATAAACATTTATTGAAAGCAAACATTGACGACACAAAAATGGGACTAATTTGCCAATTTCCCGTCCGTTTTTTGTATTTTATAAAAAAATCTGAAGCAGCACTTGAAGCGGCGGGCTAAATGAAACCTCATGAAATAATGCAAATCATTTAGTTTAAAATCAGATAAATAGAAACTTTAATCTTTCAAGATTTTTGATGTCTTGAAAAAACTTCATTTAGTAAAGTAGAACTAAATAAAACAACTTTACCTTTGCAATATATGACATCTTCAAATCTAATTTCATAGACTTCCAAATCTGCTGCTAATTGTATAGGAAAATAGACGTCTGTGCCTTTGATCTAGGCATCTTTTTTAATTATCCTACCCTTTAAATTTATGTCTTTTAGAGGTAAAAAAATTCTAAGTACAGGACAAAAGTCCAATTTCAAAAAATAAGCTCAAAAAGTTGAGCA
>CALMSP010000155.1 GCA_937872405.1 uncultured Saprospiraceae bacterium | reverse complement strand
TTGAAGACAATACCGTGACCCTTCGTGAGCGCGACTCGATGCAGCAGGAACGCGTACCCATAGATAAAATAGAGGAGATCGTGCGTAGTCAGGTGGATATGAAAAATTTGCTGTTGCGTTGAAGCAAGAACAAAAAAATGTTGTAGCGCTTTCTTTTTAAAAAGAAAAAACGTACATTTGCATTCCAATTTAAGAAAAGACGAGCGATTATGAAAAAAAATATTCATCCGGAGAGCTACAGATTGGTAGTTTTCAAAGATTTCTCAAGCGGCGATACATTCCTGACGCGCTCCTGCGCGCCAACTCGGGAAACAATTACCTGGGAAGATGGCAAGGATTATCCATTGGTGAAGTTAGAAATTTCAAGTTACTCGCATCCATTTTTTACGGGTAAAATGAAATTTGTGGATACAGCTGGCCGGATTGACAAATTCAACAAAAAATTTGCCAACTCCAAGTTTGCTAAAAATTCCTAATTTCTGTTACCCATCTGGTAAAAAAAAGTCCCCGTCAACTGTTGATTGGGACTTTTTTTGTATTATGTGCCTTGATCTTACCGGTTCTTTACAAAAGATACCCCAAAAGTAAAGCTGCTATGGTAAATATTATTTTATTTGATAATGAAGTTCGTGAACATTTACTTCCACTTACTTACACGCGCCCGGTCTGCGAATTGCGCATTGGTATCCTCACTATCCGCGAGAAGTGGGAGCGCCGGATGAACGCGCGTGTTTCCTATATTACGCAGGATTATCTGGCAGAGAAGTACGCCATTGAATACATGGACGACAATTTCCTCATTAATGGTTCGGTACTGCCTTCCGACCAATTGTGCCGGCTGTTAGCTCAAATGGACAAAGGCGATGCTTTTTTGCAAGGGGACGAACTGGTGGCTGCCCGTCTTGATGAAGAACAAATGGAACGGCTGATGCACGATGAGGACTTTGGTGAGCTGCGGGGCTTTGATCTTGAGAACACAAACTGTCTGAAAATCAATAATTTATGGGATTTTTATCGGCTTAATGACGCGGCGCTGCGTGAAGATTTTGAACTAATTACCCGTGGGCGAACTTCCCAACCCATTAGCGCTACGAATCGGTGCATTGGCAAGGAACAAATTTTTGTGGAACCCGGCGCCAAAGTAGAATTTTCTACTTTAAATGCCACGACAGGGCCTATTTACATTGGCACCAATGCAGAAATCATGGAAGGTTGCCTCATTCGAGGCGGGTTGGCAATGGGCGAAGGTGCGATATTAAAAATGGGGGCTAAGATATATGGACCTACCACTATCGGGCCTTATTGCAAAGTAGGCGGGGAGGTCAATAATTCGGTACTCAACGGCTACTCCAACAAAGCGCACGATGGCTTTCTGGGCAACTCAGTACTCGGCGAGTGGTGCAATCTGGGCGCAGATACCAATACTTCCAATCTTAAAAACAACTACGACGAAGTACGGCTTTGGAATTACCCCGCCGCACGCTTCACGCCCACAGGGCAGCAGTTCTGCGGGTTGGTGATGGGCGACCACGCCAAATGCGGCATTAATACAATGTTTAATACCGGTACTGTGGTCGGGGTGTGTGCGAACGTTTTTGGCGATGGCTATCCGCGCAATTTTATCCCTTCATTTGCTTGGGGCGGCGCCGCCGGCTACCAGACTTTTCGCATTGATAAAGCCTATGAAACGATTGAGCGTGTGATGGCTCGTCGCGACCGTAGCTTTGATGTGGAAGATCGCTTGATTTTATTGCGTATTTATGAAGACTCAGCTAAATATCGCGTCTGGGAAAAATAAAACCAGTAAATTATTGATAGCAATATGGTTATGGTTAAAAAATATAAGCTATATGATTTTTAAGGCTTCGGTTATTATGTTTTTCTAAAGTGATATATCCCATTCGATTAGAATCATGACACTTTAATTTACAATAATTGCTCAAGCAAAAACATGCCCATGCGGGAGCCGCGCTGGAAAAGATGGTTGAGTTATCTGACCGAGATACACATAGAAAGTGCCGCCAGTGCGCACAATCCGCACCTGTACGTGAGTCTGCGGCGTGGGCGCTATCAGTTGAGCGCGGCGCATGCGGTGTACTCTTACGCAGATTTGTACAGCAATTTTGACCGAGCTTTCCAACGCCTGCGCATGGAGCAGCTACCAGGCACAGAAGTGCTACTGCTTGGCTTTGGCATGGGGAGCATTCCGGTGTTGCTTGAAAAAAAATGGAAGCGCCATTATGCGTACACCGCCATAGAGGTGGATGAGGTGGTGCTAGAGCTGGCGGCGCGCTATGTGCTGCCCGGTTTGCAGTCGCCTATTGATCTAATCTGTGCCGATGCTTCGATTTTTGTAGCGGTCACGCAGGAGCGGTTCGACCTAATTTGCATGGATATTTTTCTCGATGATCAAATCCCTAAAGTGTTTGAATCCATTGACTTTCTGGAAGACCTACGCGAGTGCCTTCATGCAGGTGCTTGCTTGCTGTACAATCGCTTAACGGCTACTGCGGCCGACCAAGATGCTACTAAACATTTTTACGAATCTGTCTTTTTGAAGGTTTTCCCAGAAGGAGGCTTCTTACCTGTGGGCGGCAACTGGATATTGATTAATGATAAGCGGTATATCATCAGTGATTGATTATTGCATCATAGCTTTAAATTATAATCGTTTGATAATAAGGGTTTTGTAAATATGGATTCCAGATTTGATGCCTTAAAATTATTCCGAAAGGGCTTAAAATGGCTCTTTGGCGAAAAAATTGGCTTCTTTTTTGTAGCCTTATTTGCTGCATTGTGGCTAACGAATGTGACCAAATCCGATAATTTTTCCCAATCAGCAGTTTATACACTGTTTCTGGTTTATTTTTCAGTGGGCTTGTGGCTATTAGAAGCGATTCCGCCTTTTGCCGTGGGTTTATTAATCATTGGTTTTCAGGTAACAATGCTGGGTAGCAGCTATTTCAATACGCACCCAGAGGATGTTTCCAAATACGTCAATACTTGGGCCAGCCCAGTGATCTGGCTGATGTTGGGCGGTTTTTTTATTGCAGAGGCGTTGCGTCGTACCCAATTGGATCGGATGTTATTTCGCTTTGCTACTTCCTTTTTTGGCAATAGCCCTTCCCGTATTTTACTTGGTATCATGCTGACGACCTTGGTACTGTCGAATATTATGTCCAATACAGCCACAGCGGCAATGATGATTGCTTCGGTCATGCCTTTTTTAGATACCTTAGCCAAAAATGACACCTTTAAAAAAGCCATGCTGCTGGGCATCCCGACGGCGGCGGCGCTGGGCGGTATGGGTACCATCATTGGGAGTCCGCCGAACGCTATTGCCGCTGGTGCTATGAGCGCTTATGGCGCATCGGTCAATTTTGTAGAATGGATGGCATATGGAGTGCCGGTTTCGCTGATCATCACCTTTGCCTTTTGGAAATTACTGCTTCGACGTTACCCCCCACAGGTAGCGGCGATTAAGATTCATCACGAGCATATTCCACACACAGCCGAAGTGCGTCTGCAGCGACGTATTGTGATCATTACATTGGTCGTTACCTTAGGGTTGTGGCTCACCAGTCCACTGCATCGCATACCAGTAGCGGGCGTATCCGTTATTCCGATTGTGTTTCTGACAATCACGGGCATCTTAGGTGCCGAAGATATGCGCGGCCTGCCCTGGGATACGCTCATGCTCGTAGCTGGCGGCTTATCTTTGGGCGTAGCCATTACCGAAACCGGCTTAGCGGAGCATTACATTTCCTTGGTACGTATGGATGGCGTGCCTACAACCCTGATATTGCTGGGGTTTGGTCTGATTACGGTGCTGTTTTCCAACATTATGTCCAACACCGCTACCTCCACTATTCTCATACCCGTGGCGGCTATTTTAATGCACGACCAGGTGTTTGAAGTCTCCATGATTGTAGGGCTTTGCGCATCGGCGGCATTACTTTTGCCGGTGTCCACCCCGCCCAATGCTATTGCCTTCAGTACTGGGCATTTGCAGCAGTCGGATTTTCGCTTTGGCGGCTTACTAATTGGGCTACTCGGACCGGTATTAATAACCGGATGGGTATTGTTATTAAAAATATTTTTATAATAACAATCGCTATTTAGTCTGCATATTTTCGCAATGTAAATTATAGATGGGGATTCAAATATCCGTATTTTTATTTACAATAAAATGATTATCAATAGTTTAAAAATTAAAAAAAATAATTAATTATGTGAATTATTTGCTGAATGAAATGAATGTTTAAATTATCAAATTGGCGCTTGATAAAAAATGGCAAGTGGGTCAAATCGGCTGTTTTACTTTCCAGATATTGTAAATATTAAAAATTTACGACACCTCATCCAGCGGTTTGACGCATTGCCAAAAAAATAAAACCCATGAACGCAGCTATGGCGCATACCCGCGAGGTCTATCGGCAATTTTGCGAACTGCATCCTCAAGTACCCCTGTTTTCGCAAGCCTGGTTCCTCGATGCGGTTTGCACGGATGGTGCTTGGGGCGCTGCTTTGGCTATTGATAATGGCAGGGTAGCGGCCGTGTTGCCTTATTTTGTTAAGCAACGCTGGGGGCTGCGCTACATCACAATGCCACATTTTTGCAAGTACCTCGGGCCTTTTTTTGCGGATGCTGTTGACCTTACCACACAGCATCGTCTGCTCACAGAACTGCTGTCGCAACTGCCGCGCGTACAGGCGTTCCACCAGAATTTTCATCCTGATGTAACCAATTGGCTTCCTTTTTATTGGAATGATTATCAACAAACTACGTATTATACTTATATTATACACCTTCAGCAGCCGGAATTTGTCATTCATAATATCAATCGCAATATGCGTCGCAACATCCAGAAAGCACAGGCGCTTTTGACCATTGACGAAGAAGACGCACCGGATTTGTTTTACGAAATAAACCGTCTGAGCTTTCAACGACAAGGGCTGCGGCCGCCATACACGCGCGAGCAGTTTCTGCGACAGGATGCAGCGCTGGCTGCCCACAACGCCCGCCGGATCACTTTTGCCCGCGATGCTGCCGGTAAGTTGTATAGTGCCGCGTACTTGATCTGGGATAGGCAGCGTAGTTATTATCACCTTTCTGGTGACGACCCCGCACAGCGCAGCAGCGGTGGGGGCATTCTATTAGTGTATGATGCCATTCGCTACACATCGGAAAAGCTGGGTTTGTCTATTTTTGACTTTGAAGGGAGCATGTTACCTGGTGTGGAAGCCATTCGCCGCCAGTTTGGTGCCGTGCAGACCCCGTATAGCCACGTTTGGCGGTATCATTCGCGTTTGCTGCGATTGTGGGCAGCGTTGCGTCGGTGAATTGATTGCCATGCTAAGAAAATAAAGTATTCAGGGCAGTTTTTCAAAAAAATCAAATCATGCGCTTGTGCCAACTTTTTTTTAGTGGTTTTATAAAATACGCATCAAAATCGCCCTTGTTATTTACTAAAGTATCAAAAACGGGTGTTTCATCATTAATTTTACCTTCTAAATATAACATGCGAAATGCATCTTTAGAGACGGTTTGCACCACCTCGCCATCTAAGTAGCTAAATTGCATCCGATCGAACAAATCCACATCATACTGCGCTTGCAGGTCTTTCAAAAAATATACCGATTTATCAATCGAGCAGCCGCTGGCGCCCGCTTGGCTTTCATCCACCATCAATACGATGAAGCGATCGTGTAAGATATCAGCATGTGCGCGCAATTGGCGATTGTGGCTAACCCATTGTTGCGCAAAGGTTTGTACGGCCTGCCGGATGTCGGTTGTATCCTTTGCGGCGAAAGGCTGATTGCTCTGGTAAATCCAGACGCGGGTGGAGGGAGGTAATGCTATTGAGTTTGTCATCTATTCTGATTTTGGCAGCAAGTGTCAAGCAACAAGCTGCAAGATTTGAAATTGCAACGAGGTAACAATTTATTAGCTTTTATAGATTAATCTTGTTCTAATTTCTCTTGATACCGATAAATCATTTTTTGTTCTTCTGCAATTTTTGCAATAATTTTCGATAGTAGCGCAGCATTTCCATAGCCACGGCGCTGACAAATTAATAAATGGGTTTCCAATTCGTAAGCTGAACCGAGCGCTATTTCAAGGTATCTTGCAAATTCTCGGCTACTCCTTTTGCCTGAACCTTCCGCAATATTGGATGGAAGAGAGCAGGCGCATCGGATAGATTGTGAAATAAGATTATACTTTTCCGAACTTGGTAGCTCTTCACAAAACTTGTAAACCGCATCTACAATCGCCATTCCCCTTTGCCAAATGAGCAAAGATTTAAAATTTGTTTTGCGCATAAATTTGTTTTTATCTCGTAGCTTGTTGCTTGTAGCTTACTACCTTACAAATTATTAACAATCAACTCACTCAAATCATACACCATGACCTCCTCTTGTTTGTCTTTCGCCTTCACGCCGTCGCTCATCATGGTGAGGCAGAAGGGGCAGTTCACGGCAATAATGTCGGCTTTCGTAGCAAGTGCCTCCTCCGCCCGTTCCATGTTGATGCGCTTTTGGCCAGGTTCATCTTCCTTCCACATCTGCGAGCCGCCGGCGCCACAGCACAAGCCATTGGAGCGCGCGCGTTTCATTTCCACCAGGTCGCTATCCAGCTCTGCGAGTACGGCCCGTGGGGCTTCATAAATGCCATTCACGCGCCCCAAGTAGCAGGAATCGTGGTACGTGATGCGTTTGCCTTTGAATGTACCGCCTTCTTTGAGTTTGATGCGCCCCTCGTCAATAAGTTTCTGCAGCAATTGCGTGTGGTGAATGACCTCATATGTACCGCCCAGCGCCGGATATTCATTTTTTAAAGTATTAAAACAATGCGGGCATGCTGTGACAATCTTTTGCACATGGTACATCTTGAGCGTCTCAATATTTTGTAGCGCCGTCATTTGAAACAAGAATTCATTGCCGGCCCGCCGCGCGGGGTCGCCGGTGCAACTCTCCTCGTTGCCAAGAATGGCAAAGCGAATACCCACCGTGTGCAAAATTTTGGCGACAGCCAGCGTTACTTTTTGTGCTCTGGAATCATAGCTTCCGGCACAGCCTACCCAAAATAAAATCTCCGGTGTCTCGCCGGCGGCGGCATAGTCTGCCATGGTTTTGATTGGAAAATCAGCCATATGCTTGTTTTATCACATTGCCAAATCATTAAAATCTTTTGGATTCCTTTTGGCGTGTATTATGAAAATCATTTAAATGCTTGTATTATAGCTAAATAAGTCAGTAAATAACTTATATTATTCTCTGGCCCAGGCATCCCGATCCACACTCATGGCCCAAGCCGAGCCGCCATTTTCAATGCTATTGAATAGAGGCATCCACTCAGCGGGTCCAGCCGATTCGGTCAGAATTTCGTAGCGCCGCATCTTCAAAATTGGTTCCAACGGATTGATGAGCACCGGGCAAGCCTCCACGCAGGCATTGCAGGTAGTGCAGGCGTGCAGTTCCTCTCGGCTGATATAGTCAAAAAGAGATTTACCATCCTGATAGTTGTCTTTGGTGAGCGGTAGGGCTGGGTCTTTTTTGAATTCGTCCTTGCCCTTGCGGAGGTTTTGTCCAGCTTCTTCGGCACGGTCACGAATATCCATCATAATCTTGCGGGGCGAGAGTTTTTTACCAGTCAGATTGGCCGGGCAAGCAGCGGTACAACGCCCGCATTCCGTGCAGCTGTAAGCGTCTAAAAGATTTTTCCAACTCAGGCTAAAGACGTCGTTCGCGCCAAATTCGGGTAGTTCGGTCGTATCCGTTGGTTCTGCTAAGCCCATCATCGCCTTCACTTCGTTCATGATTTCAGGCATGTTGTCCATTTCGCCGCGTGGCTTTTGGCGAGCAAAATAAGTATTAGGAAATGCCAGCAGTATGTGCAAATGCTTGGAAATAGGCAAATAATTCAAAAATGCAAACACCGTAAGGATATGTAACCACCAGCCAAAGCGTTCGGTGAGGTGGAGTGCGCCTTCGCTCATGCCGCCAAAAAATGCTGGGCCGAGCCAACTACTTACTGCCAGCTTTCCAGTATCTGGATAATGCTGAGAATCAATGCTTTGCAGGAGTGTATCGGCGCCGTTCATACTGAAAATGCCAATGAGCAGCACGATTTCCAACATCAAAATAATATTGGCGTCGCGCTGCGGCCAGCCATGCATTTCAGGTTTTTCAAAACGATTGATTTTCAGGATGTTGCGACGAATTAGAAAAATGACCGTAGCGACAAATGCCAACAAGGATAGGATTTCGATAAAGCTAATGACAAAAGTGTAAAATCCGCCCAACATTGGTGCGAAGAAGCGATGGATGCCGGTGAAGCCGTCAAGGAAGATTTCGATGAGTTCGATCTGCGTAATGACAAATGCAGCGTAGATAAAAAAATGAAATACGGCTGGAATCCAGTTTTTAAACATTTTCTGCTGCCCAAATGCCACCAACAGTACGTTGCGCCAACTTTGTGCGGCATTAAGCTCTAATTTCTCTGATTGGCCCAATAAAATATTGCGACGGATGTTGATGAATTGCCATCCGGCAAAACCCAAGGCAAAGATGCTGACGATGCAGAAAGCGATTTGTTGTATCATAACGGTTTACGAATTTATCCTGTCAAAATATCCTCTATTAGTGTGCCGTGGCAGCAACGAGCATACGTTCCAGCCCTATACCACGGGAGCCTTTCAGCAGAAAAGCGGTATCCGTGAAATCTTGTTCTTCAAACCACGCTCGTAAGGTGTCCACATTTTGAAAATGAAGCAGACCATAGCGCTGCGCAGAGAGGGCAAAGGCCTTTCCGACGAGCACAGTTTGTGTAAAGTGCTGTTGAACAGCAAGTTGCGCGATATAATCGTGCTCGGTGGGTGTGGCGTCGCCCAGTTCTAACATATCGCCTAAGATCGCAATTTTTTGACCATTTGTATCCATATCGGCAAAACTAATAATCGCCTGCTCCATACTACTGGGATTGGCATTGTAGGCGTCCATCAGAAAAGTATTAGAGCCACGGTGCAGTAGCTGCGAGCGATTGTGCTGCGGTTGCCAAGTTTCTATAGCGCTTTTGATTTTATGAGCGGGTACTTTGAAGTATAATCCGAGCACGATGGCGGTCATAATGTTAGCAAAATTATATTTGCCGACCAGGTTAGACTGTACCTCCACGATTGCGTCGCGCTCAGAGCGGAAGGCAACTTTTACGAAGGGTTGTGTTGCTAATAATTGAACACCATACCAGGAGCCATTGTCGCTTAGATTATCGCTCAAGCCGTAGAAGAGTTTTTTATTCAGCGGTTCCGCAAGTTCTTTTAGGAAAGGCTCATCTCGATTGATGAATGCCATACCGTGGTGTGCTGCCAGAAAGCGATAAAGCTCGGATTCGCCCTGCTTAACGCCTTCCAACCCGCCAAAACCTTCGAGGTGTTCCTTGCCAATGTTGGTGATGAGTCCGTGCGTGGGTTCGGCAATGTGGCACAGAAAATCAATTTCGCCTTGCCGGTTGGCACCAATTTCCAGCACCGCTACTTCTGTGCGCTCCGGCATGGCCAGAATGGTGAGTGGCACGCCAATATGGTTATTGAAATTGCCGCGTGTATAATGGGTAGGGTAGTGGCCCTCCAAAATGGAGCTGAGTAGGTCTTTGGTTGTTGTTTTGCCATTGCTGCCGCAAACCGCAATCACAGGAATATGAAACCGCCGACGGTGATGTAGTGCCAATTGTTGTAAGGCAGTCAGCGTATCTTGTACGAGTAGGTATTGAGGCGTAGTAGCGACCTCCGGGCGATCCACGACCGCGAAAGCAGCACCTTTTTCTAAGGCTTGTGCTGCAAATTGGTTACCATCGAAAGTATCTCCGCGCAAGGCAAAAAATAGATCACCGGGCTGCACCTGCCGAGAATCGGTTGTGATGCGCGGGTGCTGTCGGAAAATTTGATATAACTGCTCCATGGCGATCCGGATATAGGCACTACGAATTGATAGCCGGAAATTTCGGTATTTTTATGACAAGTTGCATTCTTACACAACTTAATTTTGTGTAGAAATAAGCTGCCATAGCTTTTTAGGTAATGGGGCAAAACGGTGGACGACATGTCGTAAATCTTAAAAATTTGCGACATCTTAAAATTGAAACAACTGATTTGACCCGCTGCGGCTCTTTTAAAAAACAATCTCTGTACTGCAACAAAGCAATACAGAGACGGTTCAATTGTACGATATCACCCAATGGGGGCGTGCAATTTATCTTCTTGGGCTGCGGCTACTGCGCTTGCTTCTGGTTTTGAACTGATGGCCTCCAGGCTGGTCGTTTCCAGTAGGCGAACCCATTCGGATCATGGCGCAGCGGAACCCAATAGTACGGTCTGCCTGATCCTCCTGTTTGAAGCGGCGTGTACCTGGTGAGAGCCAATAAGCGCGGTCGGCCCAAGAGCCGCCTTTAATGACACGTGCTTTATCGCTCACAAGTGTGCTGATGCCATACTCATAGAAAGCTTCTGACTCCTGGTCGCCATCCAGATAATCCAATACAGCGCCGCGCTTGTAATTGTCGCGGTTGGCAACTTCGTCATCTTCCACATAGCGATAGCGAATACGGCCTAAGCTATCTTTTTCTACTGGGCGGCCATTTTCATCCAATACTTTTTGTTGGAATTTGCCACCGCGATAAGGGTTCAGATCGTGGTTTTCTACATCGCGCAGCGTAATGCTGGTAAGCGGGCGATAGATATCGGCTGTCCATTCGCTTACGTTGCCGGCCATATTGTACAAGCCGAAATCATTGGGCAAATACGACCGCACGGGTGCTGTTGGGCAGGCATTGTCATTCAGTTTTCCGGCAGTACCCATGTAGTCACCACCACTGCGCTTAAAGTTAGCCAGCATCATACCCTGGTATTTGTCGCGCTTTTGGTAGCGCACCGTAGTGCCATTCCATGGATAGATGCGGCGATCTGTGATTAACTCATCTTTTTCAGATGCGCGATTGCCTTGCAGTGCCAGCGCTGCGTACTCCCACTCGGCTTCCGTAGGCAGGCGATAAGCGGGTAGTAGAATACCATCCTCGAAGCGAACCGAGCGCTCGCCGCCGGTTTTGAGGTCTTTCAAATTCTTACGTACATTGCCTTGATACTGCCCCACGAGGTAAGAATCTGTATTGAAGTTATCCTCATCTTTTTGCTCCGGATTCGTATTCAAAATACCTTTTTCAATGAGGAGCATTTCGTTGACGCGGTCGGTGCGCCATTTGCTGTATTCATTCGCTTGAATCCAGGAGACACCTACCACCGGATAATCGTCGTAAGACGGGTGGCGGAAGTACGTTTCCACTAAGGGTTCGTTGTACGATAACTCCTCGCGCCATACCAGTGTATCAGGCAGCGCGCTGAGGAATACCTCTGGGTACGATTCGCCAAATACCCGGTCAATCCAGTAGAGGTATTCGCGATAATCGAGGTTAGAGATTTCGGTTTCATCCATGTAGAATGAAGATACCGTTACGCGGCGTGGAATGTTGTTCCATTCGTAGGTAACATCCTCTTCTGTCACGCCCATGTTGAAGGTACCGCCTTCAATGAGTACGAGGTTAGGGCCAGTACCCTGCCCTTTGTAATCGAGTTTTTCGAAGCCACCCCACTTGGTGTCGTTGTACTTCCAACCAGTAGTGGTGGAGCGTTCTTTTTTGCTGCAGGAAGCAAGCAGCATACTGGCGCACAGCAGGAGCACGCCTGTTCTAAAGATTTTTTCCATTGTTTCCTTCATATTTGCGCTTAGAGAAAAATTGGACTGACAAATATAGTTGTAAAGTTGATAGGTTGATGAGTTAAGGGGTTGATTTTAATTTACTTTTACCAAAAGTCAACGCTTTAACAAACCAAACCTATCTGAACATTTTAAAACAATCATTATACCGAGATGCCCGACGTCGGCGTTGAGCCTCTTTAGTATCTTCAAAATTGATGCTCAGCGACACTTCATGCGTACCACCTGGATTGCTGGCCGCCAAGCCGGACACCGTGAAATCGTAGCTGTAGCCAATGCGCAGCGCGCCCTCCCGAAAACCCGCCAAAATGATCGCCGCGTCCGAATTCGTAAAGGCATGCCGATACCACAAACCACCAAAGAACTTGCCGAAACCAGCATAAGCGCCACCATTGAATTGGGCAAAGTCGCCTTGCTTCACCAGCAGCACATTCGGTGATATAAACGCAGTCGCATTCTGATTATTGCCTCCTGGCAATTCTATTTCCAAGCCACCGTGTAGCGTAGTGCGAAGGGGCAGCCCTGCGCTCAGATTCGCATTGACATCAAAAAAACGTTGGTCGGGGCTATTGAGGTGCTTGACACTCACACCGCCATAAAAACTTTTGGCATACAGCAGCAGCCCGGCAGAAATATCAGCCACCGTATTATTGAGGCTTGGCGGGCGCTGTTCGTTGCTAAAGTTAGGGTTGCCAGAAGGATCACCAAAGCCATTGATTGGATCAATTTGATCGCCAAAACGCAGCCTATCCCAGTCAATACGGGCTTGTATCAGTCCTGCCTCTACCCCAAAGCGAATGAAAAAATCATTATTCACTTGCACTTGATACGCATACACAGCGCTGAAACGATTCGTCTTATAGACGCCATCCATGGCATTATCTGTGAGCAGCATTAAACCAAAACCGCTATTTAGTGCTTCAATAGATTGTTCATAAGCTAATGCATACGTTTGGTAGCCCCCGGAAATCTGCGCCCATTGGTTGCGGTAGTTGAGCGTAATTCGCGGCGCATACGTTACGCCGGTAAAGGCAGGATTCACCTGCAAGGGCGCTGCATAAAATTGCGAGAACATGGGGTCTTGCGTGTATGCCACAACCGACATGAGCATGAGCACTAACAACAGGTAATATTGTTTTATCATAGCATTGAGGTTGAACGAGTTTGCTGGCGCTTGGCTGTCCGTATCCTGATTGTCGCGCAAGGGCACACAATCGTTCGATTATGTCGCTAAGCAGTCCAAAATGATGAGCAATAGAGGCTGCTAATCAACGTTTGTATAAAGGTCAAAATTGCCACTTTTTTTCGGAAATTCGCCCTATTCAAATATATCAACAAGATATGAAGAATTTTATTGCTACACTGCTTTTACTAATTTTCTTCGGTCAGCTATTTGCTAATTCGCCATTTACGCTGCGCGAGATTTTCCAATGGGAATTGGAGCCAATTCGCTTTCAAATGGGCGATACCCCGCTCGAACGCTGGCGCTTCAAAGGTGCAGCCGATAATGAAGAGACGCCCACGCTGCCTTGGATGGTGCGCGAATTTCGAGTGAACAGCCCTGGTGCGGTACGTGTGGATGTTGTCAGCGCACAGTTTGAATCCTTTAACCGACAGCCTGCTTCAGACGACGCGCAACTTAGCGAACGCCTGCAATTTGTTACCACTATCGAACGCGACCGAAACGGTTATTTTATAAAATTGGCTTTTGTGCCAATGACGAAGCGTGGCAATAATTACGAACGCCTGACAAACATCGAATTACGCATTACGCATACGCCTGAAGTAATAGCAATGCCGCGTGGACCGCTCAACGCAAGCCAGTCGGTACTTCGCGACGGCGATATTTACAAATTTGCGATAAGCGAAACCGGCATGTACAAATTAACTTACGATTTTTTGCGTAATAGGCTCGGAATCAGTAATATAGATAATATTGACCCGCGCGATATAAAAATTTATGGCAATGGCGGTGGTATGTTGCCACATCATCCTGAGGTGGAGCGCCCCGACGACCTGATTGAAAATCATATTATAATTGTTGGTGAAGAAGACGGGCGCTTCAATACGGGCGACTACATTTTGCTGTATGCCCAAGGCCCTGATCGCTGGCATTTTAATACCGGCAATCGAGAATTTGTTATGGAAAAAAATATTTACGATACGCGCAATTATTACTTCCTGAAAATCAGTGCCGAACGCGGTGCGCGCGTCGCTACGCAACCTTCTATAAATGCGAATGCTTACAATTCTAATACTTTTAACGACTTTGCTCGCTTCGAGCAAGACCGGCTCAATCTTCTGTACGAATGGGGGCTGCGCGAGAGTAAGGCTCAAGGCTCCGGGCAGCGCTGGTTTGGCGATTTGTTTCGCGTAGCGCGTGAGTACACGTATAATAGTGTGTTCAGCTTTCCAAATTTTGTGTCGGAAGCGCCCGTGCGGGTACGTGCCGAAATGGCGCTGCGGGCGCCTCAGGCTTCGCGTTTTACGCTACTGCTCAACGGGCAGAGTGCAAGCAGCGGCTTGGCCGGCGCCATCAGCCCTTTCACGGGTTTCCGTAATAACGAGACGAATTATACCAGTTCGGCGGTGCTTAGCGCAGAACTTTCCCTGACGGACGGTGCGTCCATGACTGCTACCGTGCGCTACCCCAACCCAGGCGGTGCCAACGACGGCAGCGAAGGCTGGCTCGATTATTTTCAAGTGAATGTGCGTCGCCGCTTGCTCATGGCGGGGCAGCAAATGACCTTCCGCGACGTGGAAACATTAGCCTATCCAAACGCTACCTTCCAACTGTCTAATGCGAATGCCAACCTGTGGGTGTGGGACATTAGTGACCCCTTACAGCCTCGTAATCAGGAGTTTACATTAAGCGGTGGCACACTTTCTTTCGGAGCGGCTACGGGTGTTCTGCGTGCGTTTGTTGCTTTCGATCGCAACCAAGCGTTGCTGTCAGCTGAAGCGGGCGGTAAAATCGCCAACCAAAATTTGCACAATATAGAAGACGCGGACATGGTGCTTGTTTACCATCCTGCTTTTCGCAATGAGGCGCTACAATTAGCCGAACATCGTACCCGGCATAGCAAATTCATTGTTTTTGCGGTATCCGTTGAAGAAGTATATAACGAATTTGCATCCGGCCGAACCGATCCTGCTGCTATTCGCGATTTTGCTAAAATGCTGTATGAACGTTCTGAGCGCTTCCGTTATTTGTTGCTGTTTGGCGACGGTTCTTTTGATAATCGCGATCTCTATGGCAATGGTGGCAATTTTATACCAACCTACCAGACCGATTCTATGAATCCTATTTTTGCCTTTCCGGCAGATGATTATTACGGCATTTTTTATGGCACTCAATTAAATAACCCCTTAGCGGGAAGGCTCAATGTTGCCGTTGGGCGCCTACCTGTAAAAACGGCCCGCGAAGCGCAAGCGGTAGTGAATAAAATTATTCATTATGATACCAGCCCAATAACAATGAGCGACTGGCGCAACCGCCTTACTTTTGTAGCAGATGATGAAGACAACAATCAACACATCAACGATGCCGACCGCATTGCCGATATGATTTGGCAACAACATCCATTTACCAATGTAGATAAAATCTACCTCGATGCCTTTCCGCAGGTGATTGCATCGGGCGGGCAGCGCTTTCCAGCGGCCAAAGAAGAAATTAACCGCGCTATCTTTCGCGGCACGTTGGCAATGACGTATCTGGGGCACGGTGGCGAGCGCGGCTGGGCGCAGGAGCGCGTGTTGGAAATATCCGATATTCTCAACTGGAATAACATGGATCAGTTGCCGCTTTTCCTGACTGCGACCTGTTCTTTTACAGGCTTTGACAATCCATTATTTACCAGCGCCGGCGAAGAAACCTTCCTCAATTCGCGTGGCGGGGCTATTGCACTGCTCACTACGGTACGGGCGGTATTTGCCAATCAGAATGCCGAACTCACAGAGGCTACGCTGCGCCAGCTATTTTCCAGAATCGAAGGGGGCTACTATCCGAGCCTTGGCACCGCTATGGTAAATGCCAAAAATGGCTTTTCTAATCAATTTATTATAACCAACTCCCGTAAGTTTGCACTAATCGGTGACCCCGCGCTACAGTTGGCCATACCCACATTTGGTGTGCGCACTACGCGCATTAACACGCAGGAAATCAGCGAGTTATCTCGTGATACGATTCGGGCTTTGCAGCGAGTAACGGTAGAGGGCGTTGTTACGGATTTGGCTGGGCAGCCGCTCAATAATTTTAACGGTATTGTATATCCGCTGGTATTCGACAAACCGACTACGGCTTCTACGTTGGCACAAGACCTCGGCAGCCGCCTGAAGCCCTTTCTTGTGCAGCGCAATATTATTTTCAAAGGGCGTGCTTCGGTACGCAATGGTGCATTTAGTTTTACCTTTGTTGTACCCAAAGACATCAATTATCAGTTTGGTGAAGGTAAAATCAGTTATTACGCTGCTGACGAGCGCCAAATGATAGATGCCACGGGCAATTACAATCGGGTCATTATTGGCGGTACTGATGCTAGCGCTTTTGCCGATACGCAAGGACCCGAAGTGAATGTATATATGAATACAGAAGATTTTATTTTCGGAAGCATTACCAATGCTAACCCCACGCTACTGCTGCGCTTGCGCGACGATAATGGTATCAATGTGGTGGGGAATAGTATCGGACACGACCTCGAAGCGGTATTAAATAACAATACACAAAATACTTTTTTGCTCAATGATTTCTACGAGGCAGAACTGGACGACTACACGCGCGGTGTGGTGCGCTACCCTTTGTTCCGATTGCCTGAAGGGCGCCATGAAATACGGGTAACCGCTTGGGATGTAGCCAACAACCCTGCGCAAGGCTATACCGAATTCATCGTAGCCGAATCGGGTAAAGTTGCATTGGAGCGCGTACTCAATTATCCGAATCCATTCACAGATCGCACCTGTTTTCAGTTTGATCATAACCTCGCCAATCAAGAATTGGATGTACGCATTCAGATTTTTACTATCTCCGGGCGTTTAGTTAAAACGATTCAGCACACTATGTTTTCGGATGGCGCTATTCGCTTAGGTGATTGTATAGAATGGGATGGCCGCGACGATTTTGGCGACCGCCTTGCCCGTGGGGTGTATCTGTACAAAGTGAAAATCCGTGCTGGGTTAAGCCCCGCTGCTACCGTACAAGGTGAAAGTAAATTTGAAAAATTGGTTATCCTAAAATAAGTTGTTCGTTTTTGCGTATAAGATATGGTTGGCAGGAAATTTGATAAGAATTCCTTAACAAATGCCCCTTTGCTGCTGCCACAAGCACACTTTTGAAATACTACAATTTGCAAAACTATCTAAAATGTTGACATCTCATGAAGAAAGTAGTACAACTTGCCCTTTTCACCCTGGCGCTCTTATCGGTGCACACCAGAGCAACTGCCCAGTGTTTTTATGATGAAGATAGAAGGGCTTACTTCAACCTCGACGGAACCCCCTGTACCAATACCGTTTCTACGGCCGTGCCTTTCCTGCGCATCGTGGCGGATGCCCGTTCGGGGGCTATGGGTGATGTAGGTATTGCCATTTCTGCCGATCCTAACGCCATGCATTTCAATGCATCCAAATTGGCGTTTGCCCAAGAAGACTTAGCGCTTTCGGCTACCTACACGCCGTGGCTACGTTCCTTAGGTCTCAACGACGTCTATTTAGCATACCTCACTGGATATAAAAAAATTGACGACTTGCAAACCGTAGGGGCCAGCCTGCGCTATTTTTCGCTGGGTAGCATACAATTCACCGACCAAAACGGCGAACCCCTCATCACCGGTAAGCCCAACGAATTTGAAGTTGCCTTAGCGTATGCACGTAAGCTCTCCGATAATTTTTCGGCGGCAGTAACTGGCAAGTTTATTTATTCTAACCTTGCTGCCGGGCAAGTGGTTGGTGGGGAAGTAATCGAACCAGGTTTGGCTGGTGCAGCAGATTTTTCTTTCTCTTACAATACAGAAATACCAACTAATAATGGTACGTCTTTCCTGACGGTGGGATTGGCAGCTACCAATATTGGCTCTAAAATTAGTTATACCCGCTCGCTGGTGAGAGATTTCCTACCAGCCAATTTAGGGATTGGCGCAGCTTGGGACATTGATTTTGATGACTACAACCGCCTAACTTTTGCGGCGGATATAAATAAACTCATGGTGCCAACACCTTGCCAAGGCGCTAACTGTGACGTGAGCGGCGAAGTCGGGGTGCCGGATTATAAAGAGCAGTCGTCCATTCGGGGCATTTTTTCTTCTTTTGGCGATGCACCAGAGGGCTTTCGTGAAGAACTGCGCGAATTGATGTACTCCTTTGGTGTAGAATATTGGTATGACAAGCAATTTGCGGTACGTGCGGGCTATTTCAATGAGCATGTACAAAAAGGCAATCGCAAGTATTTTACGGTAGGTTTGGGCTTGAAATACAATATTTTTGGCTTGAATTTTTCCTACCTGATTCCGACAACCAACCAACGCAACCCATTGGATAACACGCTGCGTTTCTCGCTCCTGTTTGACTTTGGTGCTTTTGAATAAAATAAAAGGTGAGCGTGGCAGGTTTTTAAAAGCCTGTCACTGCTCAAAAAAAACTGCTGCGAGCCAATAAGCCGGATTTTGTAATCCCAACCGAAGCTGGAATCTCTATCATTTATCTACGCCTGCCGTCGCCGACAAGCTGTATCTGCCTACCCCTCCCGACTTGCCGAGGCAAACTGCGCGAGCCGCACAGATACTGAAGAATCGGGATGTACATGGCATTTCAACCCACGGGGTTTATCCTCCTGAGTAGTTGCCTACCCAAGACGTGCGCTCTTACCACACGATTTCACCCTTACCCCGCCGAAGCTGGGGCGGTATTGTTTCTGTGACACTTTCCGTGCCTCCCGCCGAAGCGAAAGACCCCACCCGTTAGGTGGCGTGGCGCTCTACGTTGTCCGGACTTTCCTCATTTTC
>CALMSP010000154.1 GCA_937872405.1 uncultured Saprospiraceae bacterium | reverse complement strand
AGCACGTATTCGTTGGCTCGGCGTCCAATCCGAATGTGATACGCCTGCTGCCGCCTCTCACACTGAGCAGGGCAGAAGCGGATTTGTTTATAGAAAAACTGAGTGTATGTTTAAATTTCACATAGCATTATAAAAAATTGTTCGCTCATTTTCGATTGATTGTGCCGCTTTTGGCAGATTTTTCCGAAAATTATGCAAATGTTAACTCCCTGGCGCTTGTTTTCATTATATTAGGCGCTAAAATATAATACCTATTATTTATACGCCTAAAACACAATCTTGCACATGAAAAAATTATGCGCGCACACTTTGTTATGGTGTTTAGTAGTGACAGGTCTGGTCGCTCAAGAGGTACCCGATTCGAAGTATTTTTACAGCGAAGTGTCTGGGTTGTTGACGCAATACACGGCCGACCGGCAGGCTTTACTTCGATTGCATATAGCCGATAATGCCCCTGAGCGCACCCAACGCTTATTGAGCTTGGATGAGAGTTATCTAAAACAGCTTAAATCACTGAAATTCAATACATTGAGCAAGGCTGGACAAGTGGATTATATCTTATTCAAACGCGATCTGGAGCAAGGAATGACAGAGGCTCGTGAAGCCTCAGAGACCTACAAAAACCAGGAAAGGTTGCTCCCATTTGCCGAAAGGCTGTACCAATTGGAGCGCGAACATCGCAGAGGTAAACCGGCCGACGGCGCCACCAGTGCTCAGTTATTCGATGCTATTAGCAATGAAATAAAGGATTTGAAAGCATCTGATATTACGAAGAACGTACCCGCTGATGATGTCCGCTTTTTGCAAACCACGTTGCAAGGAATCAAAAAAACAACCGAAAAATATTACAATTTCTATTATGGATATGATCCTTTATTTAGCTGGTGGGTGCAAAAACCTTATGAAAAATTAATAACTGACCTTGATTCTTATGCAAAATGGTTAAATACCCATGCCGACACCACGGGGCAAATGCCTACAGATAAAAGTGGCATCGTGGGTACTCCCATTGGTAAATCCAACATTATACGTTCTTTACAATATGAAATGATTTCTTATACGCCAGAAGAATTGATCGCTATTGCCGAAAAGGAATTTGAGTGGTGCCGACGGGAAATGCTGCGTGCCAGCCGCGATATGGGCTTTGGCGACCGCTGGAAGGATGCTATGGAAAAAGTGAAAAACACGTATGTGCCGCCCGGGCAACAGCCGCAAGTTATTCACCGATTATATAATGAATCTATAGCGTTTATTAAAAAACATAATCTTGTGAGCATTCCGCCCTTAGCCGAAGAAGTATGGCGGATGGGCATGATGTCGCCTGAGCGTCAGTTGGTTAGCCCCTTTTTCCTCGGTGGTGAGCAAATAATAATATCCTACCCTACGCACACCATGGAACATCAGGACAAACTCATGAGTATGCGAGGCAACAACCCTCATTTTTCAAGGGCTACGGTGCATCACGAACTAATTGCTGGGCATCATTTACAACAGTTTATGAATCGGCGTTATCGTAGCTATCGAAATTTTAATACGGCTTTTTGGACGGAAGGCTGGGCATTATATTGGGAAATGATTTTATGGGATTTGAATTTCCCAGAATCACCTGAAGACCGCGTCGGTATGCTATTCTGGCGAATGCATCGCTGTGCCCGCATCATTTTTTCGCTGAATTATCATCTCGGCAACTGGACGCCCCAGCAGTGTATAGATTTTTTAGTGGATGAGGTCAATCATGAACGCGCCAACGCAGCTGCTGAAGTACGCCGCTCATTTGAAGGGCGGTATAATCCATTATATCAAGTAGCTTACATGATCGGTGGGTTGCAATTTCGTGCCTTAAAAGAAGAACTGGTGGATCGTAAAAAAATGACTTATCAGCAATTTCATGATGCTATTTTAAAGGAAAATAATATGCCCGTGGAGATGGTACGCGCTATACTCACCGATGCCCGACTGCATGATAATTATCAAACAACTTGGCGATTTTATAAATTATAATGCGACTTCCATGCTGTTTTTATAATAAAATCACCAAATTATTTTGTATGTATAGCAGGAATGCTTTCATAAGTTTTTTTGCTTAGAAATCGCGTAGGGCACCAAAATCCTTGCCAAATTTGCTATTTTTGCGCTTTGTCATTCAGATAGCGAAAAGCAG
>CALMSP010000153.1 GCA_937872405.1 uncultured Saprospiraceae bacterium | reverse complement strand
GGAAGCGCGTCGCCGCTGGCGATAATTTAAATGCGGCAATTAATCCAAATACATAAGATAGGATAGTGAATATGGTCTGGATGATCCCACGAGAGAATCCCAGAAAAAAACTATATCCCACAACAAGCAATAGAAAAAGATCTATCATCATAACGATACCAAAATTAAGGCTTTATGCGCAATCGCGCCACTATTTAAGACGATTTCCACCACTTTGCCGATAAAAATCAAAAATTTTATGATATTCTATTTTCCTGACATCAATAATAACGCTAAATTGGAGGTAAAAAATCCAAATCCTTATGAAAAAATACATGCCATTGTTAATTGGGCTTTTGGTACTGATTGCCAGCAGTGCATGGAGCCAAAGCTCGGCGGTAGAATATTTCCAAGCTATTAAGACGATTAGTGATGCTGTGGTCACAAAAAATGTAGAACTGCTTCAATATGCGGTGCACAAGGATAATCCGATGGAGATAGAAACGAAGCGCCTGGAGGTATTCCAAGCGATCGTGAAAGGGCAGCAGGAAGCAAAGTCCATGAAAGTGCTGCCTACGGATCCGGGGTTGCTGCGTGAACTGAACATGATTATGGATTTATATATCGAATCTATTCAGCGCGATTTCACGCAATTGCTGGAACTTAAGTTGGAAAGTGACAACTCCTACGAGGCAATGCAGCGCTACCTCGATAGCCAAAGCGCATTAGAGAAAAAGATGCAAGAGGCAAATGAACGCTTTGAAAAGGCGCAAGAAGCATTTGCCAAAGCGCACCAGATTACATTGTTGGAAAATGCACAGAATAAAGAAATCGAAACCCTGAATCGGATGCAAAGGTACCAACGAGTGGTTTTTTTGAAGTTTTTCAAGGTGTCGAAGCTCAATGCGGATTTCCTCAACCTGCTGGATGCCAACGATCCGGCGGCTTTAGAAAAAGCGCGGCGGGAGTTGCTGGGCGTTGGTCAATCGGAATTGAAAAGCCTGCGCGCCATGCCCGATTTCAATGGATATGGCGGATATCGGGATGCGGCTGTGCAATTTGTAGATTTCTTTAGAGAAATGGCGGAAAAGGAATATGCCAACATGACGGACATCGTCCGGCGGGGCGCCCAAACACAGCAAGATGTAGATAATTATAATAACGGCATTCAAAAATATAATGAAACGGCATCACGCTTGCATAATGAACTAAATAACGCCTTGCAAGAATTGCGCCAGCGGAATGTATCAAGACCCGATGATATGATAAAAAAAATCTGACCCTTTTTTACCAAAGGCAGTCGTTTTGTATGCTGGTGGGTGCAGAGGAACCTCAGCGCCCGATGTAATTGTGCGGCGTGAGCGCTTTCAATTCCATTTTCACAGCGTCATTCATGTCAAGGCTATCAATAAAAGCGTGCATTTCGGTGCGCGTGATTTGATTTTTCCCGCGGGTAAGTGCTTTCAGGGCTTCGTAAGGCTGCGGATAGCCCTCGCGTCGCAAAATAGTCTGAATACCTTCCGCAATGACCATCCAGTTTTGTTCTAAATCTTCGGCAATGCGCGCTTCGTGCAACAACAACTTATGGATACCTTTTTCGATAGCTTGAAAGGCAATCATGGTGTGTGCGATAGGCACGCCGAGGTTGCGCAGCACGGTGCTATCTGTGAGGTCGCGTTGTAAGCGGGATACCGGTAGCTTCTCCGCCAAATGGCTCAACAGGGCATTGGCTAAGCCTAAGTTGCCTTCTGCATTTTCAAAATCAATCGGGTTGACCTTATGTGGCATAGCTGACGATCCTACCTCTGTGGGCGTAGTGCGCTGGCGGAAATAGTCCATGGAAATATAACTCCACATATCTCGGCAAAAATCAATCAAAATGGTATTGATTCGACTCATACCTTGCAGCATCGCCGCAAGATTATCGTAATGCTCGATCTGAGTGGTCGGGAAAGAGCGTTCCAGCCTCAGATAATCCTGCACAAACCGCGAAGCAAAACCCTGCCAGTCCACTGTGGGGTAGGCAGCATAGTGAGCGTTCAGATTGCCCGTAGCCCCCCCGAATTTGGCACTATACGGAATCGCTTCCAACTGCTGCATTTGCACTTGCAAGCGTTGCACGAACACCTGTATTTCCTTGCCAAGGCGGGTAGGCGAAGCGGGCTGCCCATGGGTGCGGGCCAGCATGGGTACGTCTTGCCACTCCATTGCTATTGTATGCAAGGTATGTTGCAGCTGTTGTAAGGTAGGCCCGTACACTTGCGTCATCGCATCGCGCAGAAGCAGCGGTATAGCGGTATTGTTGACATCTTGCGAGGTTAGCCCAAAATGAACAAATTCGCGGTAAGCACTCAGCCCCAAATGATCCATTTGCTCTTTAAGATAATATTCTACCGCTTTGACATCATGATTGGTAATGCGTTCAATGCGTTTTACGGTTTCGGCATCGGCGACGCTGAAGCGATTGCAAATGCGAATTAACTCGCTAAATAGCTCATTATCAAATACTTGCAGCTGAGGCAAGGGCAATTCGCACAAGGCTATAAAATATTGCACTTCTACAAAGATGCGATATTTGATGAGCGCATATTCTGAAAAAAAATCCGACAACGAGGCGACTTTGTCTGCGTAGCGACCGTCAATTGGCGAAATGGCAGTAAGCATAAGGATGTTGTATTTGCTGCAAAGGTAACAAGGTGCGGCTGTTCCGGTTCAGGTTGGCAGTTTTTTTTTACTTCCTGCGCCCCTACGGAAGCATGTCGCTTACGGATCATTTAGTGGACAAGATGTCGTAAATCTTTAAGATTTGCAACATCTCAAAAGTAGAACAACTGATTTGACCCACTGCCGGATTCGAACACCAAAATATAGAATCAATCATTTGCATAAAATTAGCCGTTGCTTTATGATAAGCATTTATTAAAAAATCAACGCATTCATTTACCGTCATCCCTATTGCTGAATTTTCGTTAAAATGCATTGCATATCCACATTCAATTTTTACATACTTTTGTAAAAAATAGCGGCATGAGCCACGTTGAAAAACATACAGCATGGATTCGGGAAGAAGCATTCCGCTTGGGCTTTTCATTTATTGGTTTTGCCAAGGCTATGCACATGGAAGACGAAGCCCGCCGCCTCGAAATGTGGCTACAACAAGGTATGCACGGGCAAATGCACTACATGGAAAATCACTTCGACAAGCGCGTGGACCCTACTCGCTTGGTGCCAGGGGCGCGCTCCGTGATCTGCCTGATGTACAATTACCACACGGAACAAGTTCAACACGACCCCGAAGCGCCCAAAATAGCTCGCTATGCCTACGGTGAAGATTACCATTTCGTTATTAAAAAAAAGCTGCAAGCCCTATTGCAGTTCATTCAGGAGCGCATAGGCGAGGTGCATGGGCGCTGTTTTGTGGATTCGGCACCTATACTCGAACGCGACTGGGCGCGCCGTGCAGGTCTGGGCTGGGTGGGTAAAAATACCCTCCTGATACGGCCTGGGGCAGGGTCTTGGTTTTTTTTGGCAGAATTGATCCTCGATGTAGAGTTCGTCTATGACCATCCTATGCGCGACTACTGCGGCACTTGCACGCGCTGCATTGATGCCTGCCCCACCGAAGCCATTTCACCGCAGGGTTACCTTGTAGATGGCAGTAAGTGTATTTCTTATCTGACCATCGAGTTGAAAGATGCGATACCCGAAGCCTTTCAAGGTAAAATGGAAAATTGGATGTTCGGTTGTGATATTTGCCAAGAAGTGTGCCCCTGGAATCGCTTCGCTACCCCACACCAGGAGCCTGCATTCGAGCCGCACCCCGACTTGCTGCGCATGAGTGCCCGCGAATGGCAAGACATTTCAGAGGAAGTTTTTCAACAAATTTTTAAAAAATCTGCTGTCAAGCGCACCAAGTACACCGGGCTAAAGCGCAACCTTGCCTTCTTGCGAAAAGCGCATCGGCCCAATGAATCGTAACCGCTCTTGCTGCAAAAACCATTCCGTTCGACTTAATTTATCACTCCTGCCAAAGCTACTTCACCAATTTTTAAATGGTACATAAAACAGGAAATGCCGTAGCCTGCCTTATGCCCACTTGCATACTACATCACAAAGCCTTATATTTGCTGCCCAATAGCTAAAGGCTGGCAACTTTTTTTCAGGATAACCTGCAATTGTCTTTGAAAAAACAATAACCATGAGACTGTACAATTTAATCAACAACGACGAGCTAAAACGTCGGATGCTGGAAGACGCAGAAGCACGCATCACGCTCTCTTTTTACAAATACCATCATATTGATAATCCGCAGCATTTTCGGGATGCGCTATTTCGAGATTGGTCGGCGCTGGGCGTATTTGGTCGTATTTACGTTGCCAAAGAAGGAATCAATGGGCAAATATCGGTACCGGCAGCCCGTTTTGAGGACTTTCGCCAGCAGATGTACACGGTGCCTTTCCTGGAGGGGATACGCTTAAACATTGCCATAGATGACAGTGGAAAGTCTTTTTATAAACTGACAATCAAGATGCGCGAAAAAATTGTAGCGGACGGGCTGGATGATCAAACTTTTGATGTACCCCGCCGTGGACAACACCTGAGCGCTGTTGAATACAATACCCTAACCGATGATCCTGATACCATTGTTGTGGACATGCGCAACCACTACGAAAGCGAGGTCGGGCACTTTCAAAATGCCATCTGCCCAGATGTAGAAACCTTCCGGGAGGCGCTCCCGCTGGTGGAAGCTATGCTGGCCGACAAAAAAGACAAAAACATCGTGATGTACTGCACGGGGGGTATCCGGTGCGAGAAGGCGAGTGCCTACTACCTGCACAAGGGCTTCCAGCGTGTTTTTATGGTGGATGGTGGCATCATCGAATATACGCGCCAATGCCAAGAACAAGGGCTATCCAACAAATTCATCGGTAAGAATTTTGTCTTTGACGAACGCCTGGGCGAGCGCATCAGCGAAGAGGTTATTGCCCATTGTCATCAGTGTGGCAAACCCTGCGATACGCATATCAATTGCGCTAATGACGCTTGTCATATGCTTTTTATCCAATGCGACGAATGCGCCGAGCAATACCATAATTGCTGCTCACAGCAGTGTGCCGATTTTATACAACTCCCCGACCAAGAACGCGAAGCACTGCGCGGGCAGATAGAATTTAATGGCTCTCGATTCAGTAAAGGGCATTACAAAGCCTTTCGCCGCAAAAAATCTGCTGATCTGCTCCGCTAAGTGTGGGTAACGCTTTAGAGCATGTTTAAATTTCATACTTTGGTCTGCAAATGTTCATCTATGGAA
>CALMSP010000152.1 GCA_937872405.1 uncultured Saprospiraceae bacterium | reverse complement strand
GTCGCAGGTTCAAATCCTGTCACCCCGACTTGATTATCAGTAGGTTACGAGAAGGAATTTTCGTAGCCTTTTTTGTTTGTTGGTTAAGTACTGGCAGGCAATTCTACTCGCAAGAAGGCTCGCTGCCGGATGGCCCGGAACAAGCTGAATGGATCAAGCGGCACGGGCGTTCCCGCCACCAGCAAAGTGCGCACCTGTCCTTGGGTATGCGAATACAACCAATCCACAATTACTTCTATGGAGGCTTGCTCATCAAATGTTAGGTACATGCGGATAGATTCTTGATATCCAATACTGGCGCCTGCATAATCTTCGTCAATGGTGAGCGCGGCTTCGGTGCCCGGTATTTTAAATGTATCGCCAAATTTGAGCCAGCGATAGCGTGCACCAAATAGCCTGTATTTCAGGTCTTTATTTGAGGTGATGATTTCTACTTTAAGACGATTGCCTCGAAATAGCGCATTCGGATGCATAAATGGCTCCTGGTCTGTTCGTAGTGTTGCATTCAGTGATGCACCTCCGGCGAAATAACTTTGTAGTTTCGCTGCCAATGCTTCAATCAGTTGAAAGCGCTCGGTAGCCATTTCCCGTACAGCTTCATCATCAAATTTTTCAAAATTATCAGGATGAAACCGACTGCGCAATTCTCGGAGTAGCTCTTCGAAGCGTGCCATATCTAACGCTTCTAAGGTAACGCCGAAGTATTTTTGAATAGCTTCTTTATCCTGTTCGGTAAATAATATCATGCGAAAGGTGATTTTTATTTAACTTTTTTAAAATAACTCAAGTGCTAATTTTTTAGCTAAACAATTTTCCTGACGGAATGGATGTATGGTAGGTAATTTTTTTTAAAAATGTCATTTTGAAAATAGCGCTGGAATATTATCTTTGAGTGAAAGCGACTTAAAAACTATGCACCATTTTCGATACAAACCTCAGGGCGGAGCCGTGGCGGCAGGGCACGAACTGACGGCTAAAGCGGCAGCAGACGTGCTTTATGCAGGAGGTAATGCTGCGGATGCTGCTATTGCTGCTTTATTGATGACTTGGGTGACGGAGCCTTGCATGTCATCGGCTGGCGGGGGCATGTTCGCCACTGTATATACGCATACGGGTAAGGCTTTCTTTGTGAATGGTTTCTGCCAAACACCACGCTACAAACGGCCGCTTTCGGAAGTAGAATTCTATCCAGTAGAAGTTGATTTTGGCGATGCACACGAGGTGTTTCATGTAGGTAAAGGGGCTACGGGGGTACCGGGTTCGGTGGCAAGCGTATTTGCGCTGCACCAACTAATGGGCACTATGCCTATAAAGGAATTGGTGCAACCAGCTATACAAGCCGCTAAAAATGGCGTAGTAGTGACAGATTTTTTGCAGTTCAACTTTGAATTGCTGGATCCTATAATTCGCGCAAGTGCCACGAGTAGGGATTTGTTTTTTAAGCAAGGACAGTCCTTGAAGCAGGGCGACCATTTTTACATGCCAGAGCTTGCTGATTTTATGGATTATTTGGCTTGTGAAGGGCAAGCAGCTTTTTATCAGGGCGAAGTTGCCAATCGTATAGCTACTGATTATCAGCAGGGAGGATATCTGACACTTAAAGATTTGGAAAACTATCAGGTGCAAATGGCACAACCGCTACGGTTTCCTTATCAGGACCGGACGGTGCTCACGACGCCTTATCCGGGTATCGGCGGCGCTATTATTGGCTTGACATTGGGTTTTTTGGAGCAGATGTTCGATAGTTGCTTGCCCTATCGGAGCAGCGATTATATCCGACAGTTGCACCGTGTATTCGAACAAGTGGACGCGCTGGGCAAGGAACCTGATGCACTACACCAAGCCGTGCAAGCCTGGCAGCAACAGCACTGGGGGAGTACCACACACTTCAGCATAACGGATGGGCAAGGCAATGCGATTAGTCTGACTACTACCAATGGAGAAGGTTCCGGCTACTTTGTGCCGGGCACAGGTATTCATCTGAATAACATGCTGGGCGAGAAAGCATTACTGCCCGAAGGATTTCACTCTTGGCGACCCAATGTGCGCCTGACTTCTATGATGGCACCAACGATTGTGTTAGATGCACAGCAGCGCCCAGAAATTGTGATCGGTACAGGCGGTGCGGGGCGTATTGCTTTTGCCATTAGTCAGGTGCTACATTTGCTTATTGATCATGGTTTATCCCTTCGGGACGCTATACATGCGCCTCGCGTGCATCTGGGGCATCATATCCTGCATATAGAAGCAGGTTTTGACGATTTACTGTCGTCATCCGAAGTGTCGCAAACCTTAAAACACTGGAACGGACAATCTATGTTTTTTGGGGGTATCAATGCTTTGAAACGACAGGGCAAACACTGGGACGCCATTGGTGATGAGCGCCGTAAGGGCGTGGGATATATTTTATAATCATGAAGCGCTTATTATAAAATGAGTATCAGTCTTTTTTTTGCAAAGTGCTGATTTTCAGTTTTTTAGTAGCAATAAAGTCATAAATTATTATTGTATTTTTACTAATTTTAAGATGCGTTCCCGACTATTTTCATTCATTTTTAAAAATAACGTATCGCCATTAAGTTTTACAATTTCTACAACCTTTTCAGTGGAAGCCTGATTGACCGTATCCGTTGTGAACAAATACTTCGACTCTAAGTAATACATGCCTGCTTCGCGGTAGTTAAGCGTGCCAAAATACTCATAGTATTGGTTATCAGCAAAGCGAAAGCGAATCACCGAAGCATCCACGTCCAATGGTTTGTCCATTTCCAATACCTCAATACCCTGCCAATTACCGTTTAGCTTATTTGTGTAAGCATTGGAGCAACCCGCCCCAACAACCAAACTTAGTAACACGAATGCTATTGATGGAGAATGCATAATCATTTTAGAATGCAATCAAGCGTATATTTTTGATAATAGGAATGGAAGGCGTCTTAAATCTTTGTTAAAAAGTATTTTTAGGGAGTCAAAAATGCCTTAATTGCCTCATTTAGTAGCCTTGCCTGCTCCCATTGCACAAAATGACCAGCTTGGGGCAGCAGGATTAATTGGCTATTAGGAATAGATTTGGCGCCAATCTCGGCCACTGTCTGCGTGGTTAGTTTCGGGTGCAAGAATCGGTTAGGTATCAAGGCATCTGCTTCACCATACACCACCAATACCGGCAGGCGAAGTTCGTTGAGTCGTTGGAAAACAGGTTCGTCAAGCATGCTTGCTACGCACTTGGGTATCATATGACAATAGCGATCATATTCTTCGGTTTCACGCATGTAGATCCGGTCTTCATACATAAATTCCGCGTCTTCAGGGAATTGTACAAAATTAAGCTCAAAATTCCGTCGAATTTGCTCTACGGATGTAGCTTTTAGCATGAGCGGGTTATAAATATTTCGCAGCCACTGCGCTTCCTCTTCCCGAAAGGTCTCAAAACCGGCAGGCGCTACCAACACTAACCGTTCCGCTATATTGGGTTGCTGTAATACTGCAGTGATGGCGATCTGGCCGCCCATAGAATGCCCGACCAATACAACTCGTTCTAACTGTAAATGCGTGATAAATGCACGTATAATATTTGCAAAAAACGACATATTATAAGTATGATCTCCCTTATCTGATTTACCGTACCCCGGCAGGTCTAAGCCAATGCAGCGATACTGAGTGCTTAGCTCGGTAATATTTTTTTTCCAGGCAGGTAAATAACTTCCCAATCCATGAATAAATAACAGTGTAAAATCACCTTTTCCTTCGTCAATATAGGCTAATTCCACGCCGTTGCTCAATGTAATTTGATGCACGGGGTAAGGATAAATAAAATCTTGCATGGATTTAGAATTTTGTCCTGATAAGGTAACAATAGGTAATATTCCAATCGCTAATATAATAAAATGCTTCATAACTATTATGTTTTTGAATACTTCCGAAGTGCATAATACGTGCTGAATCCTACTATCGTAGCAGCAATAATTGCAAAAGTGGCGGCAATAGCTGGATTGCGTACCGGCCCCTGCATGTAGCTTGTAATGCCAATATAATATACTGAAAAATGCACAAGTATAGCCGTGATAGCGGCTGCTAATGGGGCGGCTAATGGGGCATTTTTAAAATAAATACCCAGCAATACCGGCACAAAAGCCGCCGAAAAATAAGCATACACTCCATTCTGTGCAAAGATGCCTACGCTGAGATTAGGATGCATTAACTGATTGTAAGTCAGCCAAATAGTAATAATTCCAAGCACAATGATTACCAATTTATTAATTCGATGTAAGCGCCGGGTTTGTTGTGTTTCATCACCCAAGAAGTGGCCCATGATCGGGCGTATAATATCCGATGTAATAGTCGTTGATAACGACTGTACCAAGCCTTCTAATGTCGAAAGCCCCGCCGACAGTAGCCCCAACACCACAATCAGCCCCGTATAAATAGGAAATTCCTGCACAACATAAGTGGGTATAATGCTATCCATATTAATTTTAACGCCATTTATCATAAGATCAGGAAACTCTAATCGCGCGTACAGCCCAGCCAGCACCACCGCAAAAAATAACGCCTCGACGACAATACCAACGATCAAATAACGATTTACATCTTTTTCATCTTTTAGTAATAATGATTTGGTTATGATATGTGGTTGGCATACAATGGCAATACCCACTATGAAATTACAAAATATGATTTCAAAATAATCCCGAAAAAGCGGACTGGACGGGTTGACGGGCGTGATGAGCATTGGATCAATCGCTGCCAACTTATCCCAAAAACCGCGCACGCCACCACTAAAATGTTCGTATCCTGATGTTAATAAAATACAGGCTACTACAATCATAATACCTGCCTGAATCGTATTGGTATAAACCATCGAATTCGCCCCACCAAACATCATATAACCAAAAACAAAAGCAACTAAACCAATTAAAACGAGCAGCTCAGGTGCATTGAGGGCCTGTGACATAACCTTTGTCATACCCACACAAATGAGCACAATGAACGTAATCAGAAGGAGTGAAAAAAAGCCAAATAACAGTGCAAACCCTTGACTACCATAGCGTTTGCCGATCCATTGGGCCATCGTAAGCGCCTTAACGGAACTGCCATACTTACGAAAACTTTTTGATAGAATAATTAATGAACCAAAAAGTCCGATCGGCAGCACCACTGCCAGCGCCAAAATGCCACTTACGCCATAAAGTGCAATAAAACCCGGATTAATAATAAAAGTAGCGGCGCTGGTAATCGAAGCTGCCAGCGACAATCCTACTACAATTGGCGAAAAATGGATGCTGCCCACCGCATAATCGGAGATGGATTTGGTACGCAAAGCGCCCCGAATGACAAAATACAAAATGACACCCGCGTAAAGCGCTAACAGTATGGCCGTAGCCAAAACCATCTCTTTAGAAGCCATAACAAAGCAAAATTTAAGTTGGAATATTGTAAAAAATTGGTATAAACTGTGGAAAAGTAAGTTAAAACTTTGACTTTGTCGGTATGCTGGAACGTAAAAAGGGTAGGAGAGGTAATTAATTTTCCCTTGACTTAAAAATCTTTTCAACCGGATTAAGCTAAATTTTGTTACTTATTATACTGAACATCAGTATCTTATTTTAAGTAATCTTACTTTTCAATGCATGAATAACTGGATTGACTAATGCATTTTAAGTGCATAAATAGGTTGCACAACATCCACCGTTTTTACCCGTTCATGCTGTAATACAATGCGTTTTTATATGAAGCTATTAATAATATTATTACGTGCTATTTTACTTGCTGCATTAGTGGTGGCTCGATCTTTTTATCATAATTGGCTGAATACATGGAATATAAATGCTATGTATATTGATTTGATTGTAGGTTTTTTAACCTTTTTGCTGTCTGCCAATTTAATCGTATTGCTGCTACAGGGGCTTTATCGCCGTCGAAAAAAACTACCTTCTGATCAGGCGGATAATGTTATTATTGGGTTACAAAATATTTACTATCTTTTAGTAGCTGGTGCCGTTATTACTACGGTGCTTGGCTTTTTTGGTATTGACGCTAAGACGCTATTTACGTCTCTCAGTATTGTAGCGGCGGCTATTGCTATTGTATCAAAAGATTATATTTCCGAGTTGATTAGTGGTATCATTATTAGTTTTTCTCGGGAAGTATCGGTAGGAGATTATGTAAAAATAGGTAATTATAAAGGTAAGATTATTGATCTGTATTTAACAAAAATCGTTTTTCTGAATGATGACGATGATGTAATATTCATTCCCAATAACAAAGTCTTTACCAGTGAAATTATTAACTACACCAAAAAACAAATTAAACAGGTAAATATCGAGTTTGAAGTAACATTGGAGGCCATCAAAACAGTAGAAGAATTGGAAGCGGATCTGGTAGAAGCCATTCGAGAATATCACCCGCACATTAAACCAGGTAGTTTTAATTTAAAAATTGGCGAAATTCGAAAAGATAGCGTCATGCTTAAATTTCAATACGTACTGACGCGCATTAATCGAGAATTGGAGCAGGAAATCCGACGTAAAACTGTACGCCGTGTGGTTAATTATATGAAGTCAAACTATGTTTCTGTCAATCACTTGCAGGATAAATAAGCGCCCCGCGGGTATCACTTTTTAATGAAAGGCAGTGTATGTTTTTTTTTGTAATGTGCTGTTTTTCAATTGTTTATAAAGGCGTGAATTTCACTAAGCAGGCACCAAGCCACGTATCGCTTGTACAAATTTTATTGTCGTTGCTGGCGCATCGCTTGGGGTCTCTGATAATGCCCGAATAAAAGCACTCCCGATAATCGCCCCACTTGCATATTTACATGCTGTTATAAATGTATCATAATTAGAGATGCCAAACCCAATCAAACGCGGATTTTTGAGTTGCATATTATTAATTCGATTAAAATAAGCCAATTGCGCTTCCGAAATGCCATCTTTTGCGCCTGTAATCGAAGCACTTGATACCATATAAATAAAACCTCGGCTCAATGCATCAATTTTACGAATGCGTGCCTCCGGTGTTTGCGGCGTTATTAAAAAACTGATACTCAGATTTAGTTCACTAAATAAATCTTGATACTGCTCTTCATAGACATGTAATGGCATATCCGGCAAAATAAGTCCATCAATCCCCACTTCCGCGCATTTTCTAAAAAAACGCTCCTCGCCATACTGCATCACTTGATTAAAATAGCCCATCAAAACCAACGGGATCTCCGTTTTTGCCCGCACGGCTACAATTTGTTGAAACAGCAATTCCAAGGTCATCCCATTTGCCAACGCCACTTCCCCACTCTGTTGAATTGTCGGTCCATCCGCCAGTGGATCAGAGTAGGGCATCCCGATTTCAATCAAATCTACTCCACCTTTTTCCAGCGCCAGTATGATATCCTCCGTATCATGTAATCGCGGAAAACCCGCCGTAAAGTAAATATTAAGGATATTTTCTTTCTTTTTTTGAAATAATTGTTGAATTCGATTCATGAAATAATATTTAAAATTTGATATTTGACGTTTTATTATTTAAAAGCCTAAGTCTTACGTGCTTCAGGGTAATATTTTTTCCTCTAATACAAATGTTATTTTGAAATACTCGGCGCGGGAGGGCGGCAAATCACTGTTCGACGGAGGAGTTTGATTTGCCAAGTCTTTTTTGGGCGACTGCAAAAAGTAACAAACCTCAAGCGCAAAGTACAGAAAAACAAGCATTTACAAAAACTACAACATTTTCATGTAAGTAGCTAAATCTTTATCACCTCTACCTGAAAGGTTAACAACAATTATATCCCCTTTATTAAATTGTAATTTATTCAACGCATAAAACGCGTGCGCCGTCTCCAACGCCGGAATAATCCCCTCCGTCCGCGCCAGGTCAAACGCCGCCGCCAGTGCCTCCTCATCGGTGATACTTACCGCCTCTGCCCGACCCGTCGAAATCAAATGCGCGTGCAGCGGACCAATCCCCGGGTAATCCAGCCCCGCCGAAATCGAGTACGGCTCCACAATCTGCCCGTCCTCCGTCTGCATCAGCAGCGTCCGACTCCCATGAATCACACCTTTTGTACCCAGCACACTCGTCGCCGCCGAATGCCCGCTATCCACGCCTTTACCCGCCGCTTCCACCGCGATCAGGCGCACCCGCCGATCATTCAGATAATGAAAATA
>CALMSP010000151.1 GCA_937872405.1 uncultured Saprospiraceae bacterium | reverse complement strand
GCCAATGCGTGGCATCGGTTGCGCCGTTGTTATCTGATCCATTTAGTACAATTTTATAATGTTAAACATGTAATTTTTCCAGCACAAAGGTAAGGGCCGCAACCGGATGCATTCCGTAACGCAGGTCACAATGAAAGTTTTACAAGAAGCCTCAAATTATCTACAATCCTCGCTGATGGAAGGAATTTCGTGAGGGTTCAGGCCTAAGTGCAGGATGCGACTGCCTGTTTGATTGATTGGATTAACGCTTTTGCCAATGACGATACCATCTTCTGGGGCAAAGTACTGCTGCACCACTTGCCCAAAAATCGTGCGTACTTCGGCAATTAAGTCCCCTTTTTTCAGGAGCGATTTTACTTTAGGATAAACCTCAAGGATGCCGCCCTCATCCGAATGAATCCAGTAGGAACGGTCGCATAGAATGGTAGGGGACACTTGGCAAACAACAACCCCCGGCAGCATTTTGAAATCATACAGCACATTGCGAATACCCACCAATGCTTCTTCTATAATATCCGTTTGAAATTTATGTGGGTCTTTCAGTTCTAAGGTAATAGATCGAATGCCAAGGCTGCTGGCAGTGCCGCGGAAAGTGCCGTCGCCAGGTGGATTATGCAGAATGATCTCTGGGTTTTGCAATCGTGCCATGCGTTCTGTGATCGGAATACTCATATTAGCCCGGATGTACCAGGAATTGACGCGCCCGAAACTGGCAGTGTGCAGGTCAATCAGGTAATTGAAGTTTTTCAGGATGCGCTCTACCACTCGGTTGATGTACAATTGGCTGACATCGCCGTCCGCTTTGCCTGGTGCTATGCGATTCAAATCCACGCCGTCATTGAACTTTCGCTGCTCCAGCAGCAATCCTGGAACATTGATTACCAACACGCCGACGACGGTCCCATGCAATTCTTCTACATTAATTTCACGAAAAAGGCGCTGAATAACCGGAATGCCATTCAACTCATTGCCATGTACCGCTGCCGTTATGCCCAGTACCGGCCCTTCATGCGCGCCACGCGCTACCACAATCGGGATGCGCACCGGCTCACCAATACCATTATTAATGATGTGCAACCAGTGTTCACTAACGCGCCCTTTAGGCATTGAAGCGATATCAAGGTGGTGAATGTGCGTCGCGAAGCTATGGTGAATATGTGTCATAACAAGCTGATTTTCAATTATTTGAATCAAAGTTGACTTTTAAAATAAAAAAAGACAGCCGCCTTTCTGAAGAAGGGCGACTGCTACTTTACACTCACTAGTTTATGAAACTTAAGCCGACGTTCCTGGTTGAAGAATGTCATCTATTACTCTAAACAACGATTAGACAATCTTTATTGCGGATTTTGCTATGCCAGAGTGTTAATTATTTGCTAAAACAAGGCATTTGCATACACTAAACGCTGAATTTACAATTCTTACTACGCAAAATTCGACAAAAGGTTACACAATAGACGGCCATTTTTTTTAAAAAGTTGGTCGCCATAAAAAAATTATCATAAAAAAACGCAACTGGACCATCTTGTACGTTCAAAAAGTTGGCAGCGCCCAAATCCATGGTTGTTTAGCTTAGGAAGTCGCTGTTTCTAAAAGATTGCCCCCTTTCAGCCCAGCATTTTCGAGCATTACCACCTCGGTGATGTTTTCCATATTGAGCACACCAATGAGTTCGCGCCCCTCCATAACTGGGCAAATGCTGGCGCCAGCGCGCATCATCTGTTCGTAGGCTTGTTGAAGTGGCATATCGGGGTGTAGTTGTAAAAAACTGCGATTAGCAATGTGACCAACGGTTGCCTCTTGTCCCATTTCCCGCAAACCTTGAATGATTTCGCTGCGCGTAATGACCCCGATGATTTCGTTATCCAATTCTACCAAAAACTCTTTTTCCTGCCCGTTGAGTAGGATCGTGATGGCTTTTTCAATGGTTTCAAAGGCATGCAGTACCGTAAACTGGCGCATTAGGGCGTCGCGCACTTTGTATTTGGACAAGGCAGAACGGGTAGATTCGAAGTTGGCTTCTGCCCCAGCACCCAAGAAAATAAATAAGCCAATGAATACCCACCAAAAATTGTAGAAAAAACCTAAAAAAACGAATACGATAGCCAACAACTGCCCAATCTTAGCGGCAATATTGGTTGCCTGACCTCGATCAAATCGCATCGCCAGCAAGGCCCGCAGCACGCGCCCGCCATCCATGGGGAAGGCTGGTATAAGATTAAATAAAGCCAATATAATATTAACGATAAAAACGTTAAATAAAAAATTCTTTCCGGTGATAGCGCCTGTAAATTCAGCCACATCTGGAAAGCCTCCTATGAATTGGAAATAAATGAATAAAACGCTCGCTATCAATACATTAACGGCAGGGCCAGCCAGTGCTACCCAGAGTTCTTGCATCGGTTTATCGGGCATTTTTTCTAAATTAGCTACGCCGCCAATAGGTAGCAAAATAATATTTTTTGTAGCGATGCCATAACGCCGTGCCGTGAGGGCATGCCCGTACTCGTGCAGCAATACGCAGCCGAACAGCGTCAAGATGAAACCCACGCCCAGTAGGCTTTGCGCCAGCGTTTGTCCGGCACCTAAGTTGCTCATCAGGATCCATCCCAGCAAAATCAGAAATGTCCAGTGCATATACACATCAATGCCCCAAATACGAACAATTTTGAAAGACCAGTTCATCTGTGAATAATTATGATTAAAAATGATGACATTTGTAAATAAACTGTTTTTTTATTCCACTAATTTGCCATTAATTTTACATTTATTTACAAGGCTTATTAAACAATGTTTATAATAATAAGGTAACAAATAAAATGCCTCGGTGGGTTCAAGATACGCATTAAATATGCTATTGTCAAAATATTTCACCGCCAAATAATATAGGGGACTTCGTACTTGGTTTTTTGAAATTTATGCTTTATTTGAAGTGAAAATATTTTTTGCAAATTGTATTATTCAGATCAAATAGGGAAATAACGAATGCACAACGTGTTTATTACCAGTAATTTACCCGGAAGAACAGTCGTATTGAATAATGTCAGTTGGCTTTACTTTAGCGGCACATCATATTTGGGCATGTCGCAGCATCCAGATTTTCATCGGTTGCTTGCCGAAGGTATCCAACGCTATGGGGCCAACTTTGGTGGCTCACGCCGCTCCAATTTGCGTTTGCAAGTGTATGAGCAAGCCGAGCAGTATCTCGCAACATACACCGGCGCTGAGGCTGCCCTAACCGTATCGTCGGGGACCTTGGCCGGTCAACTCGCTGTACAGATATTGTCGGGGGCAGGCAAATTTTATTTTGCCCCCGGCGTCCATCCGGCGTTGTTTGGCGAAGGCGATTATACCACATCCGATTACGACACTTGGGTTGGTTTCATATTAGAACAAGTGTGGCGTCATAAAACGCCTATTGTGCTGTTTTCCAATGCGTTAGACCCCCTTCGGGTGCGTGCTTTCGATTTTAGCTGGCTCTGGCAATTACCCTCGGAAACGCCCCTGACCTTGGTGCTTGATGACTCACACGGTATTGGCGTGCGCGGGCGTGCGGGCGCAGGCATTCATACGACGTTAAATCTGCCGCCACAAGTAGAACTACTCGTTGTTGCATCCTTGGGTAAGGCCATGGCGATCCCTGGTGGCATGTTGCTGGGGCGGCACGAACGGATAAAGGCAGCTTGGCAGCATCCTTTTTTTGGTGGGGCTTCTCCGGCGGTTCCGGCGTACCTGCATGCTATGCTGCAAGCGGCACCTTTGTATGAGGCAGCACGCCAAATTTTATTTCGACACATCGAAGCCTTACAAATAGCTACTCAGCCTCTAAAACTTTTCCAAACCATGCAGGCGTATCCGGTATTTTATACCACTGAAAATGCACTGGTGCCTTTTTTGCAGCAGCATCGCATGTTAATTTCCAGCTTCCCGTACCCCAGCCCCGAAGACCCACTGCTGACGCGCCTCATCGTGAGCGCTGCGCACACAAGCGAAGATATAGCTCTATTGATCCGCTTGCTTAAAATGTTTTAACTATTTGATTTATAATATTTTACGAATAATAAAATAATTATTTATACGCCCTTCGCGACTAAAAAAATCCAATCGTATGATACTTTTTAAGAAAAATGATTTACCTTTCCTTTCATTTTTATCATAAATATCACCCTATCACCCTATCAACCAACCCATGACCAGCTTTCGCATTCGTCCTCGTTTTCAGGTACTGGTGTCGGCTTCACCGGATACCATTTTAGAGCAGCTTCAAAAAACACTATCCAATCCTGACTGCCCCTTTGTCGGGCGCGTCATACCTGGTCATGCGGTACTCAAAATACCTGCCGAAGCTCGTCATTTCTGGTCACCGCAGCTTGATCTTAGCATCGAGGCACACGAGCGCGGCACACTCGTTCGCGGTTTGTACGGCCCCCATCCTGATGTGTGGCTATTATTTGCACTCGGATACGGCGTCATTAGCATTTCGAGTTTGTTTGTCAGTATATTTGGATTTACGCGCGTGAGCTTAGGATTAGCGGCACCCATTCTTTGGCTACTCCCAGTGCTGGGCAGCTTAGCGCTATTGCTGTACTTTGCCAGTCAGGTTGGACAAAAATTAGGCGCAGCGCAGACATTTACTTTGCATCATTTTTTCGAACAAACCATTGGTGATAAAGTGAATATTGTGTAACAAATCATGGCTTATTAGCAAGTGGCAATTCTAAACTTATACAATATTCTATTGCTGTAAATGCTTGGTTATTAGGTTTTTAATACAAAATTGGAGTATTGATAAATCAGCCTATTCACTCTATTTTTCATTTATCAGGGGGGGGTAAAAAAAGTAAAAAATCAACCTACCTTCATCAATTCTTTTACCCCCTCTTTCGCATTTCTGCACGCCGCATTGGCATCGCATCTATGAGCGCAAAAATGTCAGATAAGGATGTCTTTTCATGTCGCCGCAACTTCTCTGTACCATCTTTGCCAATAAGGATCAGCGTAAAACCTGCGTCCGGTACGCCAAAGCGCTTACGCCAATGTTGTACTTGCACTTTCGACAGGATACGTTGATCTGGCCCAAGCCCATTTTCCGTAAATAAGGTAAAAAAAACTAAGTCCCGATCGGTGACTTCTGCCGATTTCTGCGTCAAAAGAGCAATCTGTTCTCTCATATCAGGCTGCGCGTCATCGGGCGCGAATAACAGAAGCACGCGATGCTGCCAACGGAGTGTGTCTAATACAGATTGCGCCGTGACAACCTGCGTCCATAAAATGGAACCCAAAGCAAATATTATTGCTTTATTCATATAAAAAACCGAATTTAAACGCCAAAAATGTATTCTCATGAACATTTTTTTTAGTATTTCTGGGCAATATTTCAAAAATATAATAGGTTTTAAAATTGTTGAACATATCCTTTCATCCCTTAAACCTGTTCCCATGCGATCTATCCTATTAGCAATTATCCTACTTGGTGTGCGCAGCCATCCGAACAATGCGCAAAACTACTTTGTATCCCAACAGTATGAAGATTTCTTTACATGGTTTCATGAACGCGCTCAGATTGAGCAATTGTACACGAACAAAGCGACGCTCTACATTTTTACGGATGGTGTGAATGTGCGCCGACAACCGAACGCAACTGCCCCCATCCTGACTCAGCTACCAATTGGACATGCCGTGACCAATGTATCATATGACAAACGCCCTGCGCCTAAAGCAGAGATCAACGGCTACGGCGATGTATGGCTGCATGTACGCGGCACAGACGCTGCCGGAAAGCCGTTCGACGGTTATGTATGGGGTGCGCATATCGCCAAAGGCTGGCGTGAAGCGGATTTGCATGGCACCGGGCAGCCGAGCTTAATCATGCTGGGCGTAGCTGCTAAACGGCGTCAACAACCGCAAGACATCAACGCGGAGATTCGCATGGTGCAAGGCGGCAAACTCATTGGGCAAACCATTGTGCCTGGTTTGTGCGTTTTTGAAGATTGCGGCGCCAGCCCAATGTTGCGCATTCTGCAAAGCCGGAACATATCGGGCTTGACTATTGTCGAAGCCGCTACGATGACTATTGGCTGCACTGCCGGCATTGAAAAATCCTATTTTTACTGGACCGGTAAACATTTGGAGCGCGTGTATCATGCGGAGTACACCACCAATACAGAAATGTTCCGCAAAAAGTTCACGGTAATGCCCGACAAGCTACAGGGCGGCACGGCACAGCTATGCGAATATGGCGGGGGAGAAAAGGGGAAAAAACCCAACTGGAATTGTCGAAAATTTCCCCCCGCGCCCATTGCGGGAGGGAAGGCCCCCCCCACCAAATAAAAACGGCAAACACCCCAAGGCTAAGATGAAGATTAGGCGCCGAGGGTAATAGCTCCCGGCGCTTGCTATGTTATTCAGAACCTAATTCTCATCATGGAGTTGTGCTTAGCGCTGTTCTATTTGTAGCTTATGTGTGATGATGCCCCCATCAGCACTCTGAATAGTCACAGCCTGCTCGAGGAAGGCACTCAGCCTCTATTGTAAATGAAACGAGGTTATTTTAGGGTTAAATCAAACATGGACGTTACGGATCAACTATACTGTGGGCGCTTTCATACCTTTGGTAAATGTCGGGTTGTAGTGTCTGTCGGCAAAAATCGCATCAATTATTTTCTTTAAAAAATTGATTTTTAAAGTTCTACGAATAATTATAAGTTTTATGATTAATTATAAGTTGTGATGTTTTTTGTAAATTTATGCTACCAAATGTAGAATTCTGATAAAATTTAAATAAAATTGAGGTGCTAAAAAACTGGCGATTATGAAAATTCTGACCCAACGACAAATTCAGCAAAAGATCAAGCGATTAGCTATTGAAATATTAGAAAACCACTATGATTCGCCAGCACTCATTCTGGCGGGTATCAATAACAATGGCTACGGATTTGCGCAACTACTGCATGCGCAATTACAGCATCTGACATCCATTCCGGTTACGCTTACTCGTATTCGGCTCAATCCGGCAGATCCGTTGAGCAGCGACGTCCAAATAGACATGCCGACGGAAGCACTGAACGGCAAATCCGTGATTATTGTAGATGACGTAGCCAATACTGGGCGTACCATTTTTTATGCCTTCAAACCCCTGCACGCTGTGCTGCCTCAAAAAGTGGAAGTCGCCGTGCTGGTAGATCGCAAGCACAAATCTTTCCCCATTCAGGTGGACTATGTAGGGCTGTCGCTGGCGACCACACTGCTGGACGACATTGATGTGCAAATTGTAAACGTTGCAGAACAAGCCGTTTTTCTTAATTGAATGGCACTAAAAATGTACCTTTGCCGCAAAACGATTATCCGGACGTCTATTTTACAATAAAATTGATGCATTGGCGAATCGGTAAATTAAACGAATGTAATGTCTGAAACAGCAAAACCGGTTGGTGTGATAGGTGCGGGCAGCTTTGGTACGGCAATAGCTAATCTGCTGGCACACAATGCAGACGTCATATTATATACAAGGCGAGAAGATATATTAGAAACGATACGTCGTACACATCATAATTTTGGGGTGGAACTATCGCCACGCATTCAGCTTACGAATGATATACAAGCGCTTGCCGAGCGTTGTACGCTGTTGTTTCCGGTGGTGCCGGCCGCCAATTTTAGGCGTATGATGCGCCACGTAGGTCCCTACTTGCGCCCTTACCACATGATGATACATGGCACCAAAGGATTTGATGTGCATGGCATTAACCTCTCCGAAGGGGACGATGTTATTGACCTGCGCCGCGAGCATGTGAGTACCATGAGTGAAGTGATCCGACAGGAAAGTGCGGTGGTGCGTGTAGGATGCCTCTCGGGCCCCAACTTAGCAAAAGAAATCATGGAGGGGCAACCCACCGCTACGGTCATTGGTAGCAAATTCGATGAGGTGTTTCGCGCAGGCAAACAAGTCCTGCGCAGCCGCCATTTTCATGTATTTGCTTCGCATGATATCCTGGGTGCCGAGTTGGCAGGTGCTTTGAAGAATATCATCGCTATTGGGTCGGGTATCCTGCGCGGCAAAGGTATGGGCAAAAATATGCAGGCAATGCTGGTAACGCGCGGACTGATGGAGATCATTTACTTCGGTAAGGCGAT
>CALMSP010000150.1 GCA_937872405.1 uncultured Saprospiraceae bacterium | reverse complement strand
AATAGTGAACTGATTTACACCACGCAATACCGCCTTCCGGTCACATTACCAGGCATTTATCATATTCAAAAAGTGACAGATGGGCGCTGCTCGGGTACCGGCACCGGAATCGGGCGCATTGATCGTATTGATATTCAGTTGCTGACTACGATCAAAAGGGTAAGCTGCTACGGCGGCTCAGATGGCCGAATTGCCGTACAACCTGTCGGCGGCGAGGCACCTTATCGCCTTCGGTGGGGTGGTTCTTTTGGTACCGCAATCCAATTGGCTAATCTGAGTGCCGGCTATTATCAACTTACAGTTACCGATGCTAAAGGCTGCATTAGTGCCTTTCAAATAGAAGTGCCGGAAGCGCCGCCGCTCGGCCCGATAGCCTTTGAATGCGAAGCCCTCACCGATCCTGATTTTTCTTTTTCTGCGCAAGGGGGTACGCCGCCCTACGATTACGCACTCGATGGGTTTCATTTTCAGGATGAGCGCATCTTCGACCAATTGATACCAGGGGTGTCGTATGCCATTACTATCCGTGATGCCGCAGGTTGCTTATTCAAACAGACGCTACTGCTGCCGCCAACCTACGAACGCATGGTAGAATTGCCCCGCCGCCTCCAACTTAAAGTAGGCGAAACGTATCAATGGGCGCCAAAATTGAACATCCCAGAAACCCTTATCAGCGAAATAGAATGGATCGGCGAGCAACTCAGTTGTAACAATTGCCTTCAACCCATGATGCAAATATTATGGCCCGGCAGCTACACCTTACGCATCACCGATGTATTCGGCTGTATCGGGGAAGCCACCACCATGCTACTCCTTGACCCCGATGTGGACCTTTTCATTCCTACGGCCTTCTCCCCCAATGGCGATGGCTTCAACGATTATTTCACCATTTACGCCGATGTGCAGCAAGTGCAGCGCGTCCTGTCCTTAGAAATTTATGATCGTTGGGGAAGCCAAGTTTTTGTCAAAAAGAATTTTTATCCCAACGAACCAGAAAACGGCTGGAACGGAACCGTGGCCGGGCGTACCATGCGCAGCAGCGTATTTTTGTATGTGGCTCGTTTACAATTGGTTAACGGCACAGAAATCGTCCGAACAGGCGACGTTGCCCTGATGCGATAGGTCATGTGAACATACGCAAAATGCTACAAGTAATTAGATACATGAAAATATGATAGTGCGAATAAACCTTTTTATAATGATAACTAAATGATTTTGTAAATTAAATTTATTAGCATGATGTAGAAAATTACAGCATGAACTGCCACGCAGGTGTAAATGGCATGTATTGCATTATGTCCGCAAAGTAAGCAATTAGCTTGCTCAAATACTCCGCTCAAAGTTTCCATAGACAGCTTTCTTTCTGCCTCGCATATTCACCCAAAAGTATGATATACGCCCAGTCAACTCGTCATAACTTTGTTGTGCTAAATACTTTTTAATACCCTTTTCAATTGAAAATGACGCATTTGTTTATTCTCAAAGCCTTGTTTTTCGATGCTTTACAAAATATAAAATCGGACCTCTAAAATCGTAAATGGTATAATATCAAAAAAAACATTGCGTATGAAAAAGTTGTGGCTGTTTGCTGGCGTCTTACTATGCTTTCATGTAAATATGTGGGCGCAGGATGAATTTTATGATGAATTGCGCGGCACCGAAATGTCAATTCCTTCTGCACCAGCGTTTGCACTGCTTAATGTCAATCCGGAAATGGTATTGCGGCCCTCCGATTTGCGCAGCTTTAAAGTAGATTGGCGTATCAAAAATTATAATTTGGCACCCGATCTGGCTTTGGAAGCACAGCCGCTCTGGCATTTATATTATAAGCGAAAGCCTTTTAATGATTTTGTAAATGCAGGGCCACTGGCTCAACGGCTGTCAACACTAAGTTTGTCATTGGGCACGGCTAAAATTGATGGGATTAATCATGCTGCTTATTCTATAAAAATGAATATTTATGCTCAAAATAATTTGATAAATGATCGGGCCGTTGTTACAGAAATGGCTGCAGAACATGATGCTGCTATGCACCAGGTACAACAAAAACTTGATTCTTTATTTATTAAGCGATATAATACCACGAATGCGGAAGAAAAAGTCGCTATACAAGAAGAAATAGAAGCATTGCACCTGCGTCGGCGGGCAGTATCTACAGAAGCTAAAGAAAAATATCGCACCGCTATTGAGGCTTATCAAGCCGAAAACTGGAATCGGACGATGCTTGATGCTGCGTTTGGTCGTGTATATACCTATGATAATCAAGGATTTGATAGCCTAAAGGTGCGAAGCGCTGGGCTGGCTTTCTGGCTCAATGGCTCGCTCCGAATGGGTAAAAATGGACTCATGACGGGTATTATGCGGTACACAAAAGTCATTAATAATGCCAATAAAATGTTTGGTTTGAGCTATCGCTATGGCAATGCCCGCTTTAATTTTTTTACCGAAGTTATATTCGAAAATCTGGGAAATTATTATGATCCCATGCAAGAAGAAATTTTTGAAAAAGATGAATATTTTGCTGATAAATTTGCAGATGATCTGGGTACTGGCTGGCTTAATTTTAATAATACAGTAAATAAAAATCAATACACGATTGCTTACGGCGGTGACTTTCGCTTGAGTCGTAATATTTTATTAAACTTTGCGCTACGCACGCAATTTTCCGGCGGAATGCAATTAAATCGCCTATTGCCTGTTGCTAATGTTGTTTGCTTAATGAAATAATATTCTTTTTAATTGGGAAGTGATGTATTTCTTTATTTGTAAAAATTTGTCTTTCAGTGTTTTACGAAATAAAAAATCGAACTTCGTAAATCGCATATGATTAAGATGCTTAACCAAAAATTTGCTAAATCTTTAAGATTTAGCAAATTTATTTTCGGACATGATAAAATTTAACTTAGTAAAGTTCTTAATTTAACAATCGCTTCTGAACGAGAGCGCACATCTAATTTATCATAAATATTTTGTAAATGCGTTTTAATGGTATTGACACTTACGAAATGCTGCTCCGCCATTTGTTTGTTGGTGGCGCCTTCATATACCGACTTTAACACTTCAAACTCCTTGTCTGTCAAAGAATTATATATGCGTTGATTTAGTTTTTCCAAGCTGAAATGCAAAGGGCGTGCTCCCTGCGAAAAATTATACAAGCCAATTTCAATGCTAGAATATAAATCTTTTTCATTAAAAGGCTTTAAAATATAGCCTACGGGGCGGGTTACTTTAGCCTGTTCTATGATAGTGCGATGTGAATAAGAGGTTAAATAAATAAACGGTGCATGATATTGCTCGTTAATAATATCCGCCAACTCCAGCCCATCCATATTACCACCAAGATTAATATCAAGTAGTATCATATCAGGCGTTTCGACTTTCAATGCTTGCAGGGCTTGGCTTTTGTTGTGTGCCACCGCCGATACAGAATAGTCGCTATTGCTGAGGTATTCGCGAATATCCTCTGCTATGAGGGGTTCATCTTCTACGATTAAAATACGTATGGTTGCCATTATATAGCTTTATAATTTGGAATGTAAATATCAATAATAACACCCTGTTCTGATTGGATATTTAGTTCACCTTCCAATTTTTGAGTAAATGCTTTTACTAATCGAAAGCCAAGGCTTTTTAAATTATGCATATCAAAATTTGGAGGAAGCCCTTTCCCGTTATCAGCGATACGTAATCGGAGCGCCTTCGTCTCTTGTTTGAGTGCGATATACATTTTGCCGGCGCGCCCATTAGGGAAAGCATATTTGAGCGTATTGCTGATTAACTCGTTGATAATGAGACCTAAAGGAATGATAGTGTCCACATCTAATACCATTTTCAAATTAAGTTGACGTATTAATATAAGGAAACAAAGTTAAT
>CALMSP010000149.1 GCA_937872405.1 uncultured Saprospiraceae bacterium | reverse complement strand
CAACTTCATCGGCCCTGCCATTGACGTACCCGCCCCCGACTACGGCACGGGCGAACGCGAAATGGCCTGGATTATGGATACCTACCGTACATTCAAAGGGGAAGAGATTGACGCTGCCGGATGTGTGACCGGCAAGCCCGTTACACAGAATGGCATACGGGGGCGGACAGAGGCCACTGGGCGTGGCGTGTACTACGGCATACGTGAGGCTTGCAACTTTGAGGAAGATATGCGCCGCCGCGGCCTATCGCCTGGCGTCGAAGGCAAAACCATGATCATACAGGGTCTGGGCAATGTGGGGTCTTACACGGGTACAATTGCCCAAGATGAAGGCGGCGTAAAAATTGTAGGTGTAGGCGAAGTAGAAGGAGCTATCTACAACCCTAATGGTATCAACATTCACGAGCTTATCGCTTATCGCAAAGAACACAAAACCTTCGAGGGCTTCCCTGGCGCGCAGTTTCTGAAAAAAGAAGACCGCGAAAAAATTCTGGAGTTTGAATGTGATATCTTGGTGCCAGCCGCTTTGGAAAATGTCATCCACTCAGGAAACGCCAACAATATTAAAGCAAAAATTATTGCGGAGGCTGCCAACGGACCAACTACCTTTTTGGCCGAGGAAGAACTGCTTAAAAGGGGTATCCTTATCATACCAGATGTATTTCTGAACGCTGGCGGCGTAACGGTATCCTACTTTGAATGGCTAAAAAATCTTTCTCATATGCGGTTCGGACGTATCGAAAAACGCTTCGACCAGCAACGCACCGAAGACTTGGTACGGGTAGTAGAAGAAATGACGGGCAAAGCACTCAGTCCGCTGGAAAAAATTCAGGTGTCGCGCGGTGCAGAAGAAGTGGATTTGGTGCGCTCTGGCTTAGAAGAAACCATGATAACGGCGTATCAGCAAATTAGGCAGATTATGATAGAGCGTCCTGATGTGGCTGACCTGCGTACCGCCGCTTTCATGAGCGCTATTCTGAAAATCAGCAGCGACTACCTCAATCTCGGAATTTTCCCGTAATGATATTTGGATAAAAGATGCCGAAAGTGCTAACCGTGGCACTTTCGGCATTTTATCCCTTGATGCTTGATTTTGCCAAAATTTTATTGCAGAAAAAAATGTTTATTTAAAATAAACAAAATCCCGCGAAGGTTTATTAACTTTCCGGCGGTATTTTATTCGCAAAACACGATCGAATTTTTGTTCAAGACTTTAACACCAAACCAATGTCAGAAAAATTAGACAAAATAGACCTCAAGATTCTTAAAATCTTGCAAGAAAACAGTAAGATTACGAACCTCGATTTGTCAAAAAAAATTGGGCTATCACCGGCCCCAACCTTAGAACGTGTAAAAAAATTGGAGCAGAGTGGCGTTATCGAAAGTTATCATGCAAAAGTAAGTCCGAATTCTATTGGACTGAATGTCAAAACTTTTGTACTGGTATCGCTCGCCTGGCAAAAGGAAAATGCCCTCAATAATTTCCTTGATAAAATCAAGGAAATTGAAGAAATTGTAGAGTGCTACATTATAACGGGTGATGCCGATTTTATTATTAAAATTGTTTGTAAAGATATTCCAACTTATGAGCAATTACTGTTCAAAACCCTGTCACAAATTGAAGAAATTGAGCGCCTAAAAACCCTGATGACGCTTTCTACCGTGAAAGACTCCAAAATTCTTCCTTACAGATACGAATAAAGCACGCTAATGATGCTTCGCCGATGATATACTGTGTTGTCGGCGGAGCCTATGGCAGAGCCAGACAGCAGCATGAAACCAAAGCGTTCTTCCCTACTGTGGGCGATTGACGGCGAGGCTTTACCGGGGACGTCGTATGTATTCGGTACCATGCATGTGCGCCACAGTTGCGCTTTCGGCCAACTACCAGTTGTCCATGCTGCCATTGATGCTTGCACTACTTTTGCCACTGAAATTCATCTTGATGATGATGCAGCTATTTCCCAATTACCTTTTTTACCCCATGATTTTGCCTTTTCCCAATATTTATCTAACAAGCAATACGCTCGTTTGCAACACATACTGCAGCGTGCCTTTGGATTGAATCTTGCACACTTCGATCGGCTCCATCCGATGCTACTATCCAGCTTGCTGGAAGCGCGCGTATTGGCGAACGATATGCCTGAAGCACTCGACAAGCAACTCTGGTTATATGCAAAACAAAAAGATAAAGTATTGACTGAGATTGAATCATTGGAGACGCAGATAGCTGTGTTACAACAAATTCCGATCGCCTATCAAATCAAATCGCTCCTGAAAACCATCCGCCACACAGCTCGCTACCGACGCCAGTTGCGCCACATGATGGCACTTTACGAGCAAGGTGATATTCGTACCTTATACCAGGCAACTCGGCGCGGCAGCCAACAGATGCGCCGTGCATTGCTATATGACCGAAATGTGCGCATGGCAGCACGCATAGCAACATTAGCCCAGCAATCTACTGTTTGTTGTGCAATAGGTGCAGCGCACCTAAGCGGTGGCAAAGGCGTCATTCGTTTGCTGCGGCATAAAAAATTGATTGTGAAACCCGTGTAAAAACAGTCACCTTTTTTTTAAAATTAGTTTGCTTGTGTTCGCGCAAGTCTTGGTATCTTCGTCACAAAAATTAATACCACCATGCCAGTTGAGCATCAGGCTATTACGGACACCCATTTTCAGTTTCCATTGCAAACGGGTTTTTATAGAGGAAAAGTACGCGATGTATATACCCTTGATAACTGGTTGGTTGTGATTGCCACTGATCGTATTTCCGCTTTTGATCATATATTGCCACGCGCTATTCCTTACAAAGGCCAAGTGCTGAATCAGGTAGCCGCCCATTTTCTGGAAGCCACCCGCGATATTGTTCCTAACTGGTTATTATCAACTCCTGACCCGAACGTTGCAATAGGTTATCGTTGCGAACCTATCCGCTTGGAAATGGTGATTCGAGGCTACCTTGCGGGTCATGCTTGGCGTGTTTATCAGTCGGGTCGGCGAGAGTTGTGCGGTGTACCCCTACCAGCAGGGATGCGAGAAAATGATCCCTTTCCTACACCTATCATCACACCAGCAACCAAAGCAGATGAAGGGCATGATGAAGATATTTCTAAAGCCGACATTTTGCAACGCGGTATTGTGAGCGCAGCCGAATATAAGCAGTTAGAACATTATACCTACGCTTTGTTTGAGCGCGGCACAAGTATGGCTGCCGAACGCGGGCTTATCCTGGTGGATACAAAGTACGAATTTGGTAAACGCGATGGACAAATTTATCTGATTGATGAAATTCATACGCCCGATAGTTCGCGCTATTTCTATGCCGATGGCTATACCCAACGGCAGGAACGTGGCGAGCGGCAGCAGCAGCTATCAAAGGAGTTTGTACGCGAATGGCTTATGATGCATGGTTTTCAGGGTTTAGATGATCAGATTATGCCCATGATGTCAGATGATATTGTTCAAACAATTTCGGAACGCTACATTGAATTATACGAGCGGGTCACAGGTAAGGCATTTATCAAATCTAATAACGGCCCAATAAGAGACCGAATTTATAATAACACTTTAGAGACCCTACGTTTGCTGCAAAAAACTCATTGATGGAGATAGTGCTCTAAGTAATGAAACCTTGGTTGAAGCATGCCATGCCGAGTCATGGTAGCACGCTCGATCACCTCACTATGGCCGTTAAGCAATTCTGGTAAAATCAGATCTATAAATTGTGCTCCAAAATAAGCCGAGGCATCACGCGGCATTTCACTGGGCAGGTTGTCAATGGTCATCATATCAATCGTGTGAGGCTGGTAAGGTTCGGATTCGGATTCTGTAAATGGGTTGTACCCAAACACAGGATCAGCAATGGTGGAGGCTTTGAAGGTGCTGGGCACAGAGGATGTTGGCGCCAGATCGCAAGTAACATCGGCAATAACGCGAATGCGAAAATCTGGCTGGCGCATTTCTTCTTTTGTAAAAAAAAGCGGCGAGCGTGTATCCCAAAAAATACCGTTGATAAAAATGTCGCAATACGTAGCATAAGCTCCAAAAGCGCTCTCATAATGCCCCGGATGGGCGTAGAAATCATTATAGTCGAATGATTTTCCATCTTTACGAGCCATATAATGCCGACTGCTGAGGTGCGTAAAAACCGCTGCATCAATGAAATGCTGCTGCAAAAAATCCGTTGGACTTACCTCACGGATGCCCATATCGCGAAGCACCTCTGCGGCTCCTTGCCCAACGCGCCCCGTACCAGTCACAACGATGCGCACCGGTGGTAGCTGCAACTCCTGATAGTGCATTTTAGCTGCTGCATAATCAAAACAATCTTTCATGCGCGGTAACGTAAACCCCCCTGTACGCTGCCCATACGTCCAGATGGCATTATGTGCACCGACCATACCTGCGAAACGCCCAAAAGCGATTAGGCGAGTACCATTAGTATCTGTAAGAAGTTCATAATCAATTAGTTCCATATTTTTTTCCAGTATAGCCTGTAGCAACTTCATGTTGTGCGACTGCCCTTTCACGGTATGCGAAAAAATGCAATACGTTTTATTTGGAATTAATTCCGCAAGAGGTGTCTCTTTAATGCCCATTAATATGTCGCAGTCGCTAAGATTTTGCTGCAACGTAACGCCCGCAGCCTGATATTCCACATCGCTATAACAACGTACATTCGAGGGCTGAACGACAACCTGCACCGGAAACTGTTGCATGATCTGCACACATTGTGCCGGCACAAATGGCACCCGAGCATCGGGCGGTACTTTACCTTCTCTAATAATTCCGATTTTCATACGCTTGTTTTTTGGTTTCTATGGCACTGTTGCGGCCCAAGTCCGCACAAAATTGTGCAAAGCTGCAGGTATTCACAAAGTTTAACGAAACTTTTTTGTATCAATATAAGTTGTTACTTTTGCTTTCTGTTCAAAAGGAACTAAAAGCCCAACAATATGGGGACGTACTGGAATCGACAGGATTGACTGTTGGTAAGTAAGCATGCCGGGGCACGATTGTTCACCTCGTTAACAAATGGCGATCAAACCATAAATGGCAATACTTCGTATGCCATGGCTGCCTAATTCAAGGAATTAGAATGCCATTACATCGCACTGCCTGCGCTACGTGCGCCTCGCTCCCTGCCTGACGGAGCTGCAGTCGGTGTATCATAACTTGTTCGGGCTGGAAAGTTGCTGCTGTCCGAAGCAATTTTCGAGATCATCGGGCTGGATGAATGGCATGGGTTGGCTACCGAATCTCCCCATTCATTAAGACAACTAATCGGGAGCTACGCATGTAGAAAGCTTATGGACACTTTCTCTGGACGCGGGTTCGAGTCCCGCCGTCTCCACTTTTCGCTCATTATCAGATATTTATAAAGCATTACAGCTAAGCTTCGCGGGGGCTTTCCAAAAAATTTCCTTTCTTTACTAGCCAAAACCCGTTTGATATGCTCCAACGATTTCTTAGCCTTGCAATGATGTACTTGCTTACTGCTTGCACGCCTCCTATATCCGAAGCACTAAAACAACCTACCAGCGCTGAAATTGCCCTGCGCTGGGAACTCCTCGCCAACAACATCAATAGCGAAAATCAGTATCAAGTACGCTTTACCTTGCTTAATCAAAGCCGTGATACTCTGCCAGCTACAGGCTGGGCGATATACTTCAACCAACTCAGCGGCACACCGCTGCCTGATAGCTTATCGCAAATAGCTCATATACAGCGAATTGCGGGTGATTTTTACCGTTTGCAACCTGGCCCCAACTTTCGGGCGGTAGCGCCAAATGACAGCGTACAATTGGAATTGCGCTTTCAAGGTTGGCTTATCAAGGATTGCGAAGCACCACAGATGCCTTACATCGTATTTAATGATGCCGATGGCGCCGAGCAACTACCGAAGCTGTTGAGCAATTACACGATTATGCCCATATTGCCGAGCATGGCAATACGCGGTCGCAACGACCAGACAGCCACCCCTACTCCGGAGTGGCAATATGCTGAAAATGAGCACATTATACCCCTACCCTACGCTGAGGTTACCTCTATTATACCAACACCACGGCTCATTCAAAAAGGGAATGATCAAGCCATTATTGATGGGCAATGGCGTATCGCATATACGGCAGGGTTGAGCCAGGCGGCTATTTTTTTTAGTAAAGTTTTTGAAAATTTAATTGAAAAGAAAATTTTAACTGAGGAAAATAAATCTCTGAAAAGAAGGCGAATTATCCTTCGCCTCGATTCCAACTTAACCCAGGCGGAGTCTTACCGGCTACAGGTATCCCCAGACTATATCACAATTGAAGGAGCAGATGCAGCTGGGGTTTTTTATGGCATTCAGAGTTTGCTGGCACTGCTTCCACCACATGCGTTTAAAAATAAATCTAAATCATTGACTGTCAATGCCTTAACAATAGAAGATGCGCCGCGTTTTCCTTATCGAGGGCTACATATTGATGTATCGCGCAATTTCCATAGCAAGGCAACTGTGCTCAAAGTGCTTGAGCTGATGGCATTTTACAAACTCAATAAGTTGCATATCCATATGGCGGACGATGAAGGCTGGCGACTGGAAATTCCAACACTTCCTGAGCTTACGCAGGTGGGCGCCCGCCGTGGACATACGCGCACGGAAGCCGATTGGCTCTACCCAGCTTATGGCTCTGGACCTTTTCCGAATGCGGCAATGTCTTATGGCACAGGATATTACACTAAAACTGATTTTATTCAAATTTTGCGTAAAGCAACGCAGCATTATATCGAAGTAATTGTGGAATTTGATACGCCAGGGCATAGTCGCGCGGCTATCAAAGCTATGCAGGCGCGCTACAAGCGGCTCATGCAGGCAGGCGAAGAAGAAATGGCGTTAGCTTATTTACTACACGACCCAGATGATGCCTCGGTATATAATTCTGCACAAAATTATAATGATAATGTAATGTGCATTTGCAAGGAAGCACCTTATCTCTTTTGGAAAACGGTGATTACGGATTTGCAAGCCATGTATAAAGAAGCCAATGCACCGCTGCGTACTGTGCACATCGGCGGAGATGAAGTGCCGGAGGGTTCTTGGTCGAAGTCGCCGCTTTGCGATGCATTTAAAGCAAAAAATCCGCAATACAAAACGATTGAGGATTTACAACATTATTTTTTACGGCGCGTAAATAGTATGTTATTGCAACGCGGACTAAATACGGGTGGTTGGGAAGAAATTGCTATGAAAAAATCAGGTAACCGCTATGTGCCTAACCCCGAATTTGCTGATAAGAAGCTGCAAACTTATGTCTGGATCAATCTTTGGGGCAACCAAGACATGGCACACCGCCTTGCCAATGCAGGGTTTCCAGTGGTGCTGTGCAATGTAACTAATTTGTATTTTGATTTAGCTTATAATAAAGACCCCCGCGAGCCGGGCCTTACCTGGGGTGGCTTTGTGGATGCACGCAAGCCTTTTGCCTTTGTCCCTGAAGATATTTTCAAATCTACGACTACAGATCCCATGGGTAAACCCTTCAATATCAACACGTTCTACGCGGAAATGGAATCTATGACCCCTCAAGGGCTGCAAAATGTGCTGGGCATACAAGCCCAACTTTGGAGTGAGACCATCCGAGGTCAGGAACTACTTGAATATCATTTGTTGCCTAAATTATTGGGGCTGGCTGAGCGCGCTTGGGCCCAGCAACCCACTTGGGCAACCCTCACGGAGCAATCCGCGCGCGAACGAGCGCTTGCGCAGGCTTGGAATCACTTTGCTAACACTATTGGGCAGCGCGAACTGCCTCGACTCGACTATATCTTTGGAGGTTGGCATTATCGAATTGCCCCACCTGGTGCTATCATGAAGGATGGATTCTTACACGCGAATACCGAATTTCCAGGGTTACAAATTCGTTATACTACCGATGGCAGCGAGCCAAACATGCAGTCTTTATTATACGAAAAGCCAATATCAGTAAATAAGGATGTAATATTGCGTGCCTTTGATACCTGTGGTCGAGGTAGCCGTAGTGTAACAATAAAAGCATTTTAATATTGTGGGCAATAGCCTTATACTATTTAAATATGAATGCATTTCGTTTTATTTAATCGCTTGTTTTTGACATACTTGCGACATCTGACGGGCAACGCATCATTATTTTATTTAGGCGTAATATTGCCGTTTTGTTGTTTGAGCACCCCTTCATCCAGCAGGTATTCGAGTACTCGAATCACTTTTTCTTGGCTGGAAGAAGCAAAAGAAGCGATAAGGTCTTCAAGCGATAGTGGCATAACATTTATTTTTTCTATGATACGGCTTTTAATAGCATCATAATCGGCATTGCTAAGGTCGGCTTTGGTACGCCCCAAGCACACATCGCACACACCACAGTCGCGTTCGCTTTGCTCGCCAAAATACTGCAACAACTGGCGACTCCGACATAGCGGTTGCTCGGCATAAGCAATGGCGCTCTTAATACGTTCCCAATGGCGTGTTTTGCGAAAGCGATACAATCCAAAATCAAGATCGAGTGCGGTGCGCTCCACACGGTCTTCTAAAAATATCAACTGCGGTTTATCTGTTTTCATCTGATAATCAATAATTTGATCTTTGTGCAAGGTCTGCAAGGCACGTACAACGTCTTCCGTGCTCATCTTGAGTAACACCGATAATTGAGGTTCGCGCACCTGCACATAATGGTTGAATACCCCTTGATAGGCCCGCAAAATTGCTTTAATAATGGGGTCAAGCGTTGGATGCCGTAGCTGATAATCGTATAATTCGCTTTTATCAACGCGCATGGTCAAACTTGAGGGTACAAATACCGCCTCCGTGAGCGCCAGCCACCCAGCCTGCTCCAAGGCTTTGAGCGCACTCATGGTTTTGAGCGGCTCCAACTGAAAGTTTTTAGCGAAATCCACCAGGTCAAAATCAAAGCTCTGTCCTTTGCCGGCACCAATTGCCAGCTGATAATAGCTCCCTAAGGCATGATACACCCGCCGAATTTCTTGTATTTCTGGGAATGCCAACTCATAGTTGCGCTCCAGATTTAACCGATCGCTTTGATTGTAAAGTAAAACAGCGTAGGCCTTTTTGCCATCGCGACCGGCGCGGCCGGCTTCTTGAAAATAGGCTTCGAGGCTATCGGGCAACTCCATGTGCACCACCACGCGCACATCCGGCTTGTCAATACCCATACCGAAAGCGTTGGTACTCACCATAATACGGGTATGATCGGCAATCCAGGCATCCTGACGTTCAGCGCGTACTTCTGGTTGTAGCCCAGCATGGTAGAAGTCAGCAGAAATACCTTTCTGCCACAGCCATTGTGCGATTTCTTTTGTTTTGCGACGATTGCGCGCATACACAACTCCCGAACCAGGTACTTTTTTCAGAATGTCGAGCAGTTTTTCCATTTTACCTTCTTCCTGCAATACGACATATGCCAAATTTTGGCGAACAAAGCTTTTCTGGAATACACGCTTTGTTCGAAAAGCTAAGCGCTCTTGAATATCCTCTACGACTTCCGAGGTAGCCGTAGCCGTTAAGGCTAGCACAGGTGTGTTGGGTATTAGTTCGCGGATTTTGGCTATTTCAAGATATGGCGGACGAAAGTCATAACCCCACTGCGAAATGCAATGCGCTTCATCTATCGCCAGCAGATTGACGTGCATACGAGCGATGCGCTCACGCGCTACGTCGGTTACCAACCGTTCGGGCGATATATACAGCAACTTGATATTGCCATAAACGCAATTATCAAAAGTACGATCTATTTCTTTATGATGCATCCCAGAATAAATAGCTACTGCGGGCACCTGGCGGGTTTGCAAGTTATGCACCTGATCTTTCATTAATGCAATGAGCGGTGAAATAACAATACAAATACCTTCTTGGCAAAGCGCCGGCACTTGAAAGCAGATAGATTTGCCGCCGCCGGTAGGCATCAGCGCTAAGGTGTCGTGACCCTCCAGCACAGATTGCACAATGTCTGCCTGTAAAGGTCTAAACGCATCATAACCCCAGTATTTTTTGAGTACATGAAGTGGCGAATCAATCAATGTTGCAGCTAACTATTGGTGATGTTACAAATGTAACTTATTTTGGGCAATAAAAAAAAGAAACGGCGCCCTAAAGCGCCGCTTGCCGTGAACTCAAATCGTTTATAATAACTTCGAACTGATGAAATACAATGTTTGGTGAGGAAAGATGCATATGTTTGTATCATCCATGCACTCAAAGGTAAAGGTTGCCTGTGAACTGGGGAAAATCAAAAACGCGACTTATTCCAACAGCCCATCCATCCCATTTTGGTTTAAATCGTTGATAATCAATTGTATAATAAAAACAATATTACAATGCCCAAGCAAAAGACAGATGATTTGGTGCAGCTAATAAAGTCACTCAATCGCGCCGAAAAGCGGCATTTTCGGTTGTTTGTTGGGCGCAATCAAGCGTCTGATGATATTCTTTTTTTACAATTGTTTGATTTTTTGGATAAATATAAAGAATACGATGAAGACCAAATTTTGCGTAAACTGCCAGCAATCAAGAAAACGCAGCTATCCAACCTGAAAGCGCACTTATATAAACAATTACTAATTAGTTTGCGCCTGCTCAATCGCAACAATAGTGAAGATATTCAAATTCGGGAACTGATTGATTTTGCGCGCGTGCTCTACGACCGAGGGCTATACCGCCAAAGCCTGGACATCCTGCAAAAAGCAAAAACCCGCAGCCAACGAGGTAAATATTATGCACTCACATTGGAAATTATTGAATTTGAAAAATATATTGAAAGTCAATACATTACGCGCAGCATTGAAGGGCGCGCAGAAGAACTCACTTCCGAAGCATTGGCAATCAATCGTATCCTCACTGATACGAATATTTTTTCTAATTTGTCCTTACAAATGTATGGACTCTATCTCAAAGTAGGCTTTGTACGCAATCATAAGGATCATTTTTACATCCGCGAGTTTTTTGAGCGCAGCCTCCCTCCTACCCCATTCAACGAACTCGATTTTTTCGCCAAAATCTATTACTGTCAAGCGCACATTTGGTATCATCAGATGACGCAAGACTTTCTTATGAGCTATCGCTACTCTTGGCGCTGGGTACAGCTGTTTCGGGAGGCTCCTGATCTAAAATTGCTTCATGTACCCCTTTATTTGAAAGGTTTGCACAACCTGCTAAATGCGCTCTTTAACGTTTTGTATTATGAGAAATTTGAGGAAATTTTAACGGAGCTAAAAAATTTATCAGCGGAGTATAATATATCAGAAAATACCAATATTGAGGGCTTGTATTATCTCTTTTGGTACAATCATCTTATCAAAAAGCACTTCTTAGAAGGCACCTTTCGGAAAGGGCTGAGCATTGTACCAGAATTGGAGCAGCTGATTAATGAAGATCGTTATAATTGGGACGATCATCGTATCATGTTATTTTACTATCGAATCGCCTGCCTGTACTTTGGAAGCGGCGACAACGCCAACGCCATTGAGTATTTGAATAGGATCATTAATCAAAAAAATCCAGATTACCGAGCTGATATTCAGTGCTTTTCGCGCATCCTCAATCTTATCGCTCACTTCGAATTGGGCAATGCACAACTCGTTGAATATCAGGTGAAATCGGTGTATCGCTTTTTGTCAAAAATGGAAGAATTGCAGGCGGTACAGCAGGAAATTTTCCGATTTGTACGGCGCACGCCGCGTATGCGTCGTACAGAGCTGCGCCAAGAATTTATTCTACTGAAAGAAAAACTTTTACGCTTGCAAAATGATCCTTATGAAAAGCGTGCATTCCTATACTTAGATATTATATCATGGTTGGAAAGTAAAATCGAGAACCGCCCCTTACAGGATATTATTTACGAAAAGGCACAACGACGTCGCAGAAATCGCACACCTTTGCCCCCTGGTTGAACATCATACATTGACAAAAATCACGTTCGCCCATTTACCAAATCATCAAAAAACCGATCAAAATCAAGCAATCTTGCAGGAAAATAATTATCATGACTATCCCGCAAGAATATTTCATCCCCTACTTATTGTCTAACACAATTGCTTTGGTGCTACTGTTAGCAGCATGGCGTGCCCCGCGCTGGACGAGATGGACGATGGCGCTTGTGTTTCTGGTAGCCGGATGTACCAATGCTTGGATTGCGAATACCACCCCACAAGACTATCTTAGCTATGCTTCGCTGGCAATTACTGCCTACCGGCGTTTCATCGAAGGGTGGTTTGCACAGCACATACAAGTGGTGGTGACGCTTATAGCTGTGGGGCAACTTACCGTAGCTTTATTGTTAGCATTGCCCAGAAAATGGCGCCGCTTAGGTGTGCTAGGTGGCATGTTATTCTTTGTTGCTATCGCCCCTTTGGGCATAGGCTCTGCATTTCCTTGTTCCATTATTTTGGCTATTACGCTATTCCTGATAGACCGACATGATCGTCAAAGCCCTGGTGCAGCACAATCATTACACATATGATGCATAATATGCTCGACACTATAGAATTTATGGCGTTATTCTCCTATTTTGTAACAAATCAAGCCGGCGATTTATTACAATTTAATCAAATTCGGCTTGAGATAATACACACCCATGCGCTTATATTGAGCGTGTGGGCGATAGCTAATATTCTGATTGGCGCTTATTACACAGTACACCTCGAAGTCGGCGAGCGTCAGGCTTTTCATCATATGAATGCAGCTTGGAATCTCATTAACCTTGGTATTGCTTGGCTAATGCTGTATCAGGTGAATACCGCCGACCCTGCGCAGTATGGCTGGTTGTTGTCTGTTAGTAAGCACTATCAAACCCAAAAACTCATGCTACTTAATATAGGACTGGATGTTAGCTACACTTTAGCCGGGCTTCTTTTGCATGAACATAGCAGACACCATCCGGTACACTCAGCGCTACTTTGTGGCTTTGGTCGCTCCCTGATGCTTCAAGGTGGCTTTTTGTTGGTACTTGATATTTGTTTTTACAATGCATATTTAACTCAAAACGAGACGCTTCGATTGCTTTTATCACAAATAGTATAAAAAACTTGCATCAAAAGTAAAAAAACAGTAATTCCTATGTGTGCAGTTTTTTTGTGTTGTAAATGAATTAGGATTGATTAAGCAATTTTTTAAGTCATAATAACTTTCCAGCAACATTACGGTACAGGATTGTGCTCAAACAACGTTGTGGGGCGCCTTTGCTCGTTCGGCTTGCCGTTGTTCCTGGTAGCCACGCCAAGAAAATAAGATGCCTACCAGTAAGGATACTGCAATAACCGTAAGCGATAACCAAGCAGGCAAGTGTACGTAATGGCTAATGAGCATTTTGACAGCCACAAAAGCTAAGATAAAAACCAAGCTATATTTGAGGTACTTGAACTTGTCAATAATAGAAGCCAATACAAAATAAAGCGATCGCAAGCCCATAATGGCGAATATATTGGAAGTAAATACAATAAATGGATCGCGTGTAATGGCAAAAATAGCGGGAATACTGTCAATGGCGAACATAACGTCGGTTGTTTCGACTACCATCAATGCAATGAACAAAGGGGTAGCCACTAAAATGCGTCGGCGCCGTACAAAAAAGCGGTCGCCCTCAAAATGGCGGGTGACTGGGAATATCCGGCGCACCATTTTAATCACTGGATTTTTATTGGGTTCTATGGGTTCGTCGCCAGAAGTTAGCATTTTGTAAGCAGAATAGAGCAGCAATACCCCGAAAAAGTAGATCGTCCATTGAAATCGTTGAATAAGTGCAGCACCCACACCAATCATGATACCCCGAAAAACTAATGCTCCTAAGATACCCCAAAAAAGTACTCGATGTTGATACGCCTTAGGAATTTGAAAATAGGCAAAAATAATAGCAATCACGAAAATATTATCCATGCTGAGCGACTGCTCAATCAGGTAGCCTGTGAGATACTCCAGCACCGCCGTGCGCCCTGTAAGCCCCTCGGTATTAGCCACCCAGCCCTGCTCATAGGTGAAATACACCACTATACTAAAAGCCAATGCCAAGGATACCCAAAGTCCTGTCCATTTGAACGCCTCTTTGGTGGTGATAGCGTGAGGGTCTTTATGAAAGACGCCCAAATCAAGCGCTAAAAGTATAAAGATTAGAATAATGAATACAATCCAGATGATCATTACTGTTATTTGGTCGAACCGCCTTGTTGTTCGATGTTACTGGCTATCTGGGGAATGCTTGCTTTTGCGGCTGCGAAAATAAAGCAAATTTTTGATAACAAGCAGGCGTAATGTTAGCATTTGCTTCAGATAATTATTGAAAACATTTAAAAATGACATTCGGCTAAAAAAACCTTCTATTTTATGTCCGCTTTATTCATCCGTTGAACGGGAAAAAAGAATCGTTAGTCGAGAAAGAAAATTTTTGCTGCAACCTACCGTTCCTAAGCCCGTCTCCTCTGCATTAAAATCACCCGACTTTTTTAAACAAAACAAAACCTGACTCTTATGAAAGCTTACCCGATGTCTTGGTTGTTGGTACTTTTTATTAGTACCAATCTGTTTGCACAATCTTTCGATCCGGTTGCCATTATTGGAAAAATTACAACCGACACCAACATGCCCGCCGAATTCGCCAACGTGTTGCTACTAAATACTGCCGATTCGAGCTTAGTAAAAGGTGCCGTCACTGATTCGGCGGGCGTTTACGTCTTTGAAATGGTGAAGCCCGGCGCGTATTTGATCAACGCTACGATGGTCGGATTTCAACCTGTGTACCACGGGCCTGTAGAAATCAATGGCAAATCAATGGAAATTGCTACACTTCGTTTGGGTGCAGGTATTGCGCTGCAAGAAGTGACCGTAAAAGCACAAAAGCCTTTTATTGAAATGCAAAACGACAAACTGATTCTCAATATAGAGAATAGTCCAGTAGCCGCAGGCAATTCTGCACTGGAGTTGTTAGCAAAAGCGCCAGGCGTCACGGTGGATCAGAACAATCGCTTGGCACTAAAAGGAAAACAAGGCGTTTTAATCATGATAGATGGCAAACGCTCCTATTTATCCGTGGAAGAAGTTATCCGAATGCTCGAAACGATGCCCGCCGTAAACATTGAAAAAATTGAGATTATTCACAATCCTTCTGCAAAATATGATGCCGCAGGCAATGCTGGTATCATTAACATTCGCCTAAAGCGCGACAAAAATCTGGGCTTAAATGGCACCGTAACACTGGGCGCTGGCTATGGGCGCTATCCAAAGGCTAATAGTGGGTTACAATTTAATTATCGCCAGAAAAAAATCAACCTGTTTGGCACCTACAGCCATTATTATGCGCAGCGCTTTAACGACATGGATCTGTATCGTATTATTCCTTTTGAAGGTGCGGAATCTATTTTTGACCAAACCAATAAGCGTATCAACTGGAACAATGGGCACAATTATAAAGCAGGTGCCGACTGGTTTGTTGCAAAAAATACTACGTTGGGCGTGCTCGTATCTGGCAATACCGGCTACTGGCGCGACGATAGCGACATCCGAACCCTCATTAGCGGCGCTAATCCAGAGCCTTTTTCGCGGGTACGGGCCAACACCAATACATTAGAGCATTGGACAAACATCACCTATAATGTGAATGCTCGGCACAAACTGAATGACAAAGGCGGTGAATTGACATTCGATGCGGATTATTCGCGCTATGAAAACCCTTCCAATCAGTTTAGTAGCAATCTGTTTTTAAATGCTGAAAATCAAGAGGTTATGCTTCCAAACCTATTGGACGGCAACACCTTCTCTGGCGTAACTATCCAAGCGCTCAAACTCGATTACACCCAACCACTGGGCAAGGGAATCAACTTTGAAGCCGGTTTGAAAAGTAGTTTCGTAGAAACAGATAACGACATTCGATTTAATCGCAATGATAATGGCGAGTGGTTGCTCGATCCTACGCTTACAAATCGCTTTGTGTATGAAGAGCAAATCCATGCAGGCTATATGAATGCGAGCAAGCAATTCAAAGGCTTTAGCGTACAATTGGGGATACGTGGCGAATATACCATTTCGGATGGCTTGTCCGTTACGCTCAACGAGCGCGTACAACGCGATTACCTGAGCATGTTCCCCAGCCTGAGTGTATCGCATACGGTGAACAAAGCGCACAACCTAAGTTACTCGTATAGCCGGCGTGTGGATCGCCCTTCGTATCAAGATCTCAATCCCTTTACCTATTTTCTTGATCAATACACTTTCGGACGTGGTAATCCTTTCCTGCGCCCGCAGTTCACGGATGCACTCTCTGTCAACTATGGATTCAAGCAGCATTTTGTAGTGAATGTAAGCTACAGCTACACCAACGACGCTATGACCGAAGTGTTAGAACAGGATGACCAAGCGCGTACAACTTATCAAACTCGCGCCAACTTGGCAGAATTTGAAAACTTTAGCGTGAATCTGTCAGCGCCTATAAAAATCACCAATTGGTGGAGCGCCCGACTCAATGTAGCCGGTTTTATCAATCATTTCCGTTCGCCTTTCTTAGAGGGCGTGATTGATAATCGGCAAATATCATACAATGCTTACATGTCGCAAACCTTCAATCTGCCGCAAGATTTCCGCTTCGAGTTGTCTGGCTTTTACAATTCCGGCGCGGTGTATGGCATGTTCGTATCGCAGCCTCAGTATGCACTTGATGCTGGTATTTTCAAACCAGTATTGAAAGGCAAAGGGACGCTCAAACTCAATGTAAGTGATATTTTCTTTACGAATCGCTGGAATGTCAATGTAGTACAAGATAATATTAATGCTAATGTAAAAGGGCAGTACGAATCGCGGCGCGCGAATCTGGCATTTAGCTACAAATTCGGCAATACCGATATGAAGCCTACTCGCCAGCGCCGCACGGCTACAGAAGAAGAGCGAAATCGTGTAAAACAAAACTAAGCAAGCAACAATATTGGATGTGCAGAAACGGGCGTTGATGATCAACAGAAATTAGCGTCCGTTTTTTATTTTATCGCAGCGGGATTGCGTCGGAAAAAGACAAAGCCGTTTTGCCGTCCAATTTCTTCCAATCCTGGAATATCCTTTAATTCTGGGGCTTTATGAATTTTTGTGGCAATATAAGCAGGCTTATCTAATGGTTCGTACAATAAACGGTTGGTGCATTCGCTATTTTGAAAACAAGCGCGACCAGCATATGACGGCTGCCCATAAAACAAATGCACGTAGGATTTGTAACCATACGTCGCCAGATACACGTCTTGACCGGCTTTATCCGCAAAAAAGGATACGGCAGCTCGTTGCGAATACGCCTCAATGCGCCCGATAAAAGCAATGAGTGTCGCCATTATAAACAGCGCCATACCCACATACAAAACTCGAAATCCGCGCTCCGCACGATTGCGCGACAAATGCTGCGACGCCCGAAACAACAGAAAAAAGAGCAACACCGCTGGCACATATACATACCATACATCCCAATTAACCTGCGCCTCCAAATTCGCAAGGGCAAAGGGGTCTTTAGCAAAGAGCTGTTTCAAGCGCTCTATATCTTTACTCGCAAGTGGCAATGCCAATACAATCATAAAATACAGGCTGCCAATAATCCATAACCCTGCCTTCAGCCAGCCACCAAAAGGCAACTTTTTTTCAATAATTTGATTCGCCGTTAAAGCCGCCAAAAAAGTGAGCGGAAAATAACACATAGAAGAGTAATGCACAATTTTTGATTGTACAACACTAAATAAAATGAGTACGCTCCAAAATAAAAATTTCATCCAAATTTTAAAATCCTGTTGGTGCAGCAACGCTTCTTGCTCCATATGAAAAAAGGCGCGCAACGCTAATATGGAAGCTGGAAAACACCCGATAAGTAAGACGACCGCATGATACCCCGGAAAGCCCTTGTGCCCTGCATCGGGCGTACTAAATAGACGGTACTGATAACGGCTGAAGGCTTCAAACTGGTCTATAAAAAAGAACCCATACCAGATGGCTGCCACGCTACAAGCTACCAACACAAAAACTAAAAAGTGCCCAATGCTTACATACAGCCCAAAACGCTGATATACCCAATACACCGCCATCACCAATCCTGCTATTATCAGGGCTACTGGACCTTTTGTAAGTATCCCCAATCCGATAAATAAACCGCTCAATACTAAATAAAACCAGCGATTTTTATTAAGATAGATTTTTTTTATTTTCTCGATTTTCCAAAAAAACAAGATAAAAAAGTACAATCCGAGAAAAACGAAAAGATTAAGCCAGGGATCAATAATGCCCGATTTAAAATATAAAAACGGCAGCACCGACCCCATGTACGTGAGCGCCCAAAGGATACCAAAACGTGTATGATAGAGCTTTTTGCCTATCCCAAAGAGCACGAATAAAGTAATAATGCCGCAGATGGCATTGGGCAGGCGCGCCGCCAACTCCCCCACCCCCAACACACGCATACTCAGCGCTTGCAACCAAAAAAACAACGGCGGTTTTTCCCAGAATGGTTCAAAGTTGATAGAAATGCGCATAAAATCTCCGCTAAGCAACATTTCCCGGCTCACCTCAGCGAAGTTCACTTCATCCCAATCAAAAAGATGCACCCCGCCTAAAAAAGGTAGGAAAAATAAGGCTCCGAGCATCGCCAAACCAAGCGCGTATTTCATATCGGTTTTCATCTGCAAGCAGGTCTATAATAAATTATGGCGTAGTAAATTATAAATACTAAATACCAAATGGAAAATATTACATATTCGATGCCAACCGCTCAATCGGGCAAGTCATGCAATGCGAGCCGCCCCGCGCGCGCGACAGTTCATTAGAAGGTATTGTAATAATCGTTTGCTCTAACTTTTGCGGGTCTATACGTCCTTCTTGAAAGGCTTTTAAAAAATCATAGGCATGTAAAATGCTATAACCTGCTGCCTCAAAAGCCTCTTCCGTTTTGGGGTTGCGGTCGTATGTAATGGCTACGCCAGGTTTGATAGCTACCAGATTACAACCATCTGTCCACTGCTCCCGCTCCTGATAGGGTGATTCGCCGTTACCGCTCAAAATAAAACGCATGGCTGGATTGATTTCTTCCACCAAAAAATCTTTGATCGAATGATAAAATCCGGGTTTTCCTTGCTGCCGGTGCACCTCCACATTAGACCCCAAACCATCCAGAACAATTGGCTTGAATGCCACCACATGATTATGATGAATTTGGGTGAATATAGTATCAATATGCATGTAAGAGCGATCCGTCGGAATATTAATTTGTACTACATTTTTTACAATATTCTTTTCAAATAATACATCGCGCAGCGACCGGATAGCATGAGCCGTGGTGCGTTCGCTACATCCTATCAGTAAATAATCTTCATTGAGAATCATTACATCGCCACCTTCTATCGAAATAACTTCGCCGCGCCGGGACGGTGGAAATAAATCCACTTTATTCATATTAATGACCCTGCCCTGCTCCCGCAATTCCCGAAAAATGGGGTGTGCCCAGCAGATAAAGCGCGTCAAAAAATTTTCGCGAAAGCGAGCTTCTTTCGCGGCTTTGGTCACTACGACGTGATCATTAACCGTAACGGCAATATCGCGGGTGAAAATAAAATTTGGGATAGGATCGAACAAAAAATAGTCTGCTTCTTCAAAATATCCGGTAATGAGTACGTCAGCCAGGCGTTCGTCGTCCAACGCCAGTAGCATACTTTCGTACATGGTGGGTAGTTCTTCATAATCTACAATCAAATGAATCATTTCCTTGCGGCTGTCATCGCCTGATTGCAACGCTTCGATTAGCAAATTGCGGGTTTCCAGCACATTCTCATTGCCCAAAAAGGCTTTTAATACGCTTGTAAATACATCATGCTCTGCCTGCATTTGCGGCAAATAAACGATATCGTCGAACAATAATTCTTCCGCTTCTTTTGGGGATATCCGGGCGATGCCTTCATCAGGCCGATGTACAATGACCCTTTTTAAAATGCCAATCTCGGAAGATACATGTACCCTGTTGTTGGTATGCATAGCGTTGCTTTTTGTCAGTCGCAAAAATAGGAACTTTTCTCAAGGTAAGGTTCCTTCGTACTCAGAAAGCGCTCGGCAATACGACTGCCATTACCAAGCGTTCTGGAGTAAACACACATGATAAATATGTTGATTAATAACACATTAAAACGTTGATAATCAGAGTGTTACCGCTTATTTATTTACAAAAAGATTCAAATCTATTTACCAATTCCAAATGGGCTAAATATAACCCAAATAGCCAATATTATACCAATTAAAAGTATCGTTAACCAGAAATCTCGGTTGCGGGGTGAAAACTCGGCTGCCCCTTTAGGCGGTCGGGTGTAGGTTACGTTCTCTAACTTAGCGGCGGCATGTTGCGGCGCGGTGAGGCTCATGGCAATCATAATGATGGCGCAAATAACAAACAAGATGATAGCAAAGTGCAAAAAATTGACACTGGCGAAGCTGTACAAAATAGATTCTTCGCCAATGTTACCCGTATTCTTTTGATACTCAGCGATTAAGCGTCCAATACCCAACACAAAACCCGACCATAGCGCCCAAATAGCGCCCGTTGCGTTGATTCGTTTTACAAATAATCCTAATAAGAAGGCAGCGGCTATCGGTGGTGAAATATATGCCTGAATACTTTGTAAATACTGATAAAAACTGCTACCCTCCATCATGGCACGCATGAAGGGGATCCAAGCGAGGCTTAGTACCACCAGCACAAAGGTGGCGATTTGCCCAATAAAAACCAGCTCCCGTTCAGCCGCAGCGGGTTTCCATTTTTTATAAAAATCAATCGTAAATAAAGTAGAACAAGAATTAAATACCGAAGAAAGCGAACTCATCAACGCTGCCAATAACCCAGCCAATACGAGTCCGCGAACACCTGCCGGTAAGAAACTGGCAATCATAGTAGGCAAGGCTTTATCTGGTTCGCTCAGTTGTATGATACCGCGCTGGGCAAGTGCAAAGGCAATCACGCCCGGAATAACGAAGATAAACATAGGTAATATCTTCAGAAAACCCCCAAACAATGCGCCTTTACGGGCATTATTTACATCTTTTGCCGAGAGCACCCGTTGTACAATAAACTGATCGGTGCACCAATACCAGATGCCCAAAATGGGCGCCCCAAAAAGAATGCCCGTCCAAGGATAAGCGCCGTCACTGGAGGGTCGCCACAGGTTGAAGAATTTACTTTCGTCGAGATTGGGATCTTTAGCGCTACCCTCTGCAATAGCGGCGTACATACCATCCAAACCGCCCAATTGCTGCAACCCCAGATAGACAATTGCAATAGCACCGCCTACAAACACAAACATTTGCATCATATCGGTAAAAAGTACCGCACGTAAACCACCAAAAACGGTATAAATGCCAGTGAATAAGACTACCAGCATCGCGCCCGTCCAAAATTCCATGCCCATTACTTCAAATACCAACGCGCCTGCAAAAACGGTAATCGAAATTTTGGTGAGAATATAAGCCAAAATAGACACAATAGACAAATAGTTGCGAGCGCTCGCGCTGTACCGACGTTCCAAAAATTCTGGCATAGTATAGACCCCACTTCGCAGATAAAAAGGTACGAATACCCAACCTAATATGATGAGAATGAGTGCGGCTAACAACTCAAACTGCGCTGCTGGCATATCGCCCTTTGCACCGGATCCGGCTAAGCCTACTAAGTGTTCCGAACCGATATTGGAAGCAAATAGGGAAGCACCAATAACGAACCAGCCAAGATTTTTACCCCCCAAAAAATAGTCTTTAGAACCATAGCTGTCAGCTTTGGCGCGCCTTTCGCGCACCGTAACCCAAGCTGCTAATGCAAATACCGCTAAAAAATAAGCGACCACAATAGAAATATCAATAATGCTTAACATGTTCTTTGTCGGTTTTAGTTAGTTTCAGAACATTTGCGCTTTTTCAGACACAAATCGCCCAAAGTTATAATAATCGCTTTGCTCAAGCATATTTATATTGAAAAAATTTTGTCAAACTTGTTTTTTGCCAATTTTTAAATCCTCTTGCAATTGTTGTCTATCCTTTGTAATTTTATGAAGCGTCAAACAGATATGACCACCATACATTTTCCAAAAAAACCAACACGATGAAGCTACCTATATTTACCATTTTGCTAATACTGTGGTGCACCACAGCCTGCAATACAAGCAAACCCAACTATAGACTTGATTCAAGCGACAACCTTGTATTGAACGAAGTTGTAATATCTGGAGAAAGGAAAAAAAGCGTTGCCGCAACAAGCCAGGATGCGCGCATGGTGCTATTCTCTGCGTGGCTTGATCTGATCGTTTCGCAGCCCGATTCGGCGGTTGCCAACTTAGCCCAAATAGCCACTCGATACAATGGATATGCTGCCGAAATTGGTACCAAGCGCACCATCATTCGCGTGGAAAGCACCCATCTCGACGAAGCCCTGCGCGACATTGGTCGCTTAGGCAAAGTACAAAGCAAAAGCATAAAAGGGCAGGATGTAACCGATGAGTACCTCGATTACACAATTCGATTAGACAATGCCACCAAAGCGCGTGAGCGTTATCTGGAGTTGTTGCAAAAAGCCGAAAGTGTAGAAGCCACGCTCAAAGTAGAGCGCGAACTGGAGCGCCTCAATGAAACTATTGATCTGTTGAAAGGCAAAATCAATCGTTTGGAGCACTTGGCTGCATTTTCTACCATTACCATTCACTTAGAAACACGTATCAAGCCCGGCATATTAGGATATGTGGGTTTGGGGGTGTATCATTCTGTAAAATGGTTATTTGTAAGAAACTGAGAAACAACACAAAATAACCATAAAGTTGTAGTAACTTGCGCATTGGATTTTCAAGAGAAACGACGATGTACTGGTTATTCCAATCCAATCCTAATATATTCCTACTACGCGATGCCCTGCGCGCTGAAGTACTCGAAAGTTTTGCTATTACTGCACACAAACGGGACATCAGCAAAGGCGACTTTGCGATACTGTGGCAAAGCGGCCGCGAAGCAGGTTGCTACGGGTTAGCTAAAATCGTATCCGACGTGCAGGAGATGCCCATACCCGAAGCCGAGCGCCCTTTTTTTCAGGAATTGCCCGAAGAACCCATGCGGGTACAAGTGCGGGTAGAATATAATCTCTGGAACAAACCGATTACCTGGGAAATGCTACGTGACAACCCCATTTTTGAAGATTTCAACGCAGGATTGCCCGGTACCAATTTTATCGCTACCGAACAACAATATCGTACCTTAGAAGACCTCTCGAAGCAAGCCGATTTGATGTCGGAGCCAGAAATGATCTACCAAACGTTAGCGCATTCGAGTTTCCCGCTCAATTTGATATTGTATGGCCCGCCTGGCACCGGTAAAACCTGGCAAACCGTAAATTACGCCGTAGGTATTATTGAAAACCGTAGCCCCGAAGAACTTGCCTTGGAAAAGCGCCAGACGCTACGTACTCGTTTTGAACATTACTTAGCGCAAGGGCAAATCGTTTTTGTGACCTTTCACGCTTCTTTTTCTTATGAAGATTTTGTGGAAGGTATAAAACCGTTAACCACTGCCAATGGGGAGCTAAATTATCAAATCGAGGATGGTATCTTCAAGGTTTTGTGCAAGCAGGCACACCAATGTGTGCTGGAAGTTCTGCTGCGCGAGCAGCCACAGGAACAGCGCAAAATGCAGTTTAATCAATTGTATCGTGCTTTTCTTGAATTTTTAAAAAGCGAACGTTTTCGTCATTTTGAAATGCATGATGGGCAAGAGGTGTATCTACATCAAATACAAAAAAATGGTAATCTATCTCTGCGCCCGGCCATTGCGTTTCATACTTACACCATCGAGAAAAGCATACTGCGAAAGCTATTCCAGCAATTTCCACTTATAGAGGACCTGCCCGACGCGCACCAATACATTGACCGAAGTATCCGTGGTAGCGAAAGCGAGCTGTACTGGGCAACCTTCGCCACACTAAAACAGTTTGAAGAATTGTATTTGCAGCAAAAAAATGTTGCCGCTGCCAATGAAGACACGCTGTATGAAACCATTGAAGATATGCCCTTGTTGCCTGCACACATTCTGAACAAATGTAAACGCTATGTGCTCATCATTGATGAAATCAACCGGGGTAATACCGCAAGCATTTTTGGCGAATTAATAACACTACTCGAACCCGATAAACGTGAAGGTAACCGCGAAGCCTTAGCGGTGATGCTGCCCTATTCCAAAACGTTTTTCTCGCTTCCGCCCAACCTTTACATTTTAGGCACCATGAATACTGCCGGCCGTAACTTAGAAGCACTTGACTTGGCGCTGCGGCGGCGTTTTGCCTTCCAGGAAGTGCCGCCCGACCCCAACTTAATCAACCAACTTGCCGACAAGCCGGTGATACGAGGTATTGAACTGGCTAAATTATTAGAAACAATCAACCAACGCATTGAATGGTTGCTTGACAGAGAATACTGCATCGGACACTCCTGGTTTCTGCAAGTGGATAATATCGGAGACCTCCGAGCGGTATTTGCACAACGCATTATACCGATGCTACAAGAGTATTTTTTTGATGATTATGCTAAAATTGGCTTGGTACTCGGACGCGATTTCGTGCGCGAAAAATATGCTAAACCGCACTTCGCCGATTTTGATGCCTCCCATGTTGATCTACTTTCAGACAAGCGCTTGTACGAATTGGTACCCCTAAACGAATTAGACGAAGGCGCTTTTATTAATATTTATAAATAATGACGCATCTTCTTGAGCTAACGCCAAACAAAACAATCAAATTTTTAATGTTTTTATAATTTTTTTTCAAAACAAGTTGAAAAACTCGTAGAAAAGAATAATCTTTGTGTGCGCAACTTTTTGATTAGTTACAATCTTTCCAAACAAAATAAACACTTCTAAAAGAAAAGGCAAATTCATAGCAGTGAGTCGGCGGCCGGCTTGCAATGCTGTTGTTATCCGTATTATACAATAAAAATCCTGTAATTTAATACTTACAGACGTAAACCCCGGATTAAAACAGTAAAGCTACATTTCTTGACATCTCCCCTCCGGAGGCAAGTTTGCACACATGTTGTAAAAAACGCGCACGTAACCTGCCCCCCCCTACTCGCTTTGCAAGTGATTTTTGTGTCGCTTTCAAAGCGTATTTTTTTATAAACAATAGCGATTACGGGATGTTTATGACGTTGTGAAATACGCATCCGACATACAAATCGTGTGGCTGAAGCGCGACCTGCGTCTGCGTGACCATGCTCCATTATCAGAAGCTATCCGAGCGAAATTGCCCACACTGATTGTATATTGGCTGGAGCCATCCCTTGTACAAAGTGCAGAATCTGATGTGCGGCACTGGCGTTTTGTGTACGAGTCTTTACAAGCTATGCGCGCACAGCTATCCCAACATTGCATTCCGTTATACATTCTTCATGCAGAAGTACTGCCCACCTTACAATACTTGCTCAAGGAAGTGCGTATCGTGCGCCTATTGTCGTATCAAGAAACAGGTTTGAAAATTACCTTTGACCGCGACCGGGCAGTACGGCATTTTTGCCAACGCATGGGGATCATCTGGCAAGAATTTGCACAGGACGGCATCCGGCGCGGCGCAAGCAACCGAAATGACTGGCAAACACAGTTAGAACAATACCTAAACGCAGCACCCCACAGCGTTAATTTCGCTGATTTACAGCCATTTATACTCTCCGAACCATCAGAACAACAGCTGCGCGGGCCAGCCTTGCCAGCAGCCATCACAGAGACCTGTAAAGACTTTCAGCCTGGCGGAGAGCATGCTGCTTGGCGTTATTTGCAAAGTTTTTTTGCGGAACGTGCGACGAATTACAATCGGCATCTTTCCAAACCGCTTTACAGTCGGCGTAGCTGTAGTCGCCTGTCGCCGTATATCGCTTGGGGCAATTTGAGTGTTCGAGAAATTTATCAATGGACGCTTCTCCACCAAAATAACAAGGCCTTAGCTGCGCCAATGCGCAATTTTCAGTCGCGGCTATGGTGGCGAAGTCATTATATTCAAAAATTAGAATCCCTGTGGCGCTTAGAATTTGAGCCTATCAACCCAGGATTAAAGGCTTTGAATCGGCGTATTGACGAGCGCTTTGAAGCTTGGGCCCAAGGACGCACTGGTTTTCCTATGGTGGATGCCAGTATGCGTTGCTTAATAGCTACCGGCTGGGTCAACTTTCGAATGCGGGCGATGTTGGCTACTTTCGCCACTTTTACACTTTGGCAGGACTGGCGTGCGGCAGCACAACACCTTGCGCGATTATTTTTGGATTATGAACCTGGCATTCACTTTGCGCAGTTTCAAATGCAAGCTGGACTTACAGGCTATCATACGATGCGGATTTTTAATCCAATCGTGCAAGCGCAGAGGCACGATACAGATGGCGCTTTTGTTCGCCAATGGCTACCCGAACTGCAGCAGGTGCCGATTCCTCAGCTTTATACCCCTTGGGCGATGACCAACATGGAGCAAGCATTTTACAACTGCCGCATCGGAGTAGATTACCCCGCACCAATCGTGGATTATGATGAAGCAACACGCCACGCTAAGGCGCGCTACTGGTCTATCAGACAAAGCCCAGAAGTGCAAGCATACTTACCGGCTATCTGGGAACGCCTCTGCTTGCCTACGGATATTGATAAATATAAAAATCAAACGCTCCCAACAGCGCCAGATGCTACGAACGCTCTGCCCACACCTGACATAATTGGACAATAGTAGCGGCAGCTTTCTCCATATCTTGTACAGATACCCACTCGTAGCGCGAATGAAAAGCATGCTCGCCGGCAAAGATATTTGGACAGGGCAAGCCCATGAACGACAGGCGCGATCCATCGGTACCGCCTCGTATGCTGTTGCGAATGGGTTCTATGCCTACCCGACGAATGGCTTCCATGGCATATGCCACCACCGCTGGGTGCGTGTCAAGCACCTTTTTCATATTGCGATACTGCTCCGTTACGACAAATTCTGCGCTGCAATTTGGATAAGCCTGCATGATTCGATCTACGATAGCTTTTAGTTCGGCTCCATGCGCTTGCAAATTTTCATCTACAAAATCACGAATAATCAACTTGACTGTTGCTTTCTCGATCGTGCCACTCACCGCAACTGGGTGCACGAAACCTTCCTTGCCTTCGGTTGTTTCTGGCGATAGCCGATCCTTGGGCAGTGCTGCTATAATATCGCTCGCTGCTTTGATGGCGCTTTCCATTTTACCTTTAGCAAACCCCGGGTGTGCGCTCACGCCGTGAATTGTAATGAGCACACCATCAGCGGAGAAAGTCTCATCTTCAATCGTGCCGAGCTTTTCGCCGTCAATCGTGTAAGCAAAGTCGGCGCCCAGTTTTTCCAAATCTACTTTATCTACCCCGCGCCCGATTTCTTCATCAGGTGTGAATAAAATTTTAATCGTACCATGCTCTATTTCAGGATGTTGCATTAAATATTGTGCCGCATCCATAATAGCAGCAATGCCAGCTTTATTGTCGGCGCCCAGCAGGGTGGTACCTGAAGCGGTTACAATATCATTGCCGATTTGCTCCGCTAGGTCAGGATGCTCCGCGAGCCGGATAACCACCGTTGCATCATCGGGTAAGACCAAATCCGTACCATCATAGTTGCGATGCACGATTGGCTTTACATCCTTACCGCTCGAATCAGGTGAGGTATCCATATGTGAACAAAAACAAATAACTGGCACTTGTTTGTCCGTATTCGCTGGTATGGTTGCATACACGTAGCCATACGTATCGAGGTGCGCATCGCTCAGGCCCAAGCCCAGCAATTCATCAGCCAGCAGCTTGCCGAGGTCTTTTTGTTTCGCGGTAGAAGGAATCGTCTTCGACTCAGGGTCCGACTGGGTATCTATTTGCACATAACGCAAAAAGCGCTCTAATATCGTTTGTGTTTGCATACAATAATAATCATTCTTATAGCTGCAAAGATACAGTAATTCTACTGCATAGCACCTTTTGTTATTATAAATACTTAATAGATTGCATGCCCCCTGCCTAAAATGTATATCTTTACATCCCGGAAATCAGATACAGCATGAAACCTTTTGTCATTGGTATCACCGGAGGCAGTGGCTCCGGAAAAACTTCTTTTATCCGTCAATTGAAATCCAGATTTCAGGAAGGCGACATCTGTGTTATTTCGCAGGATGATTATTACCATCCGCGCCACGAGCAAGCCACAGATGAACAGGGTATTCATAATTTTGACCTTCCAAAATCCATTGATAAAAAAGCATTTGTAAAGGATCTTAAACACTTGCTGGAAGGACAAATCGTTACTCGTGAAGAATATACCTTCAACAACGAAGAAGCCATGCCCCGCACGCTTACCTTTCATCCAGCACCAATCATTATTGTTGAAGGTATTTTCGTATTACATTTTAAAAAGGTGCGTAAGTTGCTGAATTTAAAGTTATTCCTACACGCAAAAGAAAATCTCAAAGTTATTCGGCGCATCCGGCGCGACCAGATCGAGCGCAATTATCCTCTCGATGATGTACTCTATCGCTATCAGCATCATGTATTGCCTACTTTCGAGCGCTACATCCAGCCATACATGGACGAAGCGGATATGATCATTAATAATAATCACCACTTTGAAATGGGCTTGGAGGTACTCAGGGGATTTCTACACGACCGCATCCAACAGTGGCAGGCGGCACATGGTAATATCATGGAGCAATAAATGATATCACATAAATATTTAAATTCTTTGAAATAAAATCCGCTCTCCCTTATCATGTCATTACAATTTATTATATTGTTCTTAAAATTTCAGAAAAGCTACTAAATAACTAACTTTGCTAAAAACAAGGCAGTTGGCAAAGATGGAAAATGAGGCATTAGCCCGACTTTTTTATCGGGAAATCGGCAAAGTTGTCAGCAACGAGGCACTCGCGCTCGTAGGCAAAGTGGAGGTATTGTATCGCTGGTTGCAAACCTTGTTTCTGGAAGCCACGCGGCAGGAGCGCCTGCAATTTTCGACGCTGTTTGCGCGCATTGCGTATGTGTCGC
>CALMSP010000148.1 GCA_937872405.1 uncultured Saprospiraceae bacterium | reverse complement strand
AAGTATGCGGATGCTGATTGACCGGCAAGTCGAGGCGCGCGGCGAGCTGCTGGCCAGCGGCATTGGTAAACTGAACACTTTTGGAATTCATACGTATGATTTTTAAGGCTGATGGCGAATTCGGTTGTTGCAACTTAAAAAAACAACAGCCAAATTAGCAAAAGAAGCAGGCGTCTAACTCGAAAAGTCCGTCGCCATGGCTACATTAGCGGTAGTTTTTGAAACATCATTCGCAGAAAGCGCTGCTCTGACCATTATGAAATACACCATATCCGAACTGATTACCATCCTAAAAGCAACGCCATTGCAGTTGTCTGCTACATTTACAGAAATGGAGCACCTGCAATTAGATAGCCGACAGGTTTTGTTTCCTGCGGCGTCGCTGTTTTTCGCCATTCGAGGTACACGTCATAATGCCCACGACTTCATACCGGAGCTTTACAATCGTGGGGTTCGTAGTTTTATTGTATCAGAAAACATTGATTGTCAAAATCTTACAGATGCAAATTTTCTATTAGTTTCGGATGCGCTCACTGCATTGCAGCATTTGGCAGCCCATCACCGAAACCGTTTTGACCTTCCAGTGATAGGTATCACGGGTAGCAATGGTAAAACTATTATTAAGGAATGGCTTTTCCAATTGTTGCGCGAAGATTATCAGATTGTACGCAGCCCGCGTAGCTATAATTCGCAAGTGGGCGTACCGTTGTCGGTGTGGCAAATACAAGCCGAGCATAATCTGGGCATTTTTGAGGCGGGCATTTCGCAAATGGATGAAATGGAGTGCTTAGCACCCATTGTTGCTTGCACTTGGGGGCTTTTCACAAATATTGGGGAGGCGCATAATGCCGGATTTGAAAGTATGGCAATCAAGGCCCAACAAAAGGCGCGTTTGTTTGCGCGTGCCGATTTGGTTTTTTATTGCAAAGACCATAGTTTGGTGGATGAAGCGGTGCGTGCCCTTGGACGTCCAACATTCACTTGGTCGCATACGCGCGAAGCGGACTTGGAAATACGGCGCGTGCATAGCCATGATGCCCAAGCAACCCTCATAGAGGGCATATTCCGGGGCATGATGCATCATATTCGCATTCCATTCACAGATGCCGCTTCCGTAGAAAACGCCATTCATTGCTGGGCCATTTTATTGCACTTGGGCATACCTGCTGATGTGATCCAACAGCGCATGGCACTATTAGAACCCGTAGAGATGCGCCTACAACTCAAAGAAGGCATCAACAATTGCATCGTGATTAATGACAGCTACAATTCGGATCTAACTTCGCTGGCCATAGCGCTCAATTTTGTAGAACAGCAGCGCCGTAAGCCTCGCCGCACGCTGATTCTGTCGGATATTCTGCAAAGTGGGCAGGACGCGCGCGCGCTGTACGCCGCTGTAGCCCGACTGGTTCAGGAGAAAAAAATCAATCGCCTCATTGCCATCGGAGAAACCATAGCCATACTGCCAAGCTTGTTGCCCTCAGATATAGAGGTTCTTTATTTTAAATCAACCGATGCGTTTCTGGGGCAGTTGAATTACGTGGTATTCCAGCAAGAAGCCATTTTGCTAAAAGGTGCCCGACAGTTTGCTTTTGAACGCATCGCCGACCGCTTATCCTTACGAGCGCACAAAACAGTGTTGGAAATCAATCTACAAAACTTATTAAGAAATCTTTATTTGTACAGTCGGTACATCCAACCGGGCGTGCGCACAATGGCTATGGTAAAAGCCGCGGCTTATGGTAGTGGTGGTGCCGAAGTAGCACGATTGCTCGAATTTCATGGGGTACATTATCTTACGGTAGCTTACACGGATGAGGGTATCGAACTGCGTAAGGAGGGTATTCATATACCAATTATGGTGCTCAACCCCGAAGAATCCAGTTTTGATGCCATGCATCGCTATCGCTTAGAGCCAGAAATTTATAGCCTGTCCTTGCTACGTGCCTACGCTACTTACAGTAGTACTGCCGGTGAAGGCTCTCCTTTTTCTATTCACCTAAAACTTAACACTGGAATGCATCGCTTGGGCATGACGGCACTCGATTTGCCAGAATTGCTACAGCTACTGCGCGACTATTCGCAACTTGAGGTGCGCTCCATATTCACCCACCTTGCTGCCAGCGAAGCACCAGAACACGATGCTTTTACCCTGCAGCAACTGCACGACTTTGTAGAGATGTATGAACAGATCGCGGCTGCGTTGGGCTACCGCCCTATACGCCATGCCCTCAAC
>CALMSP010000147.1 GCA_937872405.1 uncultured Saprospiraceae bacterium | reverse complement strand
AAACCGTAGCCATTGCTACCATTCTGACGATGGTACGGATGCAGGAGCAAGCGTAATACGTGATGTCGGATATTATTACATAGTTTGTAATGCATTATTTTCGGGTTATCAAAATTTATTGTCAACAACCTGGTTTTCAGCTATTTAAAAGCAATTAACCTGTTTTTAATTACATCTAATCGTTATAATATAAAATATCTTCAACATCTAATCGTCATGCTAAAAAATGACAAGCGGGACTTATCACACAATGATAAGTCCCGCTTGATTACATATCGTAGCGGCAACTTATTGCAGCGCGTAGGATACTTTCAACGAGAAACGTAAGATAACTGGCTTTATACCTACGCCGGTTCTGGCTCCCGTCTGCAGGGGCCCATAATACGGCGCGTAGCTGTCATAATTGTACATTGTAGTGTAATCCTGGAACACTTCGATGCCGACCACGTCGCCCAGTTTTTTACCAACGGCTTTGGCCAATATGTCGGCTTCCTCTTTCGCATTTTGTAAAGCCTTGGTTTTCAACTCATTCATGTGCTCTTTCGCTTTTGAATTGTTGAAATACGTCACATTTGCTGATGCTAAACCTTGGTTGCCGATTTTTGCCAGCAATTTGTTCAGCGCATCCAGATTACTCACGCGCACTTGGTATGTCTTAGATAGCATGAAACTTGGTGCGCCATCATAACCCCCAAAGTTGTTGTAACCGTTCAGGTTTTCCACCAAAATAGCGTTCGCTGGAATGTTTACTTCGCGCGCCGCCTTGAGCATATCGCCTTCCAGTTTGGCCATATTCACCTTACCGGCATCGCCATCATACTCTTGTAACGTAATGCTAACAATAATTTCGTCCGCTTCTACAATTTTTTCAGCACCGCCAAATACAGAAATGATTTTTGCATCTTGGGCTAATGCAGGGTACCATAATGCGCTCACGAAGAGCACAACCAACAGTTGGATTTTTGTTTTCATTTTAAATGTTATTAAGTTTGAACAGTGAAATAACACAGCGAATATACTTTACTTGTCGCTAATGCGGCCATAAGAACGCGATTATCCGATTGTTATTTTTTAATGTTAAGAAATAATTTATTATGCCTACAAAACGCTTGAGCATTGTCATTATTGGAGGGGGCGCAGCAGGTTTTTTTGCAGCTATTAGATGTGCAGAACAAAATCCAACCACTGATGTAATAATCTTAGAACGAGGAAAAAATGTATTAGAAAAAGTTAAAATATCAGGTGGTGGGCGTTGCAATGTAACCCACGACTGCCCGTCACCAGCGGAGTTAATCAAACACTATCCACGCGGCGCGCGCGAACTGCTGGGCCCTTTCCACCAATTTGCTTGCCAAGATACGGTACAGTGGTTCGAGCGCAGAGGAGTACGCCTCAAAACCGAAGCGGATGGTCGGATATTTCCAGTAAGTGATGATTCACAAACCATTATAGACTGCCTTTGGCAGAGCGCTCGCGCCGCTGGCGTACAGGTACGCACTCGTACTCGCGTGGATGCATTCAAATATGATGTGCAAAGGCAGCATTGGCAGGTGCAAACCGAACAGGAAAATTTTGTGGCGGATCGTCTGCTGCTGGCATCCGGGAGCAATGCACGTATGTGGGAATTGCTACAGCAACTTGGGCACACCATTGTAAAGCCCGTACCATCTTTATTCACTTTCAATATCCGCGACCCCCGCATCCAGGATTTGCCGGGCATATCCGTGCCGGAAGCAACCGTACAAGTTGTAGATACCAAACTTCATGCTACGGGGCCGCTGCTGGTTACGCATTGGGGCATGAGCGGGCCCGCTATTCTAAAGCTCTCTGCTTGGGGTGCTCGGGAATTGGCCGAGCGCCAATATCGCTTCGAGCTGCTCGTCAACTGGCTTGGGCAGTCGCCGCAAGAGGTACAATCCGTTTTGCAGGATGCGCGTGCCGCGTCGCCGCGTAAACAATTGATTACCAATGCGATGTTTGGACTTTCGGCACGCCTGTGGCGCAATTTGGTGCTGGCAGCGGACATCCCCGAAGTGCGCAAATGGGCAGATGTCAGTAAAAAAGAACTACAAGCACTGGTAGCGCAACTGTGCGCTGGGAGATTCCAAGTGAACGGCAAAAGCACTTTTAAAGAAGAATTCGTGACTGCCGGCGGCGTGGACTTGCGGGAGGTGCAGTTTAAAACTTTTGCTAGCAAACTTCTACCCAATCTATACTTCGCAGGAGAAGTATTGAATATTGACGCCATCACCGGCGGGTTCAATTTTCAAGCAGCTTGGACGGGCGGCTGGATCACAGGGGAGGCTATAGCCAAAGAATGATAATACTGTCCCAAATGCTTAATTCCAAAGCCATTGCACCAATTGAAAATACACGGGAATGCCGAGTATAATATTAAGCGGAAATGTAATAGCCAATGACATCGTGACAAACAGCCCCGGGTTAGCCTCTGGTAGTGCCGAACGCATCGCTGCTGGCACCGCAATGTACGATGCACTGGCCGCCAGCACCGTCATCAAAAAAGCATTGCCCGCCTCCAGCCTAAAAGCGTAGCTGAGTAGCAGCCCCAACGCAGCGTTGAGCAGCGGCATGAGTAGCGCAAACAGTGTAAAAAAGAGACCGCCTTTTCGAATAGCGCCCATTTTTCGAGCCGACACAATGCCCATGTCCAATAGAAACAGGCACAACATGCCCCGAAAAATTTGATCCGAAAAGGGTTTGACAGACTCGGCGCCCGCTTCGTTTGTAGTAATGCCGATGAGCAAGCTCCCTAATAACAAAAAAACAGAGCCTTCGGTCAGTGCCTCGCGCAACAGGTGACGCAGCGAACCATTATGTCCGTTGCTATTGCCTTCCGTTTTGCTAGCCAGACGAACCATAATAACAGCAATAATGATAGCCGGAGCTTCCATGAGCGCCATAGCCGCTACCATATGCCCTCCCGCAGGCAGACCCCGCTCCGATAGGAACGACATGGCGGTAATAAACGTTACTGCACTGATGGAACCATAAGTAGCCGCAATGGCGCCTGCATTTTGTAAATCGGTACGCCGCCGAAGCAGCAAAAAATTATAAATGGGTATAATAATTGAAAGCAGCATCGCCAGTAGAAGGCAGATAAATACTTCCGTTTGTAGCCCACTTTTGTGCAACTCCACACCCCCTTTAAAACCGATGGAAAACAACAGATACAGTGCAAAGAAGCGCGGCAGTGGCGTCGGGATGGTCAGGTTAGAACGCAACGCTACGGCCAAAACACCTAAAAAGAAAAACAAAATAGGCGGATTGGTAAAATTCGATACGATAATGGTGATATCCATTCGAGATGCTGTTTATTTGTTAGCGTCGCAAAAGTAGAACTATTATTCATAATAGCAAAATATTCTTTTTTTGACCCTTTGGAAAAGAATTTTACAATCCAAAAAAATGGAACATCAAAATATTATACAGATCACAACTGAGGTACTTACTATAATGCCACCTTGCAGCTCAAAAATTTTACATTAAGAGTAAATATCAACAAAATAAATTTACTGCTACCCTCATCGCTTCCATAATCCGTATTTTATGATGCAAAATATAGCCCAAACACCATCTCGCCAGCCTATTTTCTTGCCTTCGTCGTAAGTGCGCCCATAGTAAGAAATGCCCACCTCGTAGATGCGTACGCCAGGGATTCTGGCCACTTTTGCTGTCACTTCTGGTTCAAAGCCAAACCGTTTTTCTTTAAGTTTAATAGGTTTTATTACATCCGATCTGAATAGTTTATAACATGTTTCCATGTCGGTTAAATTTAAATTGGTAAATGCATTTGATAAAAAAGTTAAAAATTTATTGCCAACAGAGTGCCAAAAAAATAAAACTCTGTGCGGATTCCCTCCCACAAAACGGGATCCATATACGACATCGGCTTTGCCATAAATGATCGGCGACAGTAATAAATTGTATTCTTCTGGATCATATTCTAAATCTGCATCTTGTATAATGATGTAATTACCAGTAGCATAAGCAATACCCGTGTGTATGGCAGCTCCTTTTCCTTCATTTTTTTTATGTTTAAAATATTTGATATTCAGATGAGGGTGCGCTGTGCAGTATTGAAGAATAGCCGCTTCCGTATGATCCGTTGAGCAATCATTCACAATAATAATTTCTTTATCAATATCATGTATCAGCGTGACCGCGCGTATTTTATCTAAAATCAAATAAATGGTTGCGCCCTCATTGTATGCAGGAATAATGATAGATAGCTTTGTGGTTTTCGTTTCCAATTTTTTTTAGTAATTGACCATGTATGCAATTATCACTTATCAATCATCAAATCACAAAAAATATTATAATCACAAAGGCGCGCGCCAGGTTTTTTATAAAATTAGAACGGTTATTTTTGATTTTTCCCCAGTTTTTTTCCCCGCCGATCAATTTCCGTTTGGAGTCGGCGCCGTTCTTCGGAAGATCCCGCCCGCAGCATATCGCGCATGAGCACGTCCAATTCGCGCCGAAGGGTTACTTCTCGCATTTGTCTTTCTGCTACCCGACTATCAAATCGGGGGCGGCGATCATTTTTGACAGAAAGGGTAAACATGGGCAGATCCACCGCCAAAAAAGTGGAGAATCGGAAGGCATTGGCGCGATCCACGAGCAGGTCTTTTTGGTCTTTAATATCGCGTAGTTTGGGCGTGAGTTGCACACCGACGCCCCATAATATAGGAGAATTGCGAAAGCCATGCGTATAAAATAGCCCTGGCGACAGTAGCTGTTCTAATTTGATGGTTGGCAAGTTGGAGGAATTGAGGCTTTGGCCGCTGCTGGAAGTCTGAAAACGATAACTAATAATGCCGCCTACATCTATTACCGAAAGGAATAAACCATTGGAAGTACCTCTGGTGGTGTAGCCTTTGTGATGCAGCAACTGCCTCGACCCCCAGCTAAAATCAATACCAATAGGTGCCATGGGGCTTACGTGAAGCGCCCATTTGTCGGGGAGGCTGGCATTGTCGAGCCATTCGGCACCAGTACCAGCACCTACAAGCGCCCCGATGAATACGCTGCTGCCCGCGTAGCGTTTGATGCGATAGCTGCCCACTGGTAAGATGACATCGTTGAGGATGCGGCGAATCTGGTCGGCAGAATCAGCGGCGACGATATCAGCAGCCAATGACAGATAACGCACTAATCCATAGGGAGTTTGGTATAAAGAATTATTTCTATGTAATGTTTCTACGGCTTGTAGGGTTTTTAAAAAAGCGGCGGCATATTCTTTATTTTCTACATGCAGCGGCACTTGTAAAAGTTCGCGGGCTACGGGCAGGTATTGCTGTTGGAAGGTTTCGCTGCAAAGGACACTCTGACGATTGGTCCAGCAGGCGTAGGCATTGATTTGCTCTATCACACCGGAGAATACAAAAGCATACTCATAGAAAGCACGCTGCCGGTCGCGATCGCTATTGCCAATAACGGCGAAGGTTTGTGTTTCCGTTGTGCCCGGTAGGCGGCCCGTGCGGGTGGCGTTGATCAGGCGCAATTCAGCCATTTTTAGCTCTACCTGCTCTAAGAAGGCTAAGGTTTGTCCGACCAATTTTTGCAAACGCACAAAATCAGCAGAACGTTCCCCTTGCAAAAAGCGCGCCCCAGTGATGCCCGTTTTGCGTAAAATAAGTCGGTATTCTAAATAAAATAAGCCAATGTAATACTCCATCTCGCGCGGATTGAGCTTATTCCAGTCGCTTAGGCGTATCCATGTGCGCGCCGGCGAGGCATCTTGAAGACTCCGTGCCACGCCATTGACCAATTGAATGGCGCATTTAAAACTATCAATCGGATTGCGTATGACCAGCCCCTCTGGTATAGCATACTGCTCTGCTAAGGAGCTGATAATCAAGGATGGATGCATACCTTTACTCAAATTCTGAAACGATTGGTGCACCACAGAGAAGGTATGATACATCAGATCCTCCCGCAGACTGGCAGGCGTCAGGTAGCGTTCGGCATTAGCGTAAAAGTTTTTCAGGTCTTGTTCAAATGCATTTTGCAAGGATTTGCCAATGTTGATGGCGCGTCCTTGTTCATAATCTGCGATGAGGGCATAGACGCCGGGGAATATATTGCGAAGATAAAAAGTATCGGTTTGTAATTGATTCCAACCATTTTCAGAGAAAATAAAAAAGGGCCGATTTTCCAATTCATCTCTTAGGCGCCCGAGAAAACTAAGTGTGAGTTCGGCTTCGGTGCGGCTGAGTAGGAGCGTTGAGGTAGCATCGGTGAGGCGCGTACCAATACTGCCGCCGGCGCCCGCGCCAAACACAATATCCACCAGCCCAGAGGCGATGTCATCTAAGGGTCCTTGCGGTGCATTGTCCGCCAGATCAAACACCGTAGAAAACTTGCGTTCGTAGCGAATTTTACCACGGTCATAATTGATGCGATACTGCTGCTTGAGGCTTTGTAACTTGCTGATTATACGCGCATTAAAGCGTGGCCCCTCATCAGCGATATAGCGTAGCGGGTCAGTTGCAAAGTTTTTTAGGTTGCGCCAATCTTCCCGATCTGCTTGCAGCACTAAAAGGTCTTTGTACAAATCGAGGGTATCCAGTTCTGCTACATCCAATTCGTAGAGCATTTTAGCATCATAGAAAGCATTCTGAGCGCGGCCAGCCACAGCCAGCCCAAGGAGGACGAAGAGCAGTATTTTTTTCATATGCAATGTGATTGAGGAAATTGCCCCTGTGGCATTTGAATACAAATATGAGAATTAAAAAACAAATGGGGAAATGGATTGTGCCGCAATATCATTACAAAGGCGCGGAAGCAGCCCAAATGGCAAGTATGCTACCCCCGCGCCTAACTTTGTTGTTTGCTGGTGCGTCAACGTTTGTATAATTGCTGCCCCGCTTTTTCATATTTATCACCGGCTTTCCAGAAGGGGCGCGTGTCGCGGTCACCTATGAGGCGTGCCGTATGAATGTAGCTCTGGCAATAGCGATGCAAATAGTCAAAATCAATGGTATCTGGGTTATCCCCGACTTGATGATAATATTGTAAAATGGCTTGGTCAAAAGCATTAAATCCGGGGCTGAAGGTCAATGCAGGAATACCTTTGATGGCAAAGGATACATTATCGGAGCGATCGAAGAGGTTTTGTTCGGGAGCAGGGTCAGGTATAACCTCTAACCCGAAGGCCTGCAAGCCCTGGCGAATATCATCGTCGGTGCCTGTGCGACCGAATCCAAAGATGGATACCGCGCCCGTATTGTTGTAGCCAGCGCCATCGCAGTTGAGGTTGAACACCACCTTTTCGTGCGGAATTAAAGGGTTTTCGGCGTAATACTCGCTGCCCAGCAGTCCAATTTCCTCGCCGGTTACGGCCAGAAAAATCACTGAGCGCTTGGGTGGCTGGATGGCAAAGGCGCGTGCAGCTGCCAGCACGGCTACTGTACCAAAGGCATTGTCGCGAGCGCCATTGAAAATACTATCCTCGGCGGTATAGGCGCCGCCCCCTTGCTCGCCCACCCCTACGTGATCGTAGTGCGCAGTGAGCAAAATATACTCGTCTTTCAACACGGGGTCGGTGCCCTCTATAATGCCAATGACGTTCTGAGAAGGCAGCGCCTGCTGTTGGCCCGCATCTGATTTTAATTCCGCTTTGAGCGATTTGCCATTTTGCAGCGTCATGATTGGATTCGGAGAAGGCTCTTTGAAAAATCCATAAACGATGCTCTGCTTTTCATTGGCTGGTTTTGTCTCGGCCAAACGGATGCTTTCTTTTCCAAAATAGCTGACGAAAAAATTCCAAGGGAAGGGCACCCGATACAATTCAAATACGGCCACAGCGCCGCGCTCGGCGGCCAGCTTGCGTTTTCGTGCACCGGAAGTAAAAATCACCTGTGGCGACTGGTCGTCGGGGGTGCCAGGCAACACAAATACAATTTTGCCCTTGACATCCAGCTTATTATAATCGTCCTCCAGTCCATAATTTGCGAATACAGCGCTGGTTTTTACATTGAGCGCATCGCCGGCCAGAATCAAAAAATCCTTACCGAGGGCGTACTCCGTTTTGTCTATTTTCAAATTGCCATTTTTTGGAGGCATCGTAGCCTCGAATTGCACCGGCTGGTAGTACATGGGGGCACCTGGCACGGTCTGCAATCCATAGGATTCAAAATAAGATGCGATGTAGCGCGCTGCTATATTACTGCCACGCGAACCCGTGCGGCGACCTTCCAAGTCATCAGAGGCCAAAAATCGCATATGCGCTTCCAGTTCGGATTTTGTGATGTGATATTCGGGCAATTCCTTCGTTGCCTGAGCCTGTGCATTTATATGAAACAATAACAACAAGAGGCTCCATAAATACATTTTTTTCATCATGTGTGAATAGTTTTTTTCGATTAGCAATAAAGTTGCCAAATATAGCAATGCCCCCCGCATAATATGAAGCAAGGGAAGTGAATATTAGACCAACGGCACTATCATTTCTACAAAATTATCTTTATCTTTGCGCCTTATTTCGCGCAAGCGGGCAAAACGTGTTTTGTTAGTTTTCAAAAATTGTACATCCTATCATGCTGACTGTTCAAAATATAGCCTTTCAATTCGGCAAAAGAACCCTTTTCGACGAAGTGAACATCAAATTCACTCCTGGCAATTGCTATGGCGTTATTGGCGCTAATGGCGCTGGCAAATCCACTTTTTTGAAAATATTAGCCGGCCAGTTGGACGCCACGCGCGGCAGCATAGACATCGAACCTGGCAACCGAATGGCGGTGCTCAAGCAAAACCACTTTGAATTTGATGAAGAAACGGTACTCGACACCGTGATGATGGGCCACCGCGCGCTGTATGATATTATGATCGAAAAAAATGCTATTTATATGGACCCCGAAGCAACCGAAGAAGACGGGCTACGGGCTGCCGAACTGGAAAATAAATACGGCGAAATGGGCGGCTGGACAGCCGAAAGTGATGCCGCCGAACTGCTCAGCAACCTCGGTATCCGCGAAGAGTTGCACTATAAGCAAATGAAGGAACTTAGCGGCGCAGAGAAAGTGAAAGTGCTCTTGGCACAAGCGCTTTTTGGCAATCCGGACATCCTGCTGTTGGATGAACCTACGAACGATCTGGACGCTGAAACCGTCACCTGGCTGGCAGATTTTTTGGCAGATTTTAAAAATACGGTCATCGTGGTATCGCACGATCGCTACTTCCTCGACATGGTGTGCACGCATGTTGTGGATATTGATTTTCAAAAGGTACGACTCTTTACTGGCAACTATTCTTTTTGGTACGAATCGAGCCAATTGATGGCGCGCCAACTTGCCGATAAGAATAAAAAAATAGAGCAAAAACGCGCCGAAATGATGGAATTCATTCAGCGATTCAGCGCCAACGCTTCTAAGTCGCGCCAGGCAACTGCCCGCAAAAAAGCACTTGAAAAATTGAATTTAGAGGACATTCGCCCCTCCAGCAGAAAGTATCCATTTATTCATTTTAAACCCGAACGCGAACCCGGCGACCAGATTCTCAAAATAGAAAATCTTGCCAAACGCGATCTCAACGGCGAGCTGTTCTTTGCGCAAGTGAGTTTCACGATGAACAAAGGCGATAAAATTGCCCTCATCAGCCGCGAAAGTGGCATCCTTACTGCCTTCTACGAGGTGCTGGCTGGCGAAACCAAAGCCGATGAAGGCACCATAGAATTCGGGCAAACTATTGCCGTAGAATACTTACCTAATGATAACACCTACTTTTTTAGCAAGGAAAACGATCTTGACCTGATCAACTGGCTGCGTCAGTATTCTAAAGAGAAAGATGAGCAATTCATTCGGGGGTTCTTAGGCCGGATGCTCTTCTCCGGCGAGGAAGTGATGAAGAAATCGAGTGTGCTATCGGGGGGGGAGAAGGTACGTTGCATGTTTGCTAAAATGATGCTGCGCAACCCCAATTTCTTACTGCTCGATGAACCAACCAACCACCTCGATCTGGAAAGTATCACCGCGCTGAATAATGGCCTGAGCGAATTTAAGGGCAACCTAATTTTTAGCTCCCATGATCATCAATTGCTGCAAACGGTTGCCAATCGTATCATTGAAATAACGCCAAACGGCATGATTGATCAGTTGATGAGTTTTGATGAATATTTAGCTTCTGATAAAATCAAAAAACAGCGCGCAGCTCTGTACGCAGGCGAATTGGTATAATACGATTTACAATTTTTCTAAAAAAATAACCGGCGTTACTTTTCAGATGTCGCAAATCTCTGAGATTTACGACATCTTATCTATCAACCCATACTGCCATGGATGCTTGCCTTGACTACATCTACGAGCGCGAAGGCCGGCAGCAAGAGACCATGTTCTTCTTGCATCATCTAATTATGTCTTACCCAGAGGTAACGGGTAAAATTCGGTTTAAAATTCCCTTCTATTTTCGCAAAAGCTGGATTTGCTATTTGAATCCATTAAAACAGGATCGTGTGGAGTTGGTTTTCCTGCGTGGTAATGAACTGTCGAATGAACAAGGGCTGCTCGAATCGCGCGGACGCAAGCAGGTGTTGGGGCTTATCATTGAGCGCGTAGCGGACATACCGGAGGAGGCCCTGCACGAAATTTTGCAGGAGGCATTGCTATTAGATGAAACAATAGCTTATGCCTCCAAGCGGCGTAAAATATGAATCGCTGATCAGATAAATAACTACATCGAAATTGTTATACAATTATAATATCTCACGCCCCTTTTATTATCTATGGCTTTTGTAGCGTTATACTACGGACAAACGTATTGAGCAAAAAAAGCGCTGTAGCAAAGAGCGACAAGCGTGCCAACATATCGCCCCAGCGGGTGTAAAAAGTTGGTTGGTTGTTTAATAGCAGTGTTGCCCGAATAGCAGTAGCTTCGTTATAACGGGTTGCCTGAAGTATATCGCCACGTTGATTGATAACTGCCGTAATGCCTGTATTGGCGGCTCGCGCCACGCTGCGGCGGGTTTTTGTTGGACGCCAAGGGGGGAAAAAAAAAAGCTGCCCATGCCCCGCGGGATGATCCCCCCAACCAGCACTGGGCATTACAAAAAATACTTCCGCGCCCTGCCGCACCGAACTACTCACGTACTCTCCAAATACAGACTCGTAGCAAATCAGTGGACCAATGCGCCCGACCGCACTTTGAAAGATAGACGGGCGCGGCTGCGTGCCTAATCCTGCAGTTGTGCCGCCCAGCCGATCCATGATGGGTTCTACAAAAAACAGCCACTTTTTGAATGGGAAATGCTCGGGCCCGGGTACTAATTTCGATTTTCGATGTAGCGGCATATCGGGGCTACTGTTAGAAAATTGTACCGCCGCATTCAATCCTTCATAAGCGATCATAGTGCCCGATCGGGTCGTGCTCACTCGCGTAGCGGCAGTGTGGGGTTCATCCGCGGCAAACACATGATAAGCCATTAACCCGCTAATCACTTTGAGATTTGGATAAGGCTTCGTTAGCTCGCGCAGGCGCACAATGGATGGTGCCGCATCCAACTCGCGCGTATTAGCATGCTCCAGCGCTGCTTCAGGCAACACCAGATAGTCGGTGGAATCATCGAGCAGAGGCTGCGCCAGTTGCCAG
>CALMSP010000146.1 GCA_937872405.1 uncultured Saprospiraceae bacterium | reverse complement strand
AGAACCCAAATCTGATCATTTTCGACTTCAAAAACGAATTTTAAACATACTCTCAGCGAATGGATGCAGCATGACAAAAATTCTGTTTCGATACTACTGCTTAATGCAAATATAAGTATAAAAAATTTGATATTTAAAAAATTTTACTTTTTAAATAAAAAAAACCTACCAGGAAGCTTTATCCAGATAGGTTTGTTGCCAAATAGGCGCACTCAGGTTGTACTTCTTTTAGGCTAATACGCCAAATTTACCTGACTTAAAATCATGGAACGCCTGCATCAGTTCTTCGCGGGTATTCATCACAAAGGGTCCTTGCGCGGCAATCGGCTCGCCAATTGGTTCACCACTGAGTATCAGTACAATAGATTTTTCCAGTGCCGTAAGGGTAAACGTTGTGCCATCATACGCAAACAATGCAAAATGATCCGTCGGGACAACGTCTGCATCATTTACTCGCACGCTACCTTCAACGACTAATAGACCTGTATTGTACCTCTCCGGAAATTCAAATTTTGCGTCCGAACCTGCCCGAAGCTTAGCGTTTAACAGGTGTATTGGCGTAAACGTACTTGCGGCGCCTTGCACATCTCGGTACTGACCAGCTATGATTTCAATGGTACCACTGTCGTTGGGCAGTTGATATGCTGGAATTTCAGCATGGGTAATACCTTGATATTTAGGCTTCAACATCTTGTGTTGCGCTGGCAGATTTACCCAAAGTTGTACCATCTGAAAATCACCGCCCGTTTTGCTGAATTGTTCCTCATGGTATTCCTTGTGCAAGATGCCTGCCGCCGCGGTCATCCACTGCACATCCCCTTCGCCGATCACGCCGCTATTGCCCGCATTATCATGATGCGCAATTCGCCCTTTATAAGCAATCGTAACCGTTTCAAAGCCTCGGTGCGGATGCACATCCACACCTCTGGGGGTTTCGCTTGGCGGAAAGCGGAACAAAGCGTTGTAATCCATCAATATGAAGGGATCCATGCGTTGCATGTCTAAGCCGTACATACCGGGGATGAAGTTATGCACCCGAAAGCCATCACCCACGTAGCGCGGGGCGGGCGGCGCTGCAATTAGCTCAATCGTTTTAGTACTCATGGCTGTGTTTTTTGATGTTATAACAGTGAATTAGACAAAAGGGTTGAATGTGCTGTCTATTTTACAAATAATCGGGAAGTTATTAAAAAGAACAATAGCCATACTCTCGCCATCGTTTTGTTGAAACGCTATTTAGCTACGGGTGATCGTTTTTTATAAACTAATCCGAATTTATTCACTAAAAAAAACTATTTTTATGCGCTATATCATAATTTCTATTGTTTTTTTATTTATTGGATCACAAAAAGCCTTACTACAGGGCCATTTCCTACCCAACACCAATCCTACAATTTTTGCAGAAATCATCACCCAAGCGAATCTGAAAACGCACGTTTATACTTTAGCCAGCACAGAAATGGAAGGACGTGAGACCGGCACGTCTGGGCAAAGGCAAGCGGCAGCGTATTTAGCAGTAATTTTTGAAAGCTATGGATTGCCGCGCGTTGGTAATCAAAATTCCTATTTTCAACCTATCATTTATCGCACCGAAAGCTGGAACCAAGTACGCCTAAGCATACGTGGGGAATTGCAGCGCGCAGGTAAAGATTTTTATGCTATTCCATATTTTAATACACAGGTGGATAGCCTTGTGGACAACGAAGTACTGTTCCTTGGTTACGGCATTGACGAAGCACAGTATTCTGATTATAAAGATGTGAATGTACAGCACAAAATACTACTATTATATGATGACGAACCCCAAGATAAATATGGTAAATATTTGTTGACTGGCACAACAACACCCTCTGATTGGTCGCGCAATTGGCGCAGGAAGCTAACTGTTGCAAAGGAGAAAGGCGCCAAAGCCGTACTTTTTATTGATAGCAATTTTCAGGAAAATTTGTTTCGCAACGCTCAGCAAAATCTATTAGGATATGAAGTACAATTTACGAATCCTGATATGGACACGCTATTGGCAAATAATATTTTCCTGTCCTCTACATTGGCGAAGCGCTTGGTCGGTTCGTCTTATCGCGATGTCATAAAAGCGCGCAAAAAAATTACGCTGAAAGGTAAGCCCCAGCATGTAAGAATTCCTTGCGCAGTTAGCATCCGGCTACAAAAACACATTCGCAATTTAGAGGGTGAGAATGTACTCGGCTACTTAGAAGGCACCGATGAGCAGCTGCGGGAAGAATTGGTTGTTGTAACTGCACATTATGACCACTTAGGCAAGCGCGGCGAAAGTATTTATTTTGGTGCAGATGATAATGCTTCTGGAACCTCCGCCGTGCTGGAAATTTGCCGGGCCTTTCGGGAAGCGAAAGCTCAGGGCCAAGGCCCGCGCCGCAGCATACTATTCATGTTGGTGTCAGGGGAGGAAAAGGGTTTGTTGGGATCCAAGTATTATGTGGAGAATCCAATATTTCCATTAAAGCAAACCATTGCCAATATTAATGTGGACATGGTCGGTAGGGTGGATGAGAAACATAGTAAAAACGCGGATTATATTTACGTCATTGGCTCTGATAGACTTAGTACGGATTTGCATCAAATTAACGAACAGGCGAACGCAACGTATGTCGGCCTCGAACTGGATTATACGTACAATGCAGAAAGCGACCCCAATCGTTACTATTACCGTTCTGACCATTACAATTTTGCAGAAAAAGGCATTCCAGCGATCTTCTATTTTAGTGGTACCCACCGAGATTATCATCGCACAACGGATACCCCTGATAAAATTAATTACCAAAAAATGGAAAAAATAGCTCAACTGATTTTCTTTACAACCTGGGAACTGGCAAACCGCGACGAACGTATCCGCGTAGATGCAAAGCCATAAAATTTGAGCGCAGACCATCGAACAATAATCCCAAAAGACCTATTTAAAAAGGTAAACTGGTTTTATTGAATGAGCAATTTAATTTGAAAAAGTAATGGTTCTATGATAAAATTATCAAACGCAATATGACGCGCAAAAAATGGCTGATCGCATTGTCGGTAGTGCTTGCG
>CALMSP010000145.1 GCA_937872405.1 uncultured Saprospiraceae bacterium | reverse complement strand
GACGAGGAGCCGCAGTTCCGCGAAGGCAACGCCTATTTGCATGATAATGTGGATTAGTATTCTATTATAATACCCTTTTCAATTGAAAATGACGCATTTGTTTATTCTCAAAGCCTTGTTTTTCAATGCTTTACAAAATATAAAATCGGACCTCTAAAATCGTAAATGGTATAAGTATCAAAAACAAGCAGTACAAAATTCGTCTGTTGATCTATGATGCAGCAGGCGATTTTTTATTATCCAGGTATTTGGTTACCATACTCTACCACGCAAACCTGACGTTTCTATATTAACTTCACAGGTCGTTTTGAAAACAAAAAAGAGCTACAAACTTTCGTCTGGAACTCTTTGATAATGAGGTCGGGGCGGTGGGATTCGAACTCACGACCCCCTGCTCCCAAAGCAGGTGCGCTAACCGGACTGCGCTACGCCCCGAAAATATGGCACAACCGAGATTGTGCGGTGAGAGCGGGATTCGAACCCGCGGTACCGTTTCCAGTACGACAGTTTAGCAAACTGTTGGTTTAAGCCACTCACCCATCTCACCTTGATTTGGGTGGCTTTACCCGATGCTTTCTTTCAAAGCGATTGCAAAAGTAGGTAAAGCCGTTTGAATATGCAAGGTAGTTGCCGGTATTTTTTTCGATTAACTTGCCTTACGCTGTTTTTGAAAGGATATTCGAGCCGAAAAAGTTCCTAATCGTCATTTTTCGTTGAGGCTCATTTTAATTTTCTTTTCCAGTTCGGCTACCGTATCTTTGAAAACAGCATCGGTTTCCATGAGATCTTGTACGGTTTTGCAAGAGTAAATAACGGTACTATGGTCGCGGCCACCAAACATTTCACCAATGGCTTTGAGCGACTTGTCCGTAAGGTTTTTGGCTAAGTACATCGAAAGTTGACGTGCAATCACGATCGAGCGTTTGCGGGTTTTGGCTTGTAATTTTTCTACTGGCACATTAAAGTGTTCGGCAACAAGCCGCTGAATAAAACCGAGTGTGATTTCTTTATTAATTTGTGTAACAAAATTTTTAATAACTTCTTTCGCTAAGTCTATGTCAATTTTGCGGTCGTTGAGCGATGACTGCGCTACTAAGGCCACCAGTACGCCTTCCAACTCGCGGATGTTGTTTTGAATATTAAAGCAGATGTATTCTACCACATTAGGCGGAATGTCTATATTTTCTCGGCTCATTTTCACTTCCATAATGGCCATACGAGTCTCTAAATCAGGCGATTGCAGATCGGCGGAAAGCCCCCATTTAAAGCGTGAAATCAGGCGTTCTTCAATGCCGTTGAGATCTTTGGGGGGGCGGTCGGAAGTGAGTACAATTTGCTTGCCGCCTTGGTGCAATTGATTGAATATCTGAAAGAATATATCTTGTGTTTTTTGCTTATTTGATAAAAACTGAATATCATCTACAATTAGCACATCAATTTGTTGATAAAAGTTAATGAAGTCATTAACTGCGTTGTTTTTGAGGGTTTGAATGAACTGATTGGTAAAATGATCAGCTGTAACGTACAGGCAGCTTTTGTCGGGAAAGAGTTTGAGTACTTCATTGCCTATAGCGTGCGCCAAGTGCGTTTTTCCCAGCCCAGTATCGCCATAAATGAATAGCGGATTGAAAGGCGTACCCCCTGGCTTTTTAGCAATGGCAAAACCCGCGGAGCGTGCCAGTTTATTGCAATCGCCTTCTATGTAGTTGTCGAAGGTGTGATTGGGGTTGAGTTGTGGATTGATTCTGTTCTTGCGAATACCCGGTATCACAAAAGGATTCTGGATGGTTTTGGTGTCAATGACATCCGGGGCGTACATTTCTGCTGTACCGTTCGAATGGATGCCGCGGGCGCGAATAGCCTCTCGGGCAGCGCTGCCGTTCAGTATCTGATACTCCAGTTTGCCCTTTTCACCCAATTCTTTTCGGATGGTCGTTTTTAATACGTCCACAAAATGTTCTTCCAACCATTCATAAAAAATGATGCTGGGCACCTGAATGGTGAGTGCATTGTTTTCCAATCGAACGGGTCTTATGGGTTCAAACCAAGTTTTGTAGCTCTGCAAATTTACACGGTTACGAATCATTTGCAGACAGTTCTCCCATACTGTAGCATGATCTCTCATCATTCTCCAGAAGATTGATAAGGTAAAAAAATAAAATTCCCTGCTTTGTAATTGGAAGTATCAGTAAGTCAAGCTATTGTACGATTGGTATGACGCATCGCACAAATGCCTTTTTCAATGGATGCTTTTCAGAAAAGCGAGGAGTACAAAGGTCTGAAAAAAAATTGAATTTTGAAAGCCCCTTTTACTTTTTTTCCAGAAGTTTTTTGGTAACAATTCGAAGACGGTAACATCTTAATATACTGGTTTTTAGATATTTATAAAAATGCACTACTTCAAGCTTATGGTTAATCAATTGATAGACAGCCCAAAGAGAAAGTGGCCGTTTTTAGAAAATTATTTTCGCTTGGTATTGACTGTTAGGTTCTGACAACTCAAGCAGCGCCCTCTACGGTTGCGTTCAAAATATACATCGAGGCGCCCCAGCATGATGCCTGCCCAACCTACTTGATTGATGAGCACCTGGCGACCTTCCAGGTTGGTTTCTACTGCCGGCTCGTCGAGGAAGGTGTGGGTATGCCCGCCAATGATGAGGTCAATGTTGCGGCTATTGCGCGCCAGTACGATGTCCGATATTTTGCTATCGCGGTACTGGTAGCCCAGGTGGGATAGGCAAATCACAAAGTCGCATTTTTCGTCACGCCGGAGTATGTCCGCATATTTATTGGCATTGGCAATGGGATCAAGATAGCGGGTTTCTTTGTACAAAGCTTGCGGTACCAGCCCTTCCAGTTCGATGCCGACACCCAACACGCCAATTTTTATTTGTTCTTTTTTGAAAATCTGATAGGGTTTCACTTTACCATTTAAAATGGTATTGGAAAAGTCGTAGTTGCAGTTTATCAGCGGAAAACTGGCATTAGGCAATTGTTTTTCCAAACCTTCAATGCCGGCATCAAAATCGTGATTGCCAAGGGTGGCAGCATCGTAGCCCATGCGCGTCATGAGTTTCATTTCTAACTCACCGCCATACACATTAAAATAAGGCGTTCCTTGAAAAATATCGCCGGCATCCAGCAGCAATACGTGTTGCTGCTCCTCCCGAATACGCTTGATCATAGCCGCCCGCCGCGCTGCACCGCCCATACCCTGATAGCGGCTACCATCCATCGGGAAGGGTTCGATGCGGCTGTGTACATCATTGGTATGCAATATGGTAAGTTGTAGCATTTCGGGTTCGGCAGCCAGTGCCTGAAGCGGAAAGGCGCCTGTGCCTGCCAGTGCCATACCGGAACCCAATGTTTGAATAAAATGGCGGCGATTCATAAGATATTATATTTCAAAAGCTAAATAATTCGTTTCATATCGAATGTAAAATATTACATTTCGCTACTTATTGCTCAATAAACGGTGGCTATCTATTGCACTCGGCCATCTTTTTCTGCCTGTATCTGTTGGCCCTGTGCAGTTTGCTTTTTTACATATTCAATAATGGCATCGCGCATTAGCACGCCTACTTCATCGCGTGGCTTGTCCACAAAGAAAGTATGATCGCTACCGCCATTAGCAATGTAATCGGAAGTGCCGATGCTGTACATACGCCCTGTTTGCAGGGGTTGCCCGTTCACCGTTACGTTAAGCGCCTTACCATTTTTAATCACAAAACGCAGCTGCCGACTCACCGGCGAACCACCTTCGCGGGCCATTTTATCAGCAAATTCTTGTACGACGCTTGCGTCCACATACACGACCACCAGCATATTATCAAAAGGCATCAGTTCATAAATTTTGCCGCGTGTAATCTGACCTTGCTGTAGCGTCGGAATACGGATTCCTCCAGAATTCATCATAGCAAAATCAATCGTTTTGCCCATGTAAGCACTAATCTGCTCCTGAAACAAATCCGACATCCAGTTGCCAAGCGTACCCTCTGGCTTGCCGGTAGCCAGCGTATGCGCAGCCGTGCCAATCACTTCGTTCATCTCGGCATCGAGCTGCGTTTTGTAGGGCATAATGAGCGCCTCAATGGCCTCGTCCGCTGCTGGCAGGGCGGCACTTTGTGGCTCCATACGATAGCCCTGTGGCTGTATCTGTGCAAGGTGGTTCACTTTGCAAGCCGCAAGCCAGCAAATAAGCAATAAAAATATGGCAAAGCGTAGGCGGGTAATCGTCATGGCGCGTTGGCGTTTATTTTGATACGCCAAATGTAGGACTTTTTCGGAAGCGCGCCAACCCCCGGCGGTTTAAATTGGTGTTAAGTTGCGTTGTGATACTGTCGAGTGGCTGATTAAATATTAATCGGAAAATTTTAATCAAAATTATGCACTGCTACCGAGCAATATTTATATGTTCTTGTAAAATATTACATTTTTTAATCTGCACAAAGCAGCCGATAATAATTTAAAACGCTTTCTTCTTCTTTTTCTTTTATTTTATGTAAAATAAGTCCTTGAGGTGTAGCCACATAAGTACGCAGCGCATGTGGATGCTCAATTAAATGTTCTAATATGATATTAAAATTAGCGTCGAATATCATCAAATAAGAGCGCCTTGGCTGGCCTGGTACACTGCTTCCAATATGCAGGCGGTAGTAACGCTCGTGCCGAACATCAGGTATCACCCGAAGAAACATAGGATTATTTTTTACGTGATCATTTAGCGCTGCTGCATTTTCGCGTAGGTGGGGCGATAGGGGCGTCCCTTCATTTTGGGTATAAGCAGAGGGCGCATTGTACATCGTTGTAGTACCTATGTTTTTATCATAAACATAAATATTCGAGCTGAATTTAAAATTAAATATAATTTTTTCGCCCAAAATGTAATATTCGGCTTGTCCATCATGCCAAACCATTTACTTTGGTACGCTTCTGGATAATATATCGGCAGTAACTCCACCTCATAATCCGGCAGTAAAATTCTGGCGCAGATTGGGTTGGTACAATAGGATTTGTTGAACTCAGAGCCAAATGGTTTAATTGGCACATATAATGCTTTTTCTGCGGCATTATAATAAACGGGGGCGCTATGCATCAGATCAGGATAAATTTGAAGCGCGTCAAAATCAATACCACGCAAAGCGGTGTTGGACTGATTGATGCGAGTAGAGAATGAAGATTGCCCGTTCGCATTTGTTATATTCAATGCATATTGACTGATCATAAATATCGTATCCGCATGGTGATAATAAAAACTTCCAACCTCCGATATGCTGCCGGGCCCTTCTTTGGTCAGCCGAGTACGCTTGATGGGTTTTACTTGATTTAAATTCCAGAATTCTAACTGGTTATACATAAAATTATATCCTATTATAAAATCTTCATCCGCTATGCGCGCATACTGACAGGCTATATACATAGAACCATAGTCGGGTGGTAACTGCAAATACTGCGCCAGCGTATCCAACTGACAATGGCTATAATCCGACGCAACTGGTGGGTAGTATTTTGACACGATAATATAAATAGTAAATATAATGTTATCCAGTATTTCACATTTTTAAAATTTTAGCTTAAAATAAAAAGAATGCCATAAAATTTAATCATAGTATCCTTGACATTATAAAAGGTTTTCCTGACCAAATTTCCTAATTTTTTTAAAAAATACCGTTGTAATATGCACGCCTTAGCTCCAATCCGTCAAAACAGGTAGCCCTATTTTTTTAACATACCATTTTTGGATAAAAACATAACCTACTAAAGTATAATAATCTCATTATGAATTGTTTGTGACAAAAGATATATGGTGTTTTTTATCAAATTATACCCACGGTGTTTTTGGATGAAATAACTTGCAGCATACGGTGCGGTTAGGATGCGGAAAAATTCTAATTTTGCGACAGACCAAAATGTATATTGACGTATGTACACCTTTGATTTTAAGAAGCGCGTGCGCTATGGCGAAACCGATCAGATGGGATATTTATATTATGGTAATTATGCGCAATATTATGAAATTGGGCGGGTAGAAATGCTGCGCTCGTTGGGGCTTACCTATCGGGCTATGGAATTAGAGCATGGTATTATGATGCCTGTTATGACGTTGGATATGCGCTTCGTGCGCCCAGCCTTATATGATGAATTGCTCACTATTCGCACTACGCTGCGCCACCTGCCGCAGCAATTTATTCGATTTTATGTAGAAATTTTTAACGAAAAAAATAAATTAGTCAACGGCGGAAGTGTTAAATTGTGCTTCGTACAAAATGGGCAAACGATACCCGCACCCTCATTTTTATTGGAAAAATTGTACCCGTATTTTGAAAAAACGACATAAAAAGAAAAGACGAATACGGCTAAGTCGTAAAGACTTAACACCCAGTGCCTTGCAGCGCTATGCTGAAAATATTTGGATTGTGCAGCGCGTGATAGGCTGGTCGAAGCGGCGCTCTCTGCCAGGTTTGCGGGGTATTCCGGTGTATGATATTATAACGTTGTTATATAAAGAAACGCAAAAGACCGATTTATTTACGCGCGCTAATTCGATGGCATTTAGCTTTTTTATATCCATTTTTCCATCCTTGATGTCTTTATTTACACTTTTGCCTTATTTGCGGCATTATATTTTGCGTTATTTACTTCCAGAGGAAGCGGAAGATAATTTTGCCGAAGTACTGATGCATGAAATCCAGCAATTTTTACCCGGTAATGCCGGCGCAGAAATCGCCCGATTTATTGAGGATTTGATCACCAATCCGCGTGTGGCCTTGCTATCATTTGGCTTTTTTTTGGCTATTTTTTTTGCTTCCAACGGTATGCTCACTATGATGCAGGGCTTCGAGAAAGCTTATACGCGCACCTTTAAAAAACGCGCGCCTTTTCGCAAGCGCCTGATCGCTATCTTCCTGACCTTTCAGTTGGGGCTACTACTATTAGCTTCGGTCGTTTTGATTATCATGGGTAATTTTATTATTAAATCGTTTATGCATTGGTTAGGCTGGGCTTGGATTGGCGGCTGGGGCGCTTTTTTAACGCGATGGCTGGCTATTATTTTGTTATTTTACTCTGTTATTTCTATTATTTACCGGTATGGTATTCCTACCATTCAGAAGTTTAAAATGTTTTCACCAGGCGCTACGGTGGCTACCTTGCTTTGTATTGTTACATCGCTGGGTTTCGGATTTTATGTGGATAATTTTGCTTTATATAATAAATTATATGGTAGTTTTGGTACCATTATTGTCACCATGCTATGGTTGCAACTCAATTCGTTGGCTTTATTAATTGGCTTTGAATTAAACGCCAGTATTGCTATCAATCGAGATATGCGCGAGCAGATAATGGAAAAAGCAAGTTTTGAATGAAATGATTATAATTCATTTATGATATATCATGAATGTGCTTTGAAATAATTGTTAAACCAGTTTTTTGTGAGCATTATAATTTTAAGTAAATATTCATTTTGCTTGTAAGTATTTTGCCAACTGTCGGATTCTGTATAAAATAGGAAATTTCCTGCAGCATCCAAATACCGTAAACCTATACAGCACGTTAGAGAAGGAGACATAAAAAAGCGATAAACTTGGATTGACATGAAGCCAATATTACATCATATATTGATATTTTTAACTGTGTTTTTAGCTGTAAATCATTTATTTGGACAAAAATACAGCAATGAATTCCTATCCATTGGCGTGGGTGCGCGTGCGCAAGGTATGGGCAATGCCGTGGTGGCTACCGGTCAGGATGTAACGGCTACTGCATGGAATCCGGCGGGGCTGGCGGCGCTTAATTTGGAAGGCCTGCAATTAGGCGCGATGCACGCGGAGTGGTTTGGCGGCATTGGTAAATTCGATTATCTGGGGGCTACGTTGCCGATGGCACAAGAAGGGCGGCGGCTGGGGCTTTCTATGATTCGATTTGGGATTGATGCTATTCCGAATACGCTTACCTTATATGAAAGTGACGGAACGGTCAATTTTGATAATGTGACCGAATTTTCGGCTGCCGATTATGCATTTTTAGCCACGTATGCGCAGCCGCTGCGCACGCAAAATGGGCAATTGCTGGTGGGGGGCAATGTAAAAGTAGTGCACCGGCGCATCGGCCCATTTGCTACCGCCTGGGGCTTTGGGCTGGATGTGGGGGTACGCTACAGCCGAGGTGCCTGGCGCTTTGGGGCGGTAGCGCGCGATGTTACCTCTACGTTCAACGCTTGGTCGTTCAATTTTACCGAGCGGGAAAAGGAAGTGCTGGAGCTGACCAACAACGAAATTCCGATTAATAGTGTTGAAATTACCAAGCCGCAATTGATACTTGGCGTAGCCAAACGATTCGCTTTCAATAAGTTAGGTATTACACCTGAATTAGATGTTAGTATCACTACGGATGGCCAACGCAACACGCTGCTCTCGGCTGATCCTTTTAGCTTAGACCCCGCCTTGGGCATCGAAGCGGATTATAGCTTTCTGTTTTTGCGCGCTGGGGTAAGCCAGTTTCAGCGGGAAAAAGATTTTGATAATACCAATCGTTGGAGAATGCGCCCAGCTATCGGCGTGGGGCTGCGCATTGCTACCTTTCAGTTGGATTATGCCTTTACCGATTTGGGAGATCAGAATAATATTTATTCACATATTATTTCTTTAACGCTGGACATGAAGTCGCGCCGAAAGAAAACAGATTAGAAACGACCGGCGTATGACAAGAGACGTTAATTAAAATTTAATACAGCAGGCAAAAGTTGCGCAAGAACTTTTTTGTTTGTTAATTGCAGTATAAATAGAAGATATCCTGATTTTTTTAATACGAAGCTGTTACTTTTATCCAAAAACCACGTTTAAAATATAAATCTGTTCCCATGAAGCACCTTATACTCTTACTTTCCATATGTTACTCGGTTGTTGTGCTCGCGCAGCCAATCATCAAAGTGGAGCCAGCTAATCTGAGCAAGACCTTCGAAGCGGATCTTTCCGATTTTGGGTTGATGCTTGGGTTACACACAAAAGTTACTAATCTGACGAATCAGGAAATTCAATTGCGCTGGACGCGCACCGTATTGAATAAACCAGGCGAATGGCTGACGCAAGTATGCGACAATGTACGCTGCTACAATCCGCCGGTGAGCACAAATATTGATCTGCAAATTGGGCTGAACGAACCCGTTATATTGGGCCCCAATGGCTCATTCGATCTTACTTTATATGTTGTGCCCAGTGGCGTCACCGGGGAGGGCGCTTTTGAAATCAATCTGGCGTTGGCTTCCAATCCTGCTGCTATTCTGGCAAAAGCGGGCTTCAGCGCTACAGTGAATGCGCTTACCACCAGCACCTACGAGGCACGCAAAGCAGAAATTCGGATATTCCCGAATCCAGCCACCGAATATTTTGAAATCACAAATAATACCCTTGTTGACAGAGTTACGGTCTATAACCTACTGGGGCGGGAAGTACGTTCGTATCGCACGTTCGATCGGGGGCAGTACAGTCTTGCTGGCTTACCCGAAGGGATGTATCTGGTCAGTTTAATAGATAATAAAGGCGCTGTGATTAAAACGATGCGCTTGGCTAAGCGTTCGTGGCGTCCATAACGAAGCGATAGCACGTTATTAAATAGGTTAAAAAGCGGAGACTCTTATGTAACTTACTTTAATGACGTAATTCATATTTGAATTTCACTTTATGTTTAATAATTTCTTTATCAATACAATCTGCCCTAAGTGATAGTAAGTATGTTCGATAATGCCAAGCAAATTTCTATAATAACTCCCGTATGTAGGATCTGCAAAATCCTCGTGCAATTTCGATTCAGGTAGCTTTTCCACTTGTTCTGCAAATAAAGTCGCTTCTCTAAATACTTTTGCCACCAGCTCTTGCCAATCCGCTTCATTCGTTATTGGCGGCAGGTCAAAACTATATTTATCGCTTGCCTGTAAAGGGTTTCCTTGCAGCACCTCCAACTGCGGATTCACATAATAGTTAATATGAAAAACCAAAGTCGCGATCGTATTCAAATCATGCACTTGCGCTATGGCTTGCTGCCAAGTCACACCCGCTAAGGCATCTTTGAGGTTCACGTCAGTCCAGTTACTGCCAAAATATACCTCCCGAAAATGCTTTGCTATTTGTTGAACCGTATTCATAATCGTCAGAAGATAATTTGTTTAAATATTTCCGTAAGAGTATGTTTAAAATTCGTTTTTGAAGTCGAAAATGATCAGATTTGGGTTCTCACGAAGCGTTTTTTGAGCTGCATAGCAGCGCTACGGAGCGAGAAAAAGGCAAAGTGAGGTTCCATAGATGAACATTTGCAGACCAAAGTATGAAATTTAAACATGCTCTAAACAAAATTCTGCACCCAAGCGTTCCAAGCCCATTAAATAAAGGCATTTCGATAGCAAATAATTCTGTACCCCACTTCCAATACAAATAAAAAGCTATTTTTGCTAATCTAATAATGCACAACCCGAAATTATACATTACGGATAACAAGCTGTTTTACTAAATAACGCACTACTTATGCACTTGAGCGAACAGGAAATTGTACGACGCGATAATTTGCAAAAAATCATTG
>CALMSP010000144.1 GCA_937872405.1 uncultured Saprospiraceae bacterium | reverse complement strand
GAACCCAAATCGGATCATTTTCGACTTCAAAAACGAATTTTAAACATACTCTTAAGGTGTGGGATGCTTTGGAAGCGTCCGACATCTTGAAACAAAATCCAAAAATTTGACTTCTAAAATCATAAATTGTATAAAAACGATCTCGATCCTACTCCTGTGCTTCCTTGGGGGCCAGTGCCGGTAAAAACGGCGGCAAAAATAATTGTTGGAAAAGCCCTGCCGAATCCGTAGCAAAAAAAGCGCGCGGATTTTGATTAGAATGCAAAACAAAAGGCAATGTGCGCGTTGTATCGCGATAGCATTGCACCACCAATGGCTCTTTAAGCACTTGACTATGAATGGTTAATGTATGATATAAAAACTTCTCGCCGCTTACTTCGTCAAAATCATCTGCAAAGACCGCCCCATGAAGTTGCCGAATAGCATGCAGCCAGTTGACCGCTAAGGACGCCTCTATCGCTTGGGCATTTAATTGCCAGCTGTCATCCATTTGCTGCATTATGAATAATGTATCCGGTCTTCGCCACTCCAAGGTCAGGTTTTTTAGGGTAGCAGGTAGTTGCAAGAGCAGCCGGCTGCGCACTGGATTGAACTCCTGACGCACCGCACGGAATAGGGCGTTATCGGTTACATAGACCTCTTCTTGACCGCTGATACGAACAAAAGCCTGCGTTTCGGTAGCATCCGTGCCCACTATAAAATCTTCCAATAGCTGACGTTCTTGATATATGCGCACGCGCACGCCCTGCCGCTCATCCACGCCATACTGCGCCCAGTCGCGCCGCCCCTGCGTTGCAATTTCCCGAATACGTACCTCTCGGAGCCGACCCAATAATTGGCTTATTACTTCTGGTAGCACTGGCAAGTGATGTTGAGCCGTAGCCACCAACCAACCATTCGCTTCGCGGCGCAGGGCAATATCCGGCTGCCCACCTGGCGGGGTGATTAGCATAGCCGTGATCCGCGCTGTGTCCAACTGTATTAGCGTTGCCTGAAAGCCATCTTTCGATTTGCCCAGCGAAAAATGTCGAATGCCATAGCCAATACCAACTAACAACAGCAGTAACAGCGCCGTCTTGAATCTCATAATGCTGTTTTTTTGATATTTTAAAAATCTTCCTGCCCGAATTCTCCTGTCCCTCTACACTTCTCAGCAACCGTCTTCAAATTTAAGTCATTTGCAAGTTTATGAAAATTTATAGCAACAAAATTTGTGCTGATAGTTATTTAAATTTGCGCTTCATTTTTTATCACACCAAAAATAATATTCCATGAAAAACTGGTTTTTCCTGTTGCTGGCATTATCCTTAGTGGCTTGCGGCGGCAACAATAACAAACTAAAGAATGGCGCTGGGGGCTACCAACTTACGGATGTGAGCGGCTCCAACTGGCAGCGCGCTATGCGCAAAGATGTAAATGGCAATCTTTTAGAAAGCGGTTTCTTTGCTAATGGCAAAAAGGCCGGTACTTGGCTGGAGTATGCGCCGGGCAATGAATTTCCTACTCGCTTAATTTCTTACGCCGAAGGCGAATTTAATGGATTGACGATTCAGTTTTCCAACGTAGGGCAAATTGAAATTATGGCTAACTATCTGAATAACAAGCTCGACGGGCGCTGGGTGAAGTATCGTTTCGCGCGCCCAGAGGAGGAAGCCAATTATAAAGATGGGCAATTAGATGGTAATGTTATTAAATATGATATTCGCAACGGACAGATTTTATCGTCGGCGCAGTACAAAGAAGGTAAAATGAACGGTATCTACCGCACCTACAATGAAGCAGGCCAAATTACTACAGAATATGAATATCGCAATGGCCAGCAGGTACGCGGTGGTATCGTGAATCCAAGCGATACAAATGCTCCCAGATAACCCGATAAAAAGCCGAAGCGAGGGTTCGCTTCGGCCACATCTGAAATGATAATAATTCTTCTAAACCTAAAATGGCTTAGAGAAACTACAATGTTACCGATTTGATTGATTTCTTGCAAATTTTTTGGCAATAACTTTTGTCACTGCACGCGCATCATTTTCCAAGGCACGCATAATGGCTTTTTGCTCAGGGGATATGCGCTTTTTATTAAGCAGCACCGCTTCCAGCGCTGGCAGCCGGTCATTGTTGCACCAGTGCACAAATATCAGTAAGTCTTTCATGCCGCTCTTCATGTTTTTTGCTTGTTTTTTTTTGTTGATGGTAAAGTTGCAGTAAAAGGCAGGCAAATGCAATTTTAGCGATGCGTGCATTGTCTGAATTCGTAAATACAGACAGAATAAGGGATCGGAAAGTAAAAAATGGCGCCCGTTTATTACATTTTAAAAGTATTGCAATACCAACAATTATGCAGCCATTTCATGTTTTTGCTATCTGCTTGATGTAAATAATATTACGCTAACGCCTTATATGATAGCCGTATGCATGGTTCCATTCGCTGATGGCTCCTGCGTATTTGCAGCCTCATCACGCATGTATTCTCGCGGCGTGATGCCAGTCACCTCTTTAAATACCTTGTAAAAAGTAGATTTATTCTTGAAGCCGCATTGCAAAGCAATTCCAAATAGCGTTAAATTATCAAATTCTCCGCTACGGATCTTACACTGTGTATCGGTTACACGATAGCAATTGACAAAATGCTGGAAATTAGTGCCCGATTGGTTGTTGACAACTTGCGACAAGTACTTGGTGTTCGTAGCCAAACGATCAGCTATGCACTTGAGTGTTAGGTCGGGGTCTAAGTAAGGTTTTTCATTATCCATCAAACTGCGCAGGCGGTCGAATAGCTGTACTTCCTCAATGCCTTTGAGGCTGCTGGTGCTGTATTTACCATTGAGTTGCAGTAGTGGAATGTTAGAGTCATCCTTTACTTTATTACCATCCACCTCAAAAGCGATGAAATTGATCAATTGTTTCAGATCATCGAAGATAGGATGGATAACCAGCTTGCAGGAGTATGCTTCACCATTTTTACGATAGTTAGTCAACTCGTCTTTTATCGGTGATCGTGCTTCCAAACCTTTGCGGATGCGGCGTATCGCTTCCGCTTCGGTGCCTGGCCCTTGCAACAGACTTGGCTTTTTGCCCAGCACTTCGCTAAGCGTATAACCGGTAATAGCCGTAAAATCGTCGTTCACCCATAGAATACGGCGTTGGGTATCTGTAATAATAATAGCAATGTGAGGTATCATAATATATAGTGCTAATGTTTTTTGTTGAATATAAATAGCGATTTTCAAAATGCCTGTTCTTACACTAAAATATTGAAAATTGGTTGTGATGTCAAATGTATGATGGCATTTCATTGAAATAATGGATAAAAAT
>CALMSP010000143.1 GCA_937872405.1 uncultured Saprospiraceae bacterium | reverse complement strand
ATCAGCGGGTGCATCCTTGCCATCCCAACCGGCGTCAGCGTCATTCGACTGGAACACCAACTTACCCCAACGATTGAACACTTGCATCTCAAAGGAAGTAATGGTACAATTTTGCGGTTTTACGGGCCGCAGCAAGTCGTTGCGCCCATCACCATTGGGTGTGAAGGCTGTAGGTATAATGATACGGCAGCATTTGGCATCAAAAATCACCTGCACCGTATCTGAGAGCCGCAAACTATCGGGCGTTGTGAGGATCTGCACCGCATACAAGCCGCTGCGAGTCACTCGAAATCTGGACTCCGTGGAGCTGGTGCCAGTGCTTAGCTCGCGCCAAAGATAGTCGAGTACATCACTCCGATTGAGGGATAATTCTGTCTCTTTGGCATAGCTTTCGTCACATTCGGTTTCGATAATAACCGGACTATTCGTAAAAAGTCGCTGCGCAGATAGAGAAACACAAGTAAATAACAGCAAAAAAATCAGTAAATAACTTTGTAAAACTAATGCTCGACCAACGTCATTCAAATAATTGATTATCAAATACTTAAATCGAATTTGTTGCATTTTTAGCATCCTATCATAAAAGGGCATTTTATTCATAACACATGTCTTTTTAGTGATCAATACATTACATCGCCTGCCTGCCAATTTGGGCTGCAAGATACGCTGATGCCTTCCCTTTTGCAAAATCCGACTGCTTTTTTACGCTGCGTACCGAAAATGCGGCCTATTTTTACAGATAAAACGCTGTAAAGATGTACGAATTGTTGCCTGTATTGGAATCCTGGCTACCGGATCAGTTGGTTATGGCTACGGTGGTAGGTACGTGGGGGTCTTCACCTCGTCCGGTAGGGTCGGTACTATTGGTGCGTGCCAACGGCGAGATGGCAGGTTCGGTAAGCGGTGGCTGCGTGGAAAACGCTGTGGTGAAGGCAGCTTTGCAACTCTTGCCAACCCGAACGTCGCGTTTATTGCATTTTGGCATCAGCAATGACGAGGCTTGGGCGGTGGGGCTAAGCTGCGGTGGCAAATTAGATGTTTTGGTAGCCCCCTTCCCCACTGGCAGTTGTGCCGAGCAACTACTCGAAGCGTTGCGCACCAATGAAGGCGGGGTACTACTCACCCGAACAGACGCCATGGATGCGACGCAACAATTGTTTTTACCAGCATCTTTGTGTTCCGAGCATCCGATAGCAGCCACCGCTTGGGGCGCACAGAAAAGCCAGTTGGTCGAGACACCCCAAGGGCGCTGGTTCGTCCATATCATTCCGCGCAAAAAACGCCTCTTGATTGTGGGGGCGGCGCACCTAGCAGCCGAATTGGTTCGCTTAGCACAATGGCTTGATTTTGAAACAATTGTGATAGATCCGCGACAGGTTTTTATGGAAAAAACCTATTTTTCGGAAGCCCCCAGCCAATTGCTTCGGGCTTGGCCGGCAGAGGTATTTGATACCTTAAAACCCGACCCCTACACCAGCGCTGTGCTGCTATCGCACGATCCTAAAATTGACGATCAAGCGCTGCACCTTTTGCTGCGCTCTGAGGTAGGCTATATTGGGGCGTTGGGCAGCCGACGTACACACGAAAGCAGAGTAAGTCGCTTACGCGAAGCGGGTTGCACTGAGGCCGAAATTGCGCGTATTCATGCGCCTGTTGGGTTGTCCATTGGTGCGCAGGGTGCTCGTGAAATTGCACTCAGCATCATTGCCGAAATTATTCATCATTTTAATATAAGATCACAAAAAGGCTTTACACATCATAATTAAGTCGTTTTTATTTACTTTTTATCACCTAATCAAACAACTGAATAATGAAACAACTCAGTAGCTTAATGTTGTTACTACTCTTTCTGTGCATCGGGTGTCGCCAGCAGGAAGTAGCGGACCTTATTTTTATGAATGGCAATATCTATACCGTGAATTCTGAACAGCCGCGTGCCGAGGCGATTGCGGTAGTCAAAGAGCGAATAATAGCAGTAGGGAGCAATGCCGATGTAGAACGCTGGCGCGGCAACAGCACCGAAGTCATTGATTTACAAGGGCAATTTGTGATGCCAGGCTTCATTGAAGGGCACGGGCACTTTTCGGGGTTGGGCTACAGCCTGATTCATCTGAATCTATTGCGGGCGCAAAGTTGGGATGAAATCGTGAATGCCGTAGCCGAAAAAGTCAAAACCGCTAAGCCCGGCGAATGGATCATTGGGGGCGGCTGGCACCAGGAAAAATGGACAACCCCATTGGAACAGCAGGTACTGGGATATCCCTATCATGATAAGTTGAGTGAAATATCGCCCGACAATCCTGTGATGCTGCGTCATGCCAGTGGCCACGGGCTTTTTGCGAATGCCAAAGCCATGCAATTGGCAGGCATTACTAAGGAAACCCCCAATCCAGCGGGTGGCGAAATCGTGCGCGACGCAAGCGGGGAAGCCATTGGCGTATTTGAAGAGCGAGCCATGCGGCTGGTCAATGAAGTATATCAGGAGTACCTCGATGGGCTTTCAGAAAGCGAGAAAAAGAAAGAGTGGCTGCGGGCTGTGGGGTTGGCACAAGAGGAATGCTTATCGAAAGGAATCACGAGTTTCCAGGATGCAGGCGCCTCCAAGCAAGAAGTGCAGTGGTACAAAGAATTGGCAGAAGCTGGGCAATTTGATTTGCGCCTTTGGGCAATGATTCGCCATGCCTATCCTGATGTCAAGGATAAGCTCGATGACCTCCCAATCATCAACGCTGGTAATTATTACTTTACTTGTCGGGCCATCAAATCGGAAGTGGACGGTGCTTTGGGTGCCTTTGGCGCTTGGCTGCTACGCTCGTATGATGATAAGCGCGAATTTGTGGGTCAAAACACCACACCAACTTCTAATGTAAAGAATATCAGCGAATTAGCTATTCAAAAAAATCTTCAGCTCTGTGTACACGCTATCGGCGATCGCGCCAATCGGGAAGTGTTGAATATCATGGAAGAGGTATTTCGGAAAAATCCGACAAAAAAAGACTTGCGCTGGCGCATCGAACACTCACAACACCTTGATCCTGAAGATATTCCGAGATTTGGCAAATTAGGGGTAATTGCATCCATGCAGGGTATCCATTGTACGTCCGATGCGCCTTTTGTCTTAAAACGGCTCGGCGAGCAGCGCGCCCGCGAAGGAGCTTATCCTTGGCGGGCCCTGTTAGATGCAGGTGCGGTGGTGACCAATGGTACAGATGCCCCGGTGGAAGATGTCAGCGCATTAGAAAGTTTTTATGCCAGCGTGACTCGGCGACGCCCCGATACGGGTTTGGTGTTTTTCCCAGAGCAATGTATGACCCGCGAAGAAGCGGTTTATTCCTACACGATGGCTTGCGCTTATTCGGCATTTGAAGAGCAAGATAAAGGCTCTTTACAGCCTGGCAAACTGGCCGATATGGTTGTGCTATCCAATGATTTGCTTATTTGCCCCGATGAGGATATTTTGAAAACAACCATTCTAATGACCATCGTAGGCGGAAAAGTAAAATATCGCCGCGATAGATAGCCTCGAAGCGCCCGCAAATAACACCTTTTAAGATGCCAGATGCCAGATATCAGATGCCAGAAATAAGAATTTTATACCACTGCCATGATCTATCACTCAGGGTCTATATATGACCTATAAAGGATTGAAAAACAAGTGTTTAATGGAATTTAATACCAATTTCAATTGAAGGCGACTAAAAACAGTATGCCACAAAAAAAACCGGAAATTCAGGCGTAGCCCAAATTTCCGGTTGTATTATTCATTTTAAACCAATAACAGTGCGCCTTACTTAGGTGTAAGCACTACTGTAGCTTCGTCGTCGTATCCGTTTTTCCAAGTGTAAGTAATCACACCCGTAGCCGGATTCACCGAGCCAGTAACTGTAACACGTGTTTGGAATGGCTCATCGAATGACCCGCTGATAACACCACAAGCATCGGTGATAACACCTACCAAGCGTGGGTGGGTTGCAGGCAAATTGTAAGGAACGCCATACCATTCTACATATAAGCCAGCAGACCAATCAGATATGTTGTACGATGCAGCGCCAGGAGCCGTTTTTGTTAGCGTGACGATCGTGCCGGTTACTGTTGTTGAACCTGGGCAACACGGATCTGTGGAGGTACCCGTAGTCGTAGCCACATATTCACCTTGCAGGCTGCTTGGGCACACCACCGGTACGCGGTAGAAGAAAGGCGAGGCATAATACTGCCCACCTTGTACGTCGCCGCTGAGGTTCTCGCTGGAGAATACCCGACCGCTGGTGGTAGTCAACGAAAGGCGGAATTCAAAAAAGTCGCCCCCATTGATATCTGCTTTGGTCATATTCATTGCCTGTAAGGCTTGCGGTATGGTAATCTCGATAGTCGCTGCCGGATATTTACTGCCCGAAGCTGGGTGTATGTCTCGCAGAATGATCGAATGTGGCTGGAAAGCAGAAGCAGGTACCGTAGCAACCTTAGCCTCTGGTGACAGCGAGTTTCCTCTTCTACGCTTCACAAATACCTCCACTTCGCGTACCGTTTTACCATCTTCTGCATCAACAGCTTCTACGGTTACGCTGAACTTCGCATTGTCAAGGTTAAAAAAGTTAACGTCAGCTGTTCTTGCAAGCGTGCGTAGGTAAGTTCCCGTCTCGAAGTCGCTATATGGTATAGAAGGGTCAACCCAGTCCGTACAAGCCGCTACCGAGATGACGAGGAGGAAGCCAAAGAATATTTTTATTTTATTCATTTGTCAATACATTTTTGAATTTAATCAATGAACCCAATTGGGTTATTATCCCAGAATACACGCACATCGTGGTTAGCTTTCTGAGTAGCGTTGGAATTCAGGTTAATATGATCCGCAGGGTAGAAGAATGTGCGTGGGAAACGGCCGAAGTTAGCAATTTGGCCCGGCTGCATTCTATCTGGTTGCCCTGTTCTGCGATAGAGGTTGTAGGCCTCATTACCGCTTCCGTACAGCGATATCCAGTACTCACGAGCAACAATGCGCAGTTTATTCGACGCTGCGTCATACTGATCACCGATGGTCTTAATGTACTGGTCGCGCAGGGTATTGAAATCAGCATCTGACTGGAAAGCTCTGATTTTGGCGGCTTCGGCAGTTGACAAAGACCAGCTCCGCACAAAGTTGATGTGCTTGGTAGCACCTGAAAGCATGAGCGCGCGCGGATCGCCGTTAGTACCCAGCGTCAATGCAGCTTCTGCCAACATAAAGTCCACGTAAGCAGGCAACATAATTGGCTCAATACCAGCACCACCTGCTCCACGGTTAGCGGCGGTAATCCCTGCGGGCTGGTTATTATCGAAGCTGGCCCCTACTGGATACACACCAAAGAGTGTGCGCCCGAGGTTATCGGGTGGAATACCTTGTGGATCAAGGTGATCACGCCCCCAATAGCCCCGTGTACCCGGCATGCACCATACGATATCAACGGGATAGTGATTGGGTGGGAACTCTTCGATACAACGCACCTGCGAACCACTAGTTGGGTTAGTGCCCACTTGCCGATAGAAATAATAATGTGCTCTCGGATCAGGAGACGCGGAACCATCACCAGGAGTAGGCTTCTTAGCTTCCGTCAGATGCCACATGAAGAACACCGACTGGTAAGCACCGCCGCCTGCTGGATACTGACCATTGTAAAGCGGATTAATACTTGCAGGGTCTGCCAAGCTTACGCCATAGCGCCAGATAAATTCATCGCCAACCTGCAGAAAGTTGTTTTCAGCAATTAAGGCATTGATAGCCGTTCTGGAAGCATTGCTGTCAACTAAGCGCAGATTGAGATGATAACGCAGCAGTAAAGTATTTGCCAAGCGTACCCAACGTGAGTATGTACGCGCATAGAAATAATCATTGGGCGTACCAAGGGTAGTCGCCACATTGAAGTTTGCTTTGGCATCGTTAAGCAAGGCCAAAGCCGCACGATACACATCCGCACCACCATCCCGCTTTGGATTGAAATTAGCTGGATCAAGTGCTTCAGAGTACGGTACATCACCAAAAGTATCCACCAGCACCATCCATACGTATGCTTCGATGGTTTGTGCAATAGCCAAATGGCGGCGGAAATTACCCGCTTCTGCCAGTGCCTTCAGCGTTTTGATATCATTCAGTATATTCGCGTAAGCCGTGTTCCAAGTTCCATTTTGCTCAACCGCTTGATGCGAAATTTCGTAGGTGTCGGCAGCTTGGTGGCGAATACGTGTAACCTGCTGACCGCGTGCGCTGGTACCTCTATAGAATGCCGCGAAATCCACCTGAATCCGATTCAGCAGGAAATCCACGTTAGTGCTGGCTGCGGTTACTTCATTGGGGTTGTCGAGGAAGTCGTCAAAGTTGCACGAACTTACTGCTACCAAGCCCACAATCAGTAACATATGGATGAGAATTCTCTTCATTGTTTCGATTGTTTTTAAATTAGAAAGTTAAGTTGAGCGTTGCACCATATCTTCTGGCACTCGGGCCGGTCAGATAGTCAAAGCCCAAACCATTACCTACACCGGTGCTGAGTACGTCTGTATCGAAGTTAACAAACTTCGGCATGTTCAGTGCGCGGAACAAGATGTTCGAACCCGTTACGGTAAGGGTGGCTGCCTTGAATGGCGACTTAGTCACCAAACCCTTTGGCAGTTGGTAGGACAAAGATGCTTCACGCAAACGGAATGTAGAACCATCGAATGTGATCGCCTCATCCGTGAAGAAGTAGTTGTCGAAGAAGTAGTTCGCTGCCGTTACTTGCACGTCGTTCGGGACATACACACCTTCCGATACTTCTTTCACGCCTGGCAAAATCAAAGTCAATGAACGATCCAATTGATCGGTATCTTTCGACAAGCCCCGCGCCAATACGCCTTTCACCGTGTTGCTCACGATCACACCTCTATGACGGTATTCAAACATGAAAGACAGGTTGAAGCCTTTGAAGCTAACACTGTTAATCAGTGAAGAGGTAAACGCTGGGTTGGGATCACCCAATTCTACGATATCAGCCGTTTCTTTGTAGCGCCCATTTGATAATACAATCTTGTTACCATTCGGGTCGCGTTCAATACCAATGCCTTTGATGATGCCGTAAGGTCTGCCAGGTATAGCAAAGTTGCCCAAGTTCGTAAAGCCAGAGAATACAACCTCATCCAAGCCATCGGTTAATTCTTCAATGGTAGCGCGATACAAGCCGTAGTTGGCAGTAATGTCCCATTGGAGCCCTGATGCCGTTCTTACCGGCGTAATGGTCGCACTCAATTCTACCCCTCTTGTCAGCAAGCTGCCTACGTTGATGTTGGTGAAAGAGAAGCCCGTAGCTCCGTCAAGTGGCGCCTCCGTAATCAAGTCTCTGGTTGTTCTTCTATACAAAGACAGATCAAGCTTCAGGCGATTGTTGAACATAACCGCCTCTGTACCAAACTCTAATTCCTGCTGCAACTCCGGACGAAGATTTGGGTTGCCAAGGATTGTAGAGATTGTCTGTGTAGAGGACAGGTTACCGTTAGCGTCTGCCCAACCGCGTGGGTTTTGTATCAGGATGTTCCGTGTGTTGTAAGGATTCGGGAAACCCGCAGACGTACCGTAGCCAAGGCGTAGTTTTAGGTAACGCAGTGTGCTGGATTCTAAACCGCTGAATGCTGATGTTGGGATAAAGGATACACTGGCACCTGGATAGATAATGCGGCGGTTGTCTGCTTCCACTGTGGACGTCCAGTCATTACGAGCCAAAACGTTCACGAACAGGTAATCCCCATAATCCAAAGTAGCGCTGGCATAAACACCTGCACGACGCTCTTGCACAAGGCGGTTAAGCACACCGTTATTGAATGGATTACGTGAAGAAGTCGTCACGAAATTGGCGTGGTTGAACAAACCGAAAGTTAACTGATTGGAAGATGCCAAACCGAAGCGCTCGAAATCGTCCGCGCGGTAGTTACCACCAAGCAATGCCGTAAAGCCGAGTTTATCAGAAATTGTGGCATTGTAATTCAAGTTTACGTCGTGGTTCCAGATGGTGTTTTTAATGGTTGTACTTTGGAACAAACCGCTATTCACTAATGCACTCACACCAGCTCCACCTCCTTTGTTCAACATAACTTCCTGATTCTCGGTGTAAGTATCCAAACCGATTCGATACACCAATCCGAAGTTTTTACTGATGTCGTAATTCAACGAAGTAGAATTGAAGAAGCGATTCACGATACTGGTGTTGGAATAATATGTTGCCAACCAAATTGGGTTAACGATATCATTTCCACCACGATAATACACGGAGCTTCTATCTACGGGGTGTTCAAATGGCAAATTGGCCAGGTCCACGTTGCGGGGCGTGTACAATACGTTCGCGAATACCGAAGGAATACCTGCATTGGCATTACTACCAAAGCCTGCATTCAGTGGCGGCGTGGCTACATCTGTGTTGATGAAAGCAAACGATGAACGTACTGAGAGGCGATCCGTAATTGGAGAGTTTAGCCCCAAACCAAAGTTGATCTTACGTAGGGTGTTGCCTGGCGTAAAACCTTCTTCATCTTGGTAGCCGAAGCTTACGTTGTAGCCTGAGTTTCCAGCAGTACCGCTGATCTGGAGCGATGTGTTATACACTTGCCCTGTACGGAAGAACGACTTACCGATGTTGTCATAAGCTCGGTTCGGGTAGCGCACTACGTTATCGCGCTGCGCCTGTGTAGCTGGTCCCCAAGGTAGTGCAGGGTTAACAGCATACTCTGGGAAGGCGTTGCGAATGTTGGCTACGCTGGATACACCAATTGGGTGCGGCACTTGCGTCACAACGCGGAAGTCAGCGCCCCAGTTACTAAAGAACCAAGATTCCGGTGTCAACTGCTGGAAGCCACCGCCGTAGTTGTTTTGATAATCCGGCAGCGAAGCAATACGGTTTTGGAAGTAAGACTGGCTTACGTTGATTTCAGCCACTTTCTTTGAGCTACCGCCGCTCTTGGTAGTAATGAGGATTACCCCATTACGTCCTTGGTCGCCATAAAGTACCGTTGCCGACAGACCTTTCAGTACGCTCACGGATTCGATGTTGTTAGGATCGAGGTCAAGCATACGGCTGGAGGCGGTCACACCACCCGCAGCAAAGCCCGTTTGTTGGTTTGTTGCAGAGTTAAAAGGCACACCATCTACAACGAATAATGGTTGGTTAGAACCCGTGATAGACGAGTAACCGCGAATGGTAATGTTTGTACCCGTACCAGATACACCACTCGTAGAAGTGATGTTTACGCCTGGCACTTTCCCCTGAAGGATACGGCTTACGTCAGCCTCTGGGCGGTTAGCGATCAATTCTTCGCCGACCGTGGTGACGCCATAACCCAGCGCTCGCTTGTCTTTCTTGATACCCAAGCTGGTTACAACGATTTCCGCAAGCTGCTCGGCAGATTCCTGCAATGTCACATCCACTACGTTGGAGGTGCTCAAGGCTACCTCTTGTGTAGCGAAACCGGTGTAACTGAATACCAGCACGCTGCCACCGGCAGGTACGTTCAGGCTGTAGCTACCGTCAATGTCGGTCACTGTACCTGAGGAAGTACCTTTTACCAGAACGCTCGCCCCGATAAGAGGCAGACCGCCAGCATCTGTTACTTTGCCACTGACCGTTCTTTGCGCCATGGTAGCGCCCACAGCGAAAAGTACTAGTGCCAGCACTAGTGAGAGTTTTTTCATACTAAATCAATTTTGTTTTGCGAATAGAGTAAAATCAAATCAAAATTATGCTTTTTGCTAAAATTCACATACTTCTGAGGCATTTTTTCTGCTTTCAGTAGAACATTTCTGAGACGTAAATACATTACCATCTACACAGAATCAACCACTTGTGAGCGTTTTTTTTTAAAAAAAAATTAACACTAACTACTTTTCTTTAACGTTACTTTAACATAAAACGCTGCCTGAGCACTTTTGTCTAATGATTCTCTGCTACCCATTTTAATACTTTTTCCATCTCGGTTTTTAGAGGATAGGAGTCACCAGGGAAATTATTGTGCATAAAACTAAACAGCAAAATTTTCTTTTGTGCAGTAATAATATACCCACTTAGGGTATGCACACCACGTAGGGTTCCTGTTTTTGCAAAGACGTAAGGTTCGCGCCCGCCATAAAAATTGCGAATAGTGCCCGACCTGCCACCTGCCGGAAAAATAGACAACAGGCGATCCTGCGGCACTTCCTGGTAGAGCTTAAACAACAGGGCAATCATCGTTTTGGGTGTAAACATATTCTGCCGCGACAAACCAGAGCCATCTACCCAATGCAATTCACCAGGCATATCCGCCAGTAGGTTTTCCGTTGCGTAAGCAATAATGTCTTCGGCGCGCTGCGCACCAAAGAGCTTTTCCGAACATGCCAGCAACAGATGTTCCGCTACAAAATTATCGCTATTTTGCATCAACCGGCGGTATAGGGTATCCGGCAGCGGTGTTTGTAGGGTGTAGGCTCGGGCTGGCTCTAAGCGCATCAGGTCAAGCACGCCAACGGGGCGGCCCAACGTGTCAGCCAGTAAGCGCGCTACAAGCTCCGGCGTACACCGAAACGGAATTTCCTTGCGGAAAGAATAGCCCGCTAAAGCCCGCGAATTGTACTCAAACCGATTATCTTCGGCACGGCGCACCACCCGCGCATAGCGCGAATTGAGCCGAGGATTATAGGCGATTGCCGTAGCAAATAAAGATGGATAGGATTCAAAACCAGAGCTAACGCGGCTGCGCTCGAATACAACCGTGTTACCGTACAGGGGCATCGAGAAACGCTCTGGCTGATAAGCATATTGATAGTCATCCCACGACCAACCTGGCGCAAAACGGTCATCTTGGAAGTTATGGGGCGAGAAAAACAATTGCTCCGGACGGCTGCGCAAAAAAGCCAACGCGACCGTATCCATTGGAAAAGCCGGATGTAGCATCATCGGATTGGCTGTGCCCCAGAAGATTAAGGAATCGCCTTGAATAATATAGCGCAACGCTGGCAACGAATCGCCCAATACGTGCAGTGCAGTGTACAAAGTCAAAATTTTGGTATTGGAAGCCGGCGTGTAATATTTGTCGGCATCTTTTTCGTATAGCATACGCATTGCTATCGGATCAAAGAGCGCAAAGCCTGTAAAATTTTTGCGAAATACAGACGATTCATCTACCAATTGTCGCAGCATGTTGCGCTTATCTTCTTCCGATAGTGGCGGCAGCGGTTCAGCCATAGCCAATTGCGCTTGCATCGTAGGGCTACCGAACCAAAAGGCCGCAAGTAGTAGAAAAGCAGAAAAATACCTCATCTTAATTGATTTGTTTTAGCGATCGTGTACCTTTGGAATTGGACTTTCTCATTTTTATCGGATTAAAATAGGCAACTCACTCATGCTAACCAAATATTTTTTGGCTCTTAACATTATATTCGCATCTTTTTATGTGAGCATTAATGCACAAAGCACTAATAATGAATCCCTTATAGATTGGGAAGCCGGCGCCAAATCTTTAGTACTATTGCAAAATCATCATAATCTGATTCCATTACAAGCACTGGATACGCTTCGCATGGCTTTTGTGCCATTTGGTCTGCCACTTACATCCGACCTGGAGCATACCTTACAGCAATACGCTACTCTCGAGCGTTTGGTGGTGCCGACCGGTGGCTCCTTAGAAGATGCCATCAACTGGGCAGCACAGCAGACAAAGCGCTATCATCTTTTCATTCTTGGCATTGCCGATCAATCCGATTCTCCTCTACCGGCCTATTTGATTCACCATTTTTATCTGAATGCGCTACTGGAGCAAGGCAAATCGGTGGCTATTGTGTTAGGCGGTGAGCATGCTTTATTCCATGTGCCTCATTTGGCGAAAGCCGAAGCATTGTTGGTACAACCTATACAAAATAGGTGGTCAGCATCGCTGGCAGCGCAGGTTGTATTCGGAGGTGCCAGCGCAAGCGGGCGGCTACCAAAAGACCTCAGTACGGATTTTAAAATCGGTATGGGTTTGGATACCCCTTCGCCGGTGCGTTTGGGCTATGCCCCGCCGGCTGTCGTAGGCTTCGATTCGGAAAAGTTGCAGGTGGCCATTCGCGCTATTGTTCAATCGGGGCTGGAAGCTCAGGCTTATCCGGGCGCACAAGTGCTGGTTGCGAAAGATGGCAAAGTGGTGTATCACGAAACCTTCGGGCACCATACTTATGAGCAAGAAACACCCGTAAAACCTGATGACATATACGATTTTGCTTCTATCACCAAAATTGCGGCGGCGCTACCTGCCGTCATGCGCCTCTATGGCAACGGTACCCTGGATATTGACCAAACCCTGGGCGACTACTACCCGCTGTTTCGTAGGTCGAATAAAGTCGACTTGAGTTTCCGCAGCATGTTGACACATACATCTGGGCTGATGGCCTGGATTCCGTTTTGGCGCGGCACGCTCAAAGGCAATGCCCAATACCCTTGGCAAAAAGGCTGGGATGCCACCTCTAACAACACGGGCAATTACAAATGGCGCACCTTCGACACCGATTCTTCTGCTCAATACAACCTCAAAGTAACCGACAGCATGTGGCTGCATCGTCGCTATCATCAGGAAATACTGCGTGCCATAAAAAAATCCCCGCTCAAGCCAGAGCAGGGCTACGTCTATTCTGATTTGCATTTTTACCTGTATCCTGCGATCGTATCCCGACTTACCGGGCAGGATTTTGAAACCTATCTGAAGACGCACTTTTATCAGCCGCTTGGCGCTAATACCCTGACTTTCAATCCATTGCGATTTTACACCAAAAGCCGAATCGTACCCACGGAGCGCGATACCTTCTTTCGGCGGACGCTGCTGCACGGCCGCGTACACGACGAAGGCGCGGCTATGCTGGGTGGCGTATCAGGGCATGCTGGCCTGTTTGGCACCACCGGCGATCTGGCGAAATTAATGCAACTCTATCTTAATGGCGGCACGTATGGCGGCCAACGCTACTTACAAGCAGAAGTGCTGGCCGAGTTTACGTCCTGCACTTATTGTCACAAAGGCGTACATCGAGGTATTGGCTTCGACAAGCCCCTGCTCACCTACGATGCTCGGCGCAGTTCCGTCGCGCAGAGTGCTTCGCCAGAGAGCTTCGGACACAGTGGCTACACCGGTACGTTTACTTGGGCAGACCCCGCACACAATTTGCTATACATTTTCTTCTGCAATCGTGTGCATCCAACTCGGGATAACCGAAAATTATTGGATATGAATATCCGACCGCGCGTACACCAAGCTATTTATGATGCTTTGCAATAAAATGATGCCAATTGAAAATAAATTCAACTGTTTTGTAATTTTGGCGTTTCGTAAGCACTATATATTCCATACCTGCTACAGCATGAAAGTAACCGAGTATTTTGAAAAAGCCAATGGTCAAACCCTAATTTCTTTTGAAGTGTTGCCCCCACTTAAAGGCGGTGGCATGCAAGCTATATTCGATACCTTGGATCCGTTGATGGAATTCAAACCGCCCTTCATTGATGTCACTTACCACCGCGAAGAGTTTGATTACAAGCGCCGAGAAAGCGGTTATTATGAAAAAACGGCCATTCGCAAACGCCCCGGCACGGTGGGTATCTGCGCGGCCATCATGCACCGCTATGGCGTGGATGCGGTGCCGCATCTCATCTGTGGGGGGTTCACAAAAGAGGATACAGAAAACGCACTTATTGATCTTAACTTCCTGAATATCAATAATGTATTGGCTATTCGTGGCGATGCGCGTAAGTTTGATGGCAAGTTCATCCCAGAGGAAGGTGGCCACGAGTACGCACTCGATTTGGTGCGCCAGATCACGGATATGAATGCTGGTAAATATCTTGATCCGGATATTAAAGATGCGGTCAAAACAGATTTCTGCATTGGCGTAGCTGGTTATCCAGAAAAGCACTTTGAATCGCCCAATATGAGCATTGACGTACAATTTGTGAAAGAAAAAGTGGACGCCGGCGCACATTACATCGTCACGCAAATGTTTTTTGATAATGCAAAATATTTCGATTTTGTAGGTCGCTGTCGAGCTGCTGGTATTGATGTGCCGATTGTGCCGGGCTTGAAACCCATTACGAAAAAGTATCAACTCAGCGCCATTCCGCGTCATTTCCATGTCAATATGCCGGATGACTTAGCGAACGCCCTGCTGAAGGCTAAAGATGCCGAAAGCTACCGAGAAGTTGGGATCGAATGGTGCATTGCACAGTCGAAAGAACTGAAAAGCAAAGGCGTGCCGTGTTTGCACTATTATACGATGGGCGACTCCGCTACCATCCGCAAGATCGCAGAGGCAGCTTATTAATACCATTTACGATATGCGAGGTCCTATTCTCGATTTTTCAAAGTATTGAAATACAGAACTTTGCGCATAAACAGGTGCGTCATTTCTAATTAGAAAGGGCACCATTTTTATGATAAAAAATACGCCGTTTATTTAGTTTTTTTTAATAAAAAAGCACACTCACACCAGAATAATAGGCTGCAAATGTGCTTTTTATGATATAAAAGATTGTTTATTTAATTAGTGTTACATCACCTTTGAAGATTTCTACTTCGCCATCAATAAATTCTACCTCGGCCACATAAACGAATACCCCCGGATTGAGTGTGCGGTTTCCTGCCCCCCGAAAAGTGCCGTCCCATCCATATTCAGGGTCATTCGGCTGGAAGTCGCGCTTTTCAAATACTTTTTCACCCCAGCGCGTAAAAATCTGCATAGATTTGACGCTGCGCACATCTGGCCCGCCAAAAAATACGAGTCGGTCGTTGCTACCATCGCCATTGGGCGAGAAGGCCGTGGGCACAAATACCCGCCGTTCTTTATTGATAAAAATGTTGATCGAAGCCTGTGCGGTGCATCCATTCATATCTGTCACAAAAATAGCTGGCGTCAACGGCTCCATGAGCGCTTCGATTCTTGGCGTCAGACAATCGGCACAGCTTAGGCGCTCTGGATTAAGCCATTGTACCGAGCGAATCATATTGGAAGGCAGGTTGAGCATCGCTTCCAGTTGCACATCTTCACCTAATCGCACAATGCGGTTGCCCCCAAGATTTACCTGCACCGGCGTGATCGGCTCGATGGTAATGGTCGTATCCCATTCGCAGCCGTAGATATCCTGCGCAACCAACAGGTAAGTACCTGCGCGCACCTCTGTGAACGCATTTTGGCTTGAGAAAGGTGTGTTGCGCCCGATTCGATAAACGAATGTAGCGGTATTATCTTGCGGAATGATGCGGATACGCGCGTCGTTGTTGCGGCCAGTGCAGGAAGGTGGCGTCACCAATACTTGAAAATTGAGGTTGTCGGGCAATACCTGCGTCACCAATGCCGAATCGGAAGTGGTGCAGCCATTCCGATTGTTAATGACGGTGAGTACGTACAAACCAGGATTGGATACAACTGGCGTGGCAGTGGGCTGCGGTGCGGGCGCGTTGCTTCGTAGTACGCGCCAACTCAAGCTAAAATTACTACCTGTGCTGGTGCCTGTACCTCCTAATGAAAGCTCCGTGACTACACAATCCAACTGCCCACCGTTGCCGGCATTGGCAATTGGATAATCAAAATCGCTATTGATCTGCACTTGATCTTCATTGACGCAGCTATTTTCCATGTTGGTCACGCGCAAAACATAGGCACCTGGCACGTTGGCCTGCAAGGTGTTGGTATTGCTCAAGATAGCACCGCTACTGTTGAGCCAAGCGTAGGCTAAAGGCCCGTTGGCGGTAGCTGTACCGCTCAGATTGGCGGTTGGCATATTACAATTAAGTAGTTGATCGGCGCCGGCATTTACTTGTGGCAATTGCCGATTTTCTACAATATCAAAAGTAGCGGCATTGGTGCAGCCATTGCTATTATCCGTTACAATCAGGCGGTACGTACCAGGCAGCGTAGCATCGAATCGGCTGGCGACAGCGCCACTGATTGCGGTATTGTTGCGTTGCCATTCATATTGCGTGTTGGCCCCGTTTGTCGAAGCGCTACCATCGAGGATGATGTTGTTCACAGCACAGGTCAACTGCGTAGCACTTGGATTAATCGTTGCTACAATGTCGCGGATATTATTTGTAATAAGTACCGTGTCCCGATTGATACAGCCCTCAAATGCCACTGTGAGAATATAGGTTCCACCCTCACTGACATTGAAGGTAGGCGCAGTGGATATGACAGCGCCATCGCGCGTCCATTCGTAGCTGAAGCCATTCGGGCCCGTAGAGGCACTGCCATCAAGGGTTAAGTTCGGTATCAAGCAAGTGAGTTGGCGGTTTTCACCAGCGATAGCCACCACACCATTAGGTGCTACGAGTAAAGTGGTGATGGCATCGGTGCAGCCTCGACTATCCTGCACTCGAATTGTGTAGTTTCCTGCATCGAGATTGCTGAAAATACCAGTGCCACTCAGTGGACCATTATTCAACTGATAATTGAAAGGCGCACCATCGCCTGTCGCGTTCACCGCAATAGAGCCATTGGAAAGATTACAGCCGGGGTCAATCGTATTACTAATATTCAATACGGGTAAAGCATTGATTGTCATCGAAATAGAAGTCGGCGCACTTACGCAACCATTTCCGTCGGTCTGATTCAACCAGAAGGCATAATTTCCGGCAAGGGCATTGTTCAAATTCGGCGTAAACGTCGCACCCGTGCTGATGTTGCTTGGATTGCCCAGCGCAGGGTTCGCATCGTACCAGCGCACGGTACC
>CALMSP010000142.1 GCA_937872405.1 uncultured Saprospiraceae bacterium | reverse complement strand
CCAAATCTGATCATTTTCGACTTCAAAAACGAATTTTAAACATACTCTAAGGCTATGGTTTTCATCAAAGCAATCAAGCAAGCCAAGAAATTTTTTGTTGTAAAATTTGATTATCAAACTTTTATAAAATTTTTAGTGCCATTTTAATCAATATATCGTTTCACTAAATCGCTGTAGGCATCAATGCGTCGGTCGCGGAAGAATGGCCAAATGCGCCGCACGGCTTCGGTGCGTTGTTGGTCAATTGCTACCACTGCAAAATCCTCTGCATCTGGGGGTGCCTGATACAATAACTCCCCCTGCGGCCCAGCTACAAAGCTCTGCCCCCAAAATTGGATACCGCCGCTGACCTCCGTCCAGTCGCGCTCATACCCAGTACGATTCACGGCTACCACCGGCAAGCCATTCGCTACCGCGTGCCCGCGCTGACTAATCTGCCAGGCATCAAACTGTCGGTTTTTTTCTGCTGGTGTATCTGTACTTTCCCACCCGATAGCTGTTGGATAAATCAATATTTCCGCACCTGCCAGCGCCATCAGTCGCGCCGCTTCCGGGTACCACTGATCCCAACATACCAGCACGCCGAGCTTTCCCACCGAAGTTTGGATAGGCCGGAATCCCAAATCACCAGGCGTGAAGTAAAACTTTTCGTAATAGGCGGGGTCGTCCGGAATGTGCATTTTGCGGTACTGCCCTTCTATGGAACCATCTTTTTCAAACACCACCGCCGTATTGTGATAGATGCCGGGCGCACGTTTTTCAAATAGGGAAGTTACCAATACAATCTGATGGGTGCGGGCTACCGATGCGAATATATCAGTGGATGGCCCGGGAATCGGCTCTGCCATGTCAAACTTATTCGTATCTTCTGCCTGACAGAAATAAATACCGGTATGCAATTCCTGCAATACCACAAGCGTAGCGCCTTTTGCCACGCAGGCTTCAATGCCGGCAATGCTTTTGGCAATGTTGGCGTCGCGGTTGTCAATGCACTGTTGTTGTACCAACCCTACTTTTAGTTTGTCCATAATTCTTGATTATTTAGCATATAGCATCATATAACAAAAATTTTACAGTTTCTGGCGTCACCATCTCTGTGGAATATTTACATTTTGTAATTTTTTGAGATTTATTTTTTATTATATTGTAATTAACAATTCATAATGGTTAATCATTTCATATCATTCCTTCAGGGTATTGCATGGTCACGCAGTGCAGAGAGCCGTGTTGCAAAATGAGGGCGCTACAATCAATGCCAATGATATCGCGATCTGGAAAGCAGTCTTGCAACTGTGCGAGAGCGGCAGCGTCTTCAGGTACATTATAAGTTGGTACCAGCACAGCATTATTGATAATCAGAAAATTAGCATACGTTGCTGGCAAGCGATAGCCCTCCTGTGCGTAAATTGCCGTAGGCATGGGCAGCGGCACGAGTCGGTAGGGCGCCCCATTTGTTTGGCGAAAAGCCTGTAATTCCTGCTCCATTTGTTGCAAGGGGATATAATGTTCGTCCTTTGAATCTTTACATTGCACATAAGCAATCGTATTTTCATTACAAAAACGAGCCAGCGTATCAATGTGCGCGTCGGTGTCGTCGCCTTCGAGATGCCCATGCTGGAGCCAGAGCACCCGTTGTAAGCCAAACAGGTCTTTGAGCCGATTTTCGATATCGGACTGAGTCAGATGCGGATTTCGATTGGGCGAAAGCAAACATTGAGCCGTGGTGAGCAGCGTTCCTTGCCCGTCCGATTCGATAGCACCGCCCTCGAGCACAATGCCGCCGTGCCGCAGGCTTCGGGTATTGAAAATGCCTTTGGCAAACAGCTGCTTGGTGATTAGGTTGTCCCGGTCGGCCGGAAATTTTAAGCCCCAGCCATTGAACATAAAATCGAGCAGTACCGGCTCGTCATTTTCGACAATCGTAATGGCTCCGTGGTCGCGTGCCCAGGTATCATTGGAAGGTATTTCTACCAATAGCAGATGTTCGGCACGCGCATTTGATAGTAAGCTGCGCACGGACGGGGCGTCGGCGCACACCACCAGTACCTTCTCAAAACGGCTGACGGTTTCGATTAATGTTACAAAACATGGCGTCACGAGTCCTAGCGCGTCTGCCCAGTCGGAAGCAGCATGTGGAAACGTGAATTGCACCGCGCTTTGCGGTTCCCATTCAGCAGGTAGTCGTATCATGTTGCGAAAATACAAAGTGCTGTGATAACACGGTGGCTTAAATCAGAACAAAATCCTTGAAAAATGCTGCAAGAAGTGTAACCCAAGCGACAACATACCGCTAACCTATGGGCATACCTTTGTGCGATTGAATCATAAATCCGGTAACTGGGTCAAAACGATAGCGATTTTGATCCACTGCCAAAAAAAGTTCCTAATGAAGAATCTGTTGACAATACTTGTAGCAAGTATGCTGCCATTAGTTGGCTTTGCGCAAAATCAGGAAGAAAGAATCCAACATTTTAATCTGAAAGACAACCTGGCGATACAAGGCTATGATCCGGTGGCGTATTTCACTCAAAATGAGGCAGTTAAAGGCGCGGCGCAATTCGAAGCCAGGCACGACGGCGTGGTATATCACTTCGCTAATGAGGCGAATAAAGCCATGTTTCTCAAAAATCCGGCTTCCTACGAACCACAATACGGCGGCTGGTGCGCTTTTGCTATTGGTGATTATGGTAAAAAAGTGCCAGTTGATCCGAAAACGTTTAAAATTACGGATGGAAAATTATATCTATTTTATAATGCTAATCTGAATAATACCCTCAAAAGTTGGAACAAAAATGAGGAAACACTAAGACAGCAGGGCGATATCAACTGGAAGAAAATTACATTCGTAAATAAATAAATTTGCTTTGAAATATAATAAAATTAGAGCATTTTACAAAAACATCATGTTTTTGGGCGTTGAATTTTAAAAATGCGCATCCAGTGCTCATCTGGTCGTCGGGGCCGCTTCCTGTAAGATCTGTTGGATGATAGTGTCCATGTGTTCAAAGGAGGCGTACCCGCTGGCAATGAGATAAAGCTGATTGGACGTAGCCATCAGCACCGTTGGAAATCCTTGAATGCCCCACTCCGCCACCTGCTGAAATTCTTCTTCTGTAGCGTCCACGTATTGATTTTGCTGCATTTGTAGTACAAAATACGCTGGGTCAAGCCCAAATGTAGCAGCATACTTACCGTAAGCAGCCAGGTTTTCTGGTTCGATGCCATCGTCATAAATTGCCTTTTGCAACCCCCCAGCAAAGGCAACCGCCTGCTCAGGCAGATAGGATTTGAACACGGTGAGCGCCCGAGCTGGTGGCACCGAGTTAAAAATTGCTTCGCCTTTTTCTAAAATATCGTGCAGAAAACCCTCGCCAAAGCAGACTCCGGTGTGCGACTCAACTGTTTTGTAGGCTTCTCGAATATAAGCAGCTACCTGCCCAATAGGGCCGACACGCGCCCCCGTGACCATCCCGCCAGATAGTACCGTGAATGTAATGTTTTCTTTATATTTATCATGAATTTGCTGCATAACAGGGCTAAATCCATAACACCATCCACAAAGTGCATCATAAATGTAAATGATCTGATACTTTTTCATGTCGTCCGTTTTACGGATTATTTTAACAAACTTAGCCGCAAAAAGATGCACTACGATTGCTGCAAAAGCCGTTTGCTACAGCAGAGGCATATTTACAAGTTCTTGATTTACAAAAAATTAACTCAAAGTTAATATTCAATTAACAATTCAGAAAAGTCTTACGCCTACCTTTGACCAAGCAAAAAATACCCACAGCCATGATTAATAGAACCACCCAATGGTTGAATCAGAGTTTTCGCTATCGCGTTTTTCGGTTATTTGTATATCGAGAAAGAAAATTTTATCAGTTACTCTTGGTGCTATTTATTATTGCTGGTATTGCCTATCCTTACCCGCAAGCCGCCATGTGGCTGGGTTTTCTGTTTGCCGGATATTCGGCTATCGCCAATGACAGTATCCAGACGATTGGTACGTTTCTGGCATCCAATGCCAAGCGCCCTTGGTGGCTGTTATGGTTGTTCATTTCCAGTATTTTTGTGGCTACGATGACGTATAGCTGGATCACGTACACTGGCGACGTTTCTTACGAACGGCTTGCCTCCAAAGGTTTCGCGGAAGCCCCCAAGTCGTTTCAGTTTTTGCAATTGGCAGCCCCGCTGGTGCTATTGTTTCTTACGCGCTTGAAAATGCCTGTATCTACTACATTTCTTTGCTTGAGCGTGTACTCCGCCAACTTCAATGGCATACAGAGTATGCTCACCAAGAGTGTATCGGGGTGTGTGGTGTCTTTCGTAACCGCCATTATCATCTGGTTTTTGCTGGCGAAGCCCATCAAACGCTTCACCACTGGCGAGCCAAGCGGCATCTGGACGGCATTGCAATGGCTCATTAGTGGCACGCTGTGGTCGGTATGGCTCATGCAAGATGGCGCCAACATAGCTGTGACGCTCCCGCGCTCACTCAGTATGATGCAATTCTTGATTTTCTTAGGCTATATTGTGATCGGATTGGGGATTTTGTTCTATTTGCGAGGCGATAAAATACAGGGTATTGTGACCGAAAAATCGCAGGTGGCGGACGTGCGCGCCGCATCAATTGTGGATTTGATTTACGCTGTTATTTTATTCGTTTTCAAAGAAATAAGCAACATACCGATGAGTACCACTTGGGTGTTTCTGGGGCTTATGGCTGGCCGCGAAATGGCGATGACGCTCATGAAAGTATATGAAACCAACCGCGCCATGCCTGCTACCTTACGCATCATACGAAAAGACATTTTCAATGCGGCTATCGGGCTGGTCGTATCCGTTGTTATTGCCATTTTAGTAAATCCAAGCATTCAGCAGGAAATTGCCGAAAGGCTGAGTATGCGATAGGTACATCGCTGGAAGCTGCAATCTTTTTTTTGGGGGGTTAAAAATTGCCATGCCTCAAAATGGAAATAATGAGCCGTAGGGCCAGCAAACCCGATAGGAGAAACCCAACAAAACCAAGAACAGGCACATGATTGATATGAGGGGGCACATCGGCAATCACCAGTAAGGAAGATCCTAATATGAGCGCTGTTAGCAATAGCGTAAAAGCGATCCGGTTGGATACCGTTTCTATCTTATGATACAGTGGCTCCAAGCCTTTGTGCTCGAATTCAATTTGTAACTTACCTGCGCGTAGCTTGTGCAGCACCTCTTCCACGTCTTCTGGCAGCTTAGTAGCCATGCGCGTCAAGTCGTTCAGTGTTTTGATAGCGCCTTGGGCTAAACGCGCAGCACTGTATCGCCTCGCTAAAAGTCGCCGCACAAAGGGTTCGATATTTTTGATAATGTTGTACTTGGGGTCTAACATTAGCCCTACCCCTTCAATGATGATGAGCGCCTTGAGCAGTAAGAGCAGATTGGGTGGAATTCGTATTTTATATTTAAAAAACATTCGATTCAAACCCTCCATCACTTCGGCACCCTCGATCTGGTCAATAGACATTTCAGAGTAAGAGGAGAGAAAAGCGACAATATCGTATTCTAATTCTTTTTCATTTGTAAAATCCTCTCCAGTAGTGAATTGGAATAGTGCTTTTTTTAATCCTGGTACATCTTGATCGGCGATGGCAAGCAGCAGGGCCGCCATGTGCTCTTTGTCCGCATCTAATATGATACCCATCATACCATAATCCACAAAGCAAACGCGCTTGTCGGGTAGCACGAATATATTGCCAGGATGCGGATCCGCATGAAAAAATCCATGTTCAAATACCTGTTCATAGTATAAATTGATGCCCACAAGCGCGATTTCCGGCCCGCTAAGCCCGATTTTTTTTAGCCCTTCCGCATCGTTGATTTTGATGCCATCAATGTATTCGAGGCACAGCACCCGGTCGGTGGTAAATTCTGGGTAGCAATCGGGTACATAAATGGCCGGATTTCCTTTGAATTGCTGTCGAAATCTTGCCAAATTATTCGCCTCAACCGTAAAGCGTAGTTCCTTACGAATGCTATCTTCAAACATTTGTACCAACTCTACTGGCTGAAATGCTGCATATTGGGGTAAATAACTAATAACGAGTTGTGCTAATTGTTTGAGTATTACAATGTCCTGTTCAATGGTAGCGCGGATACCAGGGCGTTGCACTTTCAACACAACCTCTTTTCCGCCAATGAGGCGCGCGCGATGCACCTGTGCCATAGAGGCGGCTGCAATTGGTTCATAATCAAATGATTGAAAAATAGCTTCTGGAGGTTTGCCAAATTCGCGGATGAATACCTTCTGAATAGCTTCGGCGGGTACACCTGGCGCATTATCCTGAAAATGAGTAAGTTCAGCGATCAATTCTTCTGGTAGCAGGTCGGGGCGGTTGGCAGCAATCTGTGCGAATTTGATGAAGGTAGGCCCCAGTTCTTCGCATACCATGCGCATCCGTTCGTAGCGCGTGTAGGTTACTACGGAGCGCCCCGCGCGCATCGGGGCCCACTTCCCCGCTTTGGGCACAACCCGATTGAATGGCGGATGGGCAATAATATCTTCAAAGCCATACTTGACTAAGACGCTGATAACTTTTTCGTAGCGGCTGAACAGAGTCATATCCGTAGTATGTTGGGCAGGTTGCTTCACGAGGCAGCGCGTTCAATCGTACAAAAAATCAGAAAGGCGGCAAACCAAAGAAGCCGCCTTCTTAAAGAAAATCCCATAAACATGCAAGTTGCCGTGTCGTTTTTTGTTTGTTGAATTCAGTTGGCAAACAAATCGGAGAACGCCTTTTTTAAATGCTCGAAGGAGGTTGAGATTTCACTCACAAAGTCATCAATTTTATTGGCGTTCGCTTCTTCTTTCCGCATGTATGCCTGTATTTCAATCACCTTTTCTCGCAGCTCAAACCGGCGGCTTTCCGCAGCTTCTTGATCACCAAACTCGCTGAGTGCCAACTGAATACGATAGGCATCAAGCCGGGCTTTAAAAGCATCCAACTGTTCGCGCAGGCTCGCGCCTAAGTCGCCATAGCTTTCTTTCATGGTATGCTCCAACTCATAGATGCGTTGCAGGGTTTTCGACTTTTGCTCGTCGTAGGTACTTTTTTCAACAGGTGTTTCTGCGTTCAGCTCTACTTCCAACGCTTCGAATGTAGCCAGCAAATTCTGCCATTTATCCTCAGACAGTGCCTGTTCTTTGCGGAAGCGAATTTTTTGCTCCTCTATAAACTGGCTCATGTTTTGCTTTTCCCGCTCGAAGGTTTCTTTGGCTTCTGCTTTGCCCAAGGCAAGTTGTACCTCCAGTTCGTCAAAAATCATTCTCAACTGTTGCAGTTTTTCCTTGCCCAATTCGATGATATCATTTTTGCTTTTCATAGCGGCCTATTTTTTTATTTCCTTTCAAAACTATCATAAAAACTACCCAATGGAAATGATAAAAATCAAAGTGCTCCGTGACAATTATCACTGATACGGGGCGCAGAAAGAACGTTTTTTGTAATAGCAAAAGAGATTTTAATTCGGGTGATTTTAGGGAATAGTTTGAGGGCGTCTGCTGCTTGCAGATGTCCTTTTTTTATTGTAGCCAGAGCGGAACATGGAGGCAGGTGGCCCAATCAGTGTGTCAACAGCTATCCCAGTTGTACCACACTTTTGAGAAATCGCGCGCAGCAAGATCGGCTGGGCGAATGAAGAAATTAGCGATTCCTGTATCCCCCCACATGCAATCAATCTCGTCACCAGAATCCAACTGGAAGAGCAATTCCATGGGGTCATTAGGGTCGCGGGGGTCTTCCTGAGAAAAATCTGGATAGCCTCCAAATTTATGACCTTCAGAAAAAACCAAGCTCATGTATTCTTCATACATTTCCCACTCCTGGTCGCCAAATTGTTCAAAAAAGCCGTCACCAAATAGCGCATGGAAGCGGTAATCGTGCGCGGGCATTAGCTCCACGTCAGGTTGGAAAGCAATTGGAAAACTTTTTCCCAACAGCAATGGCAGTTCATCGTAAGCAGGCAGGAAGGAAAAATCTGTAACCAATTTGGTTGCGTCGGTTGTTGGTTCCGAAAAATACAATACCCGAAAGCGCGACTGGTCGGCGGGGTTATCAAGATTTAAGCCCCAGAAATCATCGTCGGAAATATAAAATTGTAAAATACCTTGCTGCGGAAAAGGCGGCAATGGCGGCGCTTCTGCAAAATTGATCTGCGCTAAGAAAAACAAGTGCCTGCCTTCCGGGCTGACAGGAAACGCTGTGTCTTTTGGCAAATAAGGAGTGCCGCCAATCTTGCTTTGCCAAGGTTGGGTAGGCCCTGCGGCTTTGGGGAGTATGCGCACTACAGCACGTTGCGTGGCGTATATCTGTTGTTGGAAGGGTTCCAATTCGGGTGGCAGCGGTAAATTATTATCCATGTATCGGATTTGAAAAGCATAAGACAATATACTTGGTGTAAGCGAGTAATTTAACTTCATAAAATAATCGTAATCAATATTTTATGCTTTAAACTTTCGATTACACCATAAACATCTTTGTGCTTTAAAGCAGCAAAAATATTGGACGATGTAAATATACTGCTTTCCTGTAGAATATTTTCGGATTTAAGTGAAAGGGAGCCTATAAGCACCCCTTCACACGGTATCCGGTAAGCGCTTTAGTCATTCCAAGTGTTCCCAAAACCACCAAACCGAAAGGTCAGAATGCCCACCGGGCTACTAAAATCGCTGTTGTTCAATGACGGCAATGTGCTGACACCATTCACCCAGCGATAGCCACCGCTAAAGGCGAGCTTGAACCAAGACGTCAGATTGAGTTCCAGACCAACTTCGGGGGTCATCACAAATATGCGATTGCTAAAATCGGTTTCGCCGCTGCGCCGCAACTGCGCATTGCCCCAGCCAATCTTCACGCTGCTGTACAGGTGCGCCAGTTTGTAATCGCGATACGTGTAGCCAAGCCACAAACCGCCATGCTTGAATCGGATATTATAATTCTGATTCTGCAGGGTCATTTGAGCATAATCAGTGCCCATACCATAGCCTCCCAGAAAGAAATTATTCACGATAAGTGCCCCGCCGCCACCTACGTCCGCGCCAATTTCGCCATTGATTCTGCCGATTTCCAGAATAGGACCGCCAAAAGCGCCCATAATATCGAATTCGCTAAACAGGGTTTGGTGCTGTGCGCGCAGCCCCAGCGTTGAAAGGAGCAGTACAGTCCATAGCAAAAGGTATCTCATATGCGTTGGTTTTTATGAAATGATGGTATTCAAATATGCTACTTTTAGAACAATGGGGAAATGACTTTTATCCGTAAGTTTTCCAACTTTCCCCGATCAAAAGATGTATTTATACTGGTTTGTCCCCTATGAATGGTGGTATTTTTTATGCGTTTTTTTTTTTAAATAACATGAGCCAGCGGTCGTATTTTATTTTTTAAAAATATGCAGCAATACTAATACTCAATAATATTTTTACAATAAAAATCTGATTATCAATATTTTAAAAGCAAAGCACCGCATTAACAAATCATCACATTAACTTAAAATCGTATTTAAAAAATGCAACATAAAAGCGAATTGGATTTCAAAGCCGACGTGCTGGAAGCGAGCTATCATCAACCCGTGGTGGTAGATTTTTGGGCGGCGTGGTGCGGCCCTTGTCGAGTGCTTGGGCCCGTTATTGAGCAAATCGCACGCGAGCAGTCGGCACGTTGGAACTTAGTGAAAGTGGATACCGAGGCATTTCCAGAAGTTGCGGAAGCGTATCATATACAAAGCATTCCAAATGTTAAAATGTTTTATCAAGGCGAAGTGATTGCCGAATTTGCGGGCGCTTATCCGCGTCATGCTATTTTAGAATGGTTAGATGCGCATCTTCCCGACCCCCGCAAGGCGGTTGCTGCCGAATTGCTCCAGCAACTCCCTGCAAGTAGAGCGCAGGTACGCGAACTTATTGATACGCATCCTGATCTGTCGGAGCCGCGCGTGGCGCTGGCTAAGCATTTGATTTTTACAGAGCCGCAGGAGGCCGAAACCCTTGTGCAGGACATTCCGCTGGGCGACAAATGGTATGAAGCCGCATCGGATATTCGGGCACTGACCCAATTGATGCAGTCCGATTTTTCAGAAGGTACGCCCGTAGCGCAAGCCCTGACTCAAGCGCAGCAAGCCCTGCGCCGCGATGCTTCGTCACCGGAAGGCATACAACAGATCATTCAAGCTGTGCTTGCCGATAAGCACTTCCAACAGGATTTGCCGCGCCGCGCAGCTATTG
>CALMSP010000141.1 GCA_937872405.1 uncultured Saprospiraceae bacterium | reverse complement strand
AGCGCGACCGGCAATTGGCGCCTTACGGCAATGTGACATTTAGCGAAAAGCGTATTCATTCCGACATTTTGAAACTTTTAATCATGGAAAAAGCCGGACATGTCATCCATTTCACAAGATATGATGTTGTACAAAAAGAATTGTTAGAATTATTATAAAAATCATTACACGAATACTCAAATACGATCTCACAATGAACACCACAAAAGTAGCCATCTGGAATGGCAAAGTACTTGCAGAAAGCGATGATTTGGTAAGAATCGAAGGTAATTACTACTTCCCGATGGAATCGCTCAATCAGGAGTTTTTCAAAGGCAGCAGCACCCACACGACCTGCTCGTGGAAGGGAGAGGCATCTTATTTCAACATTGTAGTGGATGGCAAAGAGAATAAAGATGCTGCTTGGTATTACCCAGATCCGAAAGAAGCTGCTGCTAATATCAAAAATCGGGTTGCTTTCTGGCGCGGTGTAGAGGTAGTACACATAGATGTCGCTGCCGAAAAACTCAACGCATAAGCAATCTACAAAACGCCCGACAGCGTTATAGGAATCCGTACAATACATTTCAATGCTTATTTCGCCTCAGACACAGGTCGGAAATTACCTTCTTATGTTGTATCGTCAAGTGCGTGCGCAGAGCGAAGCCATCTGTGCGCCCTTAGAGTTGGAAGACTTTGTAGTGCAGCCTTGCGCCGATGTAAGTCCTCCTAAATGGCACTTGGGCCATACCACTTGGTTCTTCGAAAACTTTATCTTAGCTGATTATCTGCCTGATTATCAACGTTTTGACGAGCGATTAAACTACATTTTCAATAGTTACTACGAAAGCCAAGGGCCTCGTATCCTCCGTAGCAATCGTGGCAACATCAGTCGGCCCGGCGTGGAGCGCATTTTACAATATCGCCACCATGTGGATGCTCATATGGAACGCTTCTTGGAAATGCCTTTAACACCTGATTTACAGGATGTTATCACCATTGGATTACACCATGAGCAACAACACCAAGAACTGCTGCTCACTGATATCAAGTACATCTTAGGTACCAATCCGTTTTTTCCAACTTACGCCCATACAATCCCGACACTGGCTGTCTGCAATTCATTTGCGGCGAAATGGATTCCAGTTGAAGGAGGTCTGTATGACATTGGACATACGGGCAAAGGCTTTTGTTTTGATAACGAACTCGGGGCGCACCAAGTCTATTTACAAAATTTTGAAATACAAAATAGGCTGATAACCAACGAAGAATATCTCGAATTCATGCAGGATGGCGGCTATACCCAATTTGAACACTGGCTGTCAGAAGGCTGGGAATGGGTAAAACAATTGGAGGTAAAAGCCCCGCTTTATTGGTACGAACAAGCTGGTACTTGGTATCAATACACCCTGCATGGCTTGCGAGCAGTACGCCCAGAGGAGCCGGTGACGCATATCAGCTACTTTGAAGCCGATGCCTACGCGCGCTGGCGCGGGCTGCGTTTGCCTACGGAAGCAGAATGGGAAGTAGCCTGCAAACAATTGCATTTGCAAATACCCGACGATGGCAACTTTCTGGAAAGTGCTCATTTTCAGCCTATTGCGCAGCAACATGAGACAGACAGCCAACTGATAGGCAACGCTTGGGAATGGACCGCCAGCGCCTACCTGCCTTACCCCGATTTCCCACGACTGAAGGGCGCTTTAGGCGAATACAATGGCAAATTCATGGTCAACCAAATGGTACTGCGAGGTGGTTCCTGCGCCACGCCGCGCTCGCATATTCGCGCTACGTATCGCAATTTTTTCCAAACCGATAAGCGCTGGCAGTTCACCGGACTTCGATTAGCCAGATAAAATGCACGATTACGCTTGCCTACATGGCTTTACAAATCCACGCATCCATGTCAACATTCGCTCAGATGCTCGCTGACAATCCATTTGCCAAAGATATATGGCAGGGTTTGCAGCAAACACCCAAAAAGCTGTCGTCGCGCTATTTTTATGATGAAGCAGGCGACCAACTCTTCCAGCGCATTATGCAAATGCCCGCGTATTACCTCACCAATTGCGAATACGAAATATTCACAACGCACCGACAGGCAATACTGGATTTGTTGGACGATGCGCCTTTTGACCTGATTGAATTGGGTGCTGGCGATGGTTACAAAACAAAAGTGCTCCTGCGGCATTTTCTGGCGGCGGGCGCCATTTTTCGTTATCTGCCGATTGATATTTCCGCTAATGCCCTGCAAAAGCTCAAAGCAGAACTACGTGCAGAATTGCCGAATTTACAAGTGGAAGGCTTAGCTGGCGATTATTTTAAAATGCTGGAACAACTGGGAGGTAGCGGTAATGTGCGCAAATTCATTCTCTTCATCGGCGCTAATATTGGCAACCTCAGCTGCGAACAGGCAGCCATTTTTTTGCAACGAATCCAGCAAAGCATGAATCCGGGCGACCTGTTGCTCATCGGATTTGATTTGAAAAAAGATCCCCAGCTCATCCTTGATGCTTACAACGATCCCGAAGGTATTACGGCGGCATTTAATCTAAATCTGTTGCACCGCATTAATCGAGAACTGGGTGCAGATTTCAACGTGGATGCCTTTAGTCATTGGGAAACCTACAATCCAGTGAGCGGCGCCACCAAGAGTTATCTCATAAGTCGTGCTGCGCAACACGTACAATTATTTGGGCAGTGCATCGCGTTTGAAGCCTGGGAAGCCATTGACGTGGAGCTATCACTCAAATACAGTTTGCCTGACATCGAAGCCTTAGCCTCTACCGCTGGATTTCGCATACGGCAGCATTTTACAGATCGGCGCAATTTTTTCATAGACACGATATGGCAAAAATAACTCCATCGTAAATTATTGATTTTCAGCTTTTTGTGCCAAATGGACGTAATCCTGCACGGATAGCTGTTCTGGGCGTTGCTGGAAAAAAGCATCCTGGAGTACGGCTTCGTCCGAGAAAAATCCGCGTAAAGAATTGCGCAACATTTTACGGCGTTGCCCGAATGCTTGCTTCACAACTTGCCGAAAGATCGCCTCGTTGCAATCCAGCATAAGATTGGCACGGCGGCGCAGGCGGATCACAGCCGACTGCACTTTGGGCGGGGGCGCAAAATTGCCACTACCTACTGTAAATAGGTAGGTTCCTTCGTAATAGGCTTGCGTTAGCACACTGATCACGCCGTAGGTCTTGTCGCCTGGCGGCGCAATGATGCGTGCTGCCATCTCTTTTTGAAACATACCGACCAACTCCGGCACGAGCTGGCGGGCGTCTATCATTTTAAAGACAATCTGCGAGGAAATATTATATGGAAAATTTCCTATAATCGTAAATTCTTGGTTATCAAAAATTTTTTCTAAATTCACTTTCAAAAAGTCTGCTTCTACTATTTGTCCTTTCAATTGCGGATAAAACTTTTCCAAGTACGCTACCATATCGCGGTCGGCTTCTACGGTTACCAGTTGGGCCGGTTTTTCAAGTAGGTATTTGGTGAGCATCCCGCGCCCCGGCCCTACCTCCAGCAACCGTTTGCAGCTTGGGTCAGTGGCATCGGCTATGCTGCGTGCCAAGTGTTCATTGGTCAAAAAATGTTGTCCGTATGATTTTTTTGCCTTCAAATTTTAATCTTAAAATTGAATCTTAAAATGTTTAAAATCAGCATTTTAAGAAGATAAAAAATAAAAATATTTACATAAAAATCATGTTTTCTAACAAACATCATAATCGGTATATTTCCTTCTCCTGATGATTTCAAATTGAAAATCGAATAAAGACGCCATAAAACCCGGTTCGTTTTTTAACTTTGCGTCCGACGCAATGGTACAAAAATTCCGGCGTTTTTTGCATGGTTGTTGGTAGTTTCCTACCGGAGACAGAACAACCGCCCAAAAATCCTTTCACCCAAGGGCTTTGGTGAAGGTATTACCTGTAACCGAAATACAGAAAATGGAAAAATTGAAAATAGGTATCAGTATAGGCGATTTTAATGGCATTGGTCTGGAAGTTATCATAAAAACCTTAGCGAATCCGGCGATACTCAACTTTTGCACCCCTGTTATTTATGGTGCATCGAAGGTGGTATCCTATCACAAAAATATTGTTGGCATTGAATTTCACTTTCAGAGCATTCGGAATGCTCAACAAGCATTGCCCGACAAGATTAATGTGGTCAACTGCTGGCAGGACAATGTAAGCATCACCATTGGTAAGCCTACCGAGACGAGCGGCAAGTACGCCTGGAAAGCGCTGGAAATAGCGGTGGATGAACTCCGACAAGGCATGATTGACGCCTTAGTGACTGCGCCGATTAATAAGCACGCCATGCACATGAGCGGATTTCCGTTTCCGGGGCACACGGAGTACCTGGCACACGAGTTGGGCGGCAGCGAAGGGCTAATGCTTATGACGAGTGACGCTCTTCGTATTGGATTGATTACCAGTCATTTACCACTTCGGGAAGTTGCAGCAGCCATCCACACAGAACTGTTAGAGCAGAAGCTCAGCCTACTACACCAGTCGCTTGTGGTGGATTTTGGGGTAGCCCGGCCGACCATTGCGCTACTGGGGCTGAATCCGCACGCGGGCGACGAAGGCGCCATTGGTCATGAAGAGTTGGATATTCTGCAGCCTGTCGTACAGACGGCTAAAGAGCAGGGACTGCTGGTGATGGGCCCTTTTTCGGCAGATGGCTTTTTCGGCTCGGGTCAGTACAAAAAGTTCGATGCTATTTTAGCCATGTACCACGATCAGGGGCTTATCCCGTTCAAGACTTTGTCCTTTGGCCATGGTGTGAACTATACCGCGGGGCTACCCTTTGTGCGCACATCGCCCGACCACGGCACGGCCTTCGATATTGCTGGTAAAAATGAAGCTGATCCGACGTCTTTTCGGGAGGCACTTTTCTTAGCGCTCGACATTGCCCGCAACCGAAAAACCTATGCAGAAGACCACGCCAACCCCATCGTGCGCAAAGAAAAACAGCGCGAAGAGAATCCTGGTGATATGATGGATTAGTGTAGCAAACTTTATGCCGTAAGTAAATGTTAATACCAAGTTTTAGGTGCAAAATACTTTATCAAACAGCAGAAAACGCAAGGCTTTGGGCAAATCAGTTAAAATATTGGCAATTATTATTCTGGTGCTGGTCATTGACCAAGCGCTCAAGATATGGATCAAGACGAATATGGCCTACGGGGAGGAGTTCAAGATACTTGGTCTGGATTGGGCACGCATCCATTTTGTAGAAAATCCAGGCATGGCTTTCGGCATTACCTTTGGCGGTGATTATGGAAAACTGTTGCTTAGCTTATTTCGCATTACAGCGGTTGGATTTTTGATTTACTACATCCGGCAGTTGATCCATAGTGGCGCTCCTTTTGGGCTGTTGGCGAGTTTTGCGCTCATTCTGGCAGGTGCCATTGGCAACATTATTGATAGTGCCTTTTACGGACTCATTTTTTCGGAATCCTCTTATCACGGCGGGGTAGCGCAATTATTTTCGGCAGAAGGCGGATACGCTGGCTTCTTGCATGGGCGTGTGGTGGATATGTTCTATTTTCCGATTTATGAAGGCGTCCTACCGCGCTGGATACCTTTCTGGGGGGGCGAAGAGGTACTTTTTTTCCGACCCGTCTTCAATGTAGCAGATTCATCCATTACTATAGGCGTGCTCACTATTCTGCTTTTCCAGCGCAGCTTTTTTAGTAGCCAAAAAGAAGAGACGACACCACCCAACGCCTCTGCGTCCGTGTCAGCATCTGATCATACCGATACCCCAAGCACCCCCACTAACCCCGATTGAATAAGCAGATACCTGCCTGCGATTATCAAAAGTGAAAATAAATTTGGCGGGAATATCAAAAAAATTATACCTTTGCAGTCCGTTAAAAACCTGTAGTCCCTTAGTGGGAGGAAGCGGGTATGGTTTCATTTAAACATTAATTTTAACAATGTCTGTAAAAATCAGATTACAACGGAAAGGTCGTAAGAAAAGACCCTTCTACCACATCGTTGTGGCCGACGCGCGTTCGCCGCGTGATGGCCGCTTTATCGAAAAGCTGGGAACTTACAACCCGCTCACGGTACCAGCCACTATTGAATTGGATCGCGACCGGGCATATGACTGGGTGATGAAAGGCGCCCAACCGACTGATACCGTTCGTGCTATTTTGCGTTTCAAAGGCGTTTATTACCGCAAGCACCTCATGCGTGGCGTACTGAAAGGTGCGCTTACACAAGAAGAAGCGGACAAAAAATATAACGACTGGCTGAATGCCAAAGAAACGAAGATCGCCAACCGCACTGCCAAGACTGCCGAAGAACAGGCTGCATTTCATGCGCGCGTAGCAGGGGCAAATATTACCGCACCACCCGCTAAAGCAGTGGAAGTTGCTACCATAGAGACGCCCGCTGAGGCCGAAGCACCGGAACTGCCAACGGATGCAGAAATCACGACGGAAGTAGCGGAAGAAGCAGTAGCCGTTGCCACGGAAGCTGCCACTGAAGAACCAGCAACCGAAGACAAAGCAGAGTAAAGCAACGTATAAAAGTCAAGTGCAGCAATTTTTGCGGAAGGATAAAAAGTTTCCGCTTTAGCATACTTGCACTTTCGGCCTATTCGTTCTATCTTTGTAGCATTCTACTCAAGACTATACTTTTTCTAAAAATAATAAGTGAACCTGGTAGTGCATCTAATTTGCACTATCAGGTTTGCCTTTAAAAAGCACATCGTTATGTACGAACTCGATCCACGTTATATTGACCAATTGGAAACTATCGCTGCCGATATTCAGGAATCGGAAGAATTGCAACAATACTTAGACAGCGAGGAAGAAGAGGATTATACCCGCCTCAAAGAATTGTTTGAGCCACGTATCGCAGCCGTATATGAGGAAGTTGCCAACGACAATCCCCTACAACTTATTCCCCTGGAACTCGTGTTGCTTGATCCCGCATTTGAAGGGCTTTTCTTGCCCAGAATATTAGGCTATGCCGTACTGCGCGGGGAGATAGACGCTAACTACCAATACACGCGTCCACAGGAACATTTTAAGGAAATTTTACTTACCATTTGCCAGTCCACCAATTTTGAAGTACTCAAAAAGCGCATTGGACAATCCGTGCAAATTGGTTTTGCGCTGAGCAGCGATATCTGGATCACCAATTTTATTAATAGCTTCCCTAATAAGCGCATCCGCTATTACCTACAATCGCAGAAATTGGAGCGCTACCGCCGCGACACAGAACGCGCCATTGGCTATCGCCGCTACAAACAACAGTTTCGCAATGAAAATTATTTCACAGCGGAATTTCCAACTACGGTCACCGAATTAGCCATCAACTTCTCCCAGTTGAAGCACTTCCTCATTCACCGGATCAACCTCAAGGCTGATAATACGAGTATCATGGAGCCGATCAAGGATTTCGTCAGCAATGAGGCGCTGCAAAGTACCCCAGAACACCTTCAAATCATGAGTTTGTATGCCAACTTCTTCGATCTTTCGAAAGAGGAGCAGGCATACTTAGCTCCGCAATTCAATGCTGTACGCCGCAGTATGCCAGAATTTTCAACACATTATTTTACTTTCCTATTGGAAATATTGCATGGCGATAGCATTTTATGGATGCCTATGGCCGACCAACGCTTGTCGGCCTTACTCGACCGCAGCTTCACGGATGATCTGAGCGACTATTACAACCTGATGGATACTGTGCATGGCAAAGGCTACATCCATCCTGAAGTACACGAGGCCGTGAAAAAATTTCACGATCAGCGACCAGGCCTCTCCACTATCAATGAGTGTGCGCGCCAAACGATCGCCCACTACTTTGCCAGCTTTATCAACAACCTCGAAGAGCGGGCCTACCTCGATTTCTTTGAAATCAGCAAGCTATTCCCAGTATATATGACGATTTTCGCCAATCAGCAATTCAATCAGCAATTGGAAAAACTGTCAATGAACTACCTCCGCCGGTTGTTACTTACGTTTACGGACAAGCGCGGCAAGGATTATCAGGACATCAAAAAGTTCGTTTTTGCCATGTTCGTCGAATTTGGCTTCCTAACCGACAAAGAAGCCGTGGAGCTATTCAAAACCCGACGTAAAAAGAAAACCGCTGAGCAAGAGAGCTAAACGCCTGCACACACTATACAGAATCGGATTGTTCAAAAGTCAAACAATATGTGTATGTGTAAATGGATTAAAATAGCAGCATTAGCCATAGGTATGGCTTCATACGGTCATGCGCAAAGCATCAAAGGTATGGTGGTGGAAACCGCAAGCGGACAGCCAATTCCTTTTGTAAATATCGGCATTATTGGCAAAAACGTGGGCACAGTAAGTGCGTTGGATGGTACATTCGAGCTAAAAATTGCACCAATAGAAGCCTTTCAGCATGACAGCCTGCGCTTCTCTGTTATTGGCTACGAAAGTGCTACATTCGCGGTGAAAGGTTGGCGCACCATTCCCGAAAGGGTAAATCTGGCTAAGACGGCATTTGAACTGCCGACGGTCACGGTTCGCCCTAAGAAAACGAAGCCTTTTAATGTGGGCAACACTGGTGCAACGAATCAGGTGATGCTTGGGTTTTCCTCTACTTTACCCGGTACAGAAATCGCTTGTCTGATTCCGAAGCAAACAGAGCCAATTTTCCTGCGGTCGGCGCATTTTAAAATCGCCAACATCACGCGCAGCGATAGCATACGCTTTCGGATACACGTCTATGCAGAAGAGAGCGGGCTGCCAGGGCGTGAACTGCTGCCGGAAAGTGTCATCGCGGTATTCAAAAAGAACCGAGGTACGCTTACGGTGGATATGAGCCCCTACAATTTGGTACTCAGCAAAGCGTTTTTTATAGCATTGGAACTATTAGGGTCGTCGGAAGCCTCAGGCGTACTTTTTGCTGGCACGCTCTGGAAAAAACCGCCCCCCTATTTCATGCGCTTCACCAGCCAGTCCAACTGGGAAAAGACCGAAGTGCCCGTTAAAATGTCTCCGGCGCCGGGGTTCTATGTGACGGTGGTGAAATAAATTACGAATGCTTCGACCATAAAAACTGAGACGTACACTTTATTAAGGCATGATGCCAGAACAACTTGACTGACTACCTATGGAAACTGCTGAGATACTTAAAAAAGTTCGTAAAATAGAGATCAAGACCAAGGGTCTGACAAAGCATATCTTTAGTGGGGAATACCACAGTGCGTTTAAAGGGCGGGGGATGTCATTCAGCGAGGTACGCAGCTACCAGTACGGCGATGATGTGCGCAATATTGATTGGAATGTAACGGCACGCACAGGCGAGCCATTCGTGAAAGTGTTTGAAGAAGAACGAGAACTGACCGTGATGCTGTTGGTGGACATGAGTCGCTCGGCGTATTTTGGTACCGTCAATCAGATGAAAAATGAATTGCTCATCGAGATTAGCGCGGTGCTGGCTTTTTCGGCCATTAACAACAATGACAAGGTGGGTGTCATCATTTTTACGGATAAAATTGAAAAGTTTATTCCGCCTAAAAAAGGCCGGCAGCACATTTTGCGCATTATCCGCGAAATGCTTGACTTCTCGCCGGCAGGTACTGGTACAGATATTGCCGCAGCGCTACAATATTTCAATAATGTCATCAAAAAACGCAGCATTTGCTTTGTGTTGTCCGATTTTATGAATAAAAACTACACCGATGCGCTGCGCATTGCCAAGCGTCGGCACGACATTATCGGGATTCAAATGACCGATCTGGCAGAAGCGCAACTGCCCAACGTTGGTCTGATGCGCGCACAGGATGCCGAAACGGGGGCTATACAATGGGTGGATACCTCGTCGCGCCGGGTACGGGAAGCCTACAACCAATGGTTTGAGGAAAATAATCAGTATTTCAAAACGACTTTCCTGCGCAGCGGCGCCGATGCCATCAGTATCCGCACGCATGAGCCTTACGATGTTGCCTTGCACAAGTTTTTCTTAAAAAGAGCGAACGGATGAATCGGACGATTGCATTGCTTTTGAGCTTGAATCTTTGTGCCCTTATGGCCTTTGCGCAAGGCAAGGCGCGCGCTCATCTGGATAGTATCTACATCTTCATTGGTGATCAGGTACAGGTACAACTACTGCTGGACTCTGCGTTCAATGCCACCGATATTCAAACTGATTTTTCCGTATTTGATTCTATACCGGAATTGGAAGTAGTGCGCTACAGCGAATGGAATCCGGTAGGCGTCAATCGTGCCGGAGGAACGGGCTTGTATGAGCAGCGCATTGTTATCACCTCTTTTGAAAATGGCGCCCACACGCTACCCGCTATTCCCATTCGGTACAAAGTGAATGGGCAGGAGCAAATAGCGCTAACGAATACGCCACGCATAGAAGTCGCTACAATTGGCGTCACGGACACCACACAACTGACACCAATTAAAGGTATTGTGGAAGAACCCCGCACCATAGAAGACTTTCTACCCTATCTAATTGCGGTAGCGGCCATTGGGTTGCTTGTAGCCTTGTTCTTCTTCATCCGTCGGCTAAGCCGCAAACAAGAAACACCACCACCGCCGCCGGTTGTGCTGAAGCCATACGAGATCGCGCTGCAAAAATTAGAAGCCTTAGGAGCAGCACAACTGTGGCAAAGCGGCAGCATCAAAGCATACCAGAGTGAACTGACATTTATTATTCGGGAATATTTAGAAAATCAATTTAAAATACCCGCTTTGGAAAACACAACCGATGAGATTATAACCAGCCTGCAGCAGTATGGCTTTGCAGCAGCATGGCAGGAACGCCTTCGGATCTTGTTTCAAAATGCGGATTTAGTGAAATTTGCCAAAGCCGACCCCCCACTACAAATACACGAGGATGGTATGCGCGAGGCCTTAGCCTTCGTGTGGGAAACCAAGCCCGCGGAAGTAGCGGAAAACTGAATGACGCATAATCAAAACCGTTAACAATTCATCGTTAAAACCAGAAATTGCTTGTCATTTTTTAACCAAATACACTTCGTCAATCCTGAGTTGTTAGCATTGCTACTGCTACTACCGCTGGCGGCGTTTTTTTATTATCAGCGTTACCGCAAATACTACCCAACACTGCGGCTATCGTCTTTGGTGGCGCTGGAAGGCATCCAATCATGGCGCGGGCGTTGGCGTGCCCTATTGCCAGTGGCGCGGGCGCTGTCGTTTGTGTGTTTGATTGTAGCTATCGCGCGTCCACAAATTATGTTGAAAGAAGACCGTATCAATGCGGATAGTATTGACATTATGTTGGTGATGGACTTGTCGAGTAGTATGCTGGCGCAAGACTTCACGCCCGACCGCCTCGAAGTAAGTAAAAACATGGCAGTCGCGTTTGTCAACAAGCGCCCTTATGATCGCATCGGGCTAACGGTTTTTGCCGGAGAAGCCTTCACGCAGTGTCCGCTCACCTCCGATCATCGCATCGTGAAAGAATTCCTCATCAACTTGCAGTGTGGAATGCTGGAAGACGGCACCGCCATTGGCATGGGTTTGGCTACAGCCGTAAACCGAACCAAGGATAGCCCTTCCAAAAGCAAGGTAATTATTCTGCTGACCGACGGTGTTAACAACACTGGCTACATCAAGCCCATCACCGCCGCCGAAATTGCACGAGAGTTTGGCATCAAAGTTTATACCATCGGCGTGGGTACCATCGGCGATGCCCTCACCCCTGTGAGTCGCCGAAGTGACGGACGCTACATTTTCGGATTGGCCCGCGTAGAAATTGACGAACCATTGATGCAACAGATCGCCGAGATGACCGGCGGGCGCTATTTTCGCGCCACGGATGCCGAGAGCCTACAACAGGTGTATGATCAAATTGATAAATTGGAAAAAACGAAAGTGGAAGTAACTACAATCAAACGTTATAGCGAAGAATTTTACTATTTTGCAGGCATCGCCCTGTTTTTGCTAATATTAGAATTTATTTTCAGATATACTATTTTCAGAACCATACCGTAATACAAGCCGTGACGCAGATCATAAGACCGCATTTGTATGCATCTTAGGCACTGCTTCGCATTTGCCAACGCTGATTTTATGTTTCGATTCGAGCATCCATATTATTTGTATGCACTGGAGTTGATTCCCTTACTGGGGGTATTTTTCTACTTCATGCAACAGGCCCGTCGCCGGGCCCGCCAGCGATTTGGCAATACCGCATTGGTACAGCAACTTATGCCGCAGGCCTCTCGCTACAAACATGCCACCAAATTCTGGTTGCTTGTGCTCGGCTTGATTTTTCTGATTGTCGGTTGGGCAAATCCGCAGTGGGGTACGAAACGAGAAACGATTAAACGCAAGGGCATTGACGTATTCATAGCGCTGGACGTATCGAATAGTATGCTGGCAGAGGACATCGCGCCCAGCCGGCTCGAACGGGCCAAAAAATTCGCCGAAGACCTCATCGAAAAGCTTCGCGGCGAGCGCATTGGCTTTATTCTGTTCGCTGGCAACGCCTACTTGCAAGTACCCCTCACTATTGATTATGCAGCCTTGAATATTTTTATCAAAAGTGCCCACCCCGATTTGATGCCTACGCAAGGTACTTCCATCAACGCAGCTATCGCTCAAGCCGATCGCTGGTTTCCGATGGAAAACAAACGGCACAAGGTATTGGTTATTATTTCCGATGGTGAAAGCCACGAGGAAGGAGCCTTAGCCAAAGCCGAAGAAGCTCGCAAAAATGGACTACTTATATTCACTATTGGCGCGGGTACCAGCGAAGGTGGATTTATACCAGATTATAGTTCGGGGCGCTTGGACTTCAAACGCGACGAGCGCAACGAACCAGTGCGCACGCGCTTGGATGAAACAACCCTACGGCAAGTGGCAGCGAAAGGTGAAGGCGCTTATTTCAACCTCACAGCCGATACCGAACCGGTGCTCAAAGCATTGGATCAGCGCATACAAGTGCTTGAAAAACAAGAGTTTGAACAACGTGCATTTAGCGAATTTGAAAGCTATTTTCAATATTTTTTGGGGCTGGCGTTGCTGATTTTGGTTATAGAATTTTTGATGTCCTATTCCAAAAATCGGTACTTGGCCGATAAAGATTTATTCAGAATCCAAGAGTAGCCGACGTGTAAAGCTCATTTTTATTACGTAAAAATCATAAAATCGCTTTTTATTTACTTGAGCAGCTAAAATTATGATACAAAATGGTTTGTTGATCGGATGTTTCATGCTATTCATTGTTTCGTTGCACGCGCAAACGGCTCACCGTTATTTGCGTCAGGGTGATCGTGACTACCGCGAGCAGCAATATAACAAAGCAGAAGAAAAATATCGAAAAGTCTTAGAAAAGCTAAATAGCCCACAGGCTAACTATAATTTGGGCAATGCCATTTATCGCCAACAACGCTACGAAGAAGCCGTAAAACGGTATGAAGAAGCGGCACGTAGCGCTACGGACGACAAACTGCGGGCCATGGCCTATCATAATCTGGGCAATGCTTTATTTCAAAAAGAGGCATATGCTGAAAGTGTGGATGCTTACAAAAATGCACTCCGCCTGAACCCCTCAGATATGGAAACCAAAATTAATTTGGCATTGGCGCAACACATCTTACAGCAGCAACAACCGCCACCGCCCGACCAGCAGCCACCGCCGCCCGATGAGCAGCAAGAATCGCCACCTGACGGACCCCAACCCCAGGAATCTTCTTCCGACCAGCCACCACCGGAAGCGACCTTACCGGAACCTTCCGAGAAGCTGACAAAAGAAGAGGCAGAAAAGTTGTTGGAAATTATTGACCGAGAGGAACAAAAAGTGCAACAAAAAATGCGAAAAGGGAGCCCAAAGTCCACAAAATCAGGTAAGGACTGGTAAAACATTGTTTCATGTTCAATAAAAACTTTATGCAATGCGTAGAATCGTCTTTTTTGTGCTATACAACGCGCTTGTCGCAGCAGCCTTAGCCCAGAAAGTGCCTGTTTTCACAGCAGAAATCAGCAGCGATTCCATTTTGCTGGGCAATTATTTTTCTGTTTGCTTTACTTTAGAAAATGCCCCTGGGCGCGACTTTCAACCTCCGGCTTTCGAGGGTTTTCGCTTCGTGCGTGGCCCCAATGTGTCTTCCAGCACACGCATTGTCAATGGCGAGGTATTTCAGAAGACCTCTTACACGTTCTATTTGGAACCAAAAGATATTGGCAACCATTACATCGAGCCGGCCAGTATCCAAGCGGGGGAGCAACTATTGGAAACCCAACCACGCGCTGTACTGGTGGTGCCTAACCCTGATGGCATCATACAACAAGCGGAGCCGCCCCACTCAATAGAACCGCAATGGCGAGCACGACCAATGCTCCCTAAATCAGAAGAACCCAAACCGAAACGAAAAACATACAAAATCTGAGTGAAATTTATTATGTAAAAATGTACGCTATACGCCAAAGGCTAACTGGATGGATGGTTGCATGGAGCCTACCTCTCTTATCAGTAGCGCAAAGCTCCTTTGAGGCGATAACAGATGTGAGTCAGGTATCGCTTCAGAGTTATTTTAATGTGTCTTTTGTGCTGCGCAATGCAGAGGAAGATGTATTCACGCCACCAGCATTTCAAGATTTTGATGTTGTAAACCGCCCCTCTAAATCATTCCATGTCAACGTTATTAATGGCAAAGCAGCTAAAGAAATTATTTACACCTACACCTTGCGCCCCAAGCGCACGGGCAAGCTGACTATTGAAAGTGCTTCCATGAAAACGCCCGATAAAACGCTTCGCACGCGCCCCGTCCTTATAGAGGTAACGGCAGCAACCAATGCTGATAAAGCGCAATCGGCGAGGCGTATTTTCCTGCGCGCCGAACCCCTCACCACCCGTGCATTTCTTGGGCAACAGATTCTTGTTGATTACAAATTATATACCAACGTGGGCGTAGAGACGTTCATGGTTGTAGCAGAATCCGATTATCCAGGTTTCTTTGCCGAGCCTATTCGACGTTACAATCCGCCCGCTCAACGCGAAACGATCAACGGCGTGACCTACATTTCTAAAGTCATCAAACGGGTAGCAGTGTTCCCACAGCAAACCGGTGCGCTGACAATTCGTCCGTTACAAGTAGAACTTAGCCTTCCGTTGGAAGAAGAGTCTAATGCCAATACTCGGAATAACTTCTTTTTGGGTCGCCCCACCGAACGCTTGATGGTCGCCTCGGAAGACGTGCGAATCAATGTGCGTCCTTTACCTCCAGATACCCTCGACACTTTCACGGGCGCTGTGGGCAATTTTAATGCTTCTTTTTTGCCGAGCCGCACCGAGATAAGCACCGACGATGTACTCGCTTTGCGATTGACCATTGTTGGCGATAGCGACATCAAAAGGGTGCAGCCGCCCGCGCTGACCCTACCGGCAGGGCTGGAAGGCTATGATCCAAAAGTGTTGGAGGAGTCCGTTACGGAAAATAGTGACGGCTTACTAATTGGCAAAAAAGTAATCGAATATCTCATTCTGCCAAAGGTGCCAGGCAGCTATAGCCTAGCGCCAAGGTTTACCTATTTTGACCCCACGCGCAACGTTTATGTGGCTACGGATCAAAAGAATATCGTACTGGAAATAAAGCCGGGTTCCGTGCGCCCCACAACAACGACAGCGGAAGAATCTAACGACATCCTTTCTAACGCTAGCATTCGCTTTCTGAAAACATCCACCCAATTGCAACAATCCAAACGGCGCCTCGTGGGATCACCGCTGATGCGCATTCTAATGGCACTGCCGGTTTGCCTGCTGCTTGGCTTATTTGTTTTGCAAGGCATTCGTCGCCGTAAAGGTATGCCCCCAGACGCAGCTGCCCTGCGTACCCGCTACGCTAAGCAGGAGGCAGTTCGGCATTTGCAAGCCGCCGAAAAACATTTGCGTACAGGGGCAAGCCGTGCTTTTTTTGATGAGGTATCGAAGGCGCTACTGGGGTATGTTTGCGATAAGCTGCGCATACCACGCTCTGCCTTGACCAAAGATACTGTGCGCGAAAAACTCCAGGAACTACAAGCCCCAGCAGCGCTGGTGGATGAATTTATGCAGATTATTCAAATATGCGAAGTAGCACTATTCTCTGGCCAGCAGCGCGATGATGCCACTATGCAAAACGTTTATCGCAAAGCCTTTGACAACATAGCGGCTTTAGAAACACAGTTAAGCAGCCGATGAATTACGGCGTGGCAATGGCTCAGATGTCATATTTTTATAAGATTGAATAAGATATTAGCAATCCATCACTATGCTTTGTTTTGCAACATTTTATAAAATCATACGTGGCTGAAGGCGCAACGCGACCTAAAATTTAGGATTCAATATCTAACTTGCTAATGCGCAACAATATTTTTACAATCTGATTATCAGCCATTTACCTACAATCCTATCCATTATCTGATCACAGGGGGCATAAAAATCAGGCAACAGGAATTCCAAAATCGGAAATCTTCCTCTATCTTTGCACATGGAAACACAAAAAATAGCACCTTACAAAGTATTGGAAGAAGCACTTACTTTCGATGATGTGCTTCTCATACCTGCTTATTCAGAAGTTTTGCCCCGCGAAGTGGATACCTCTTCACAGCTCACTCGCGATATTCGACTGAATGTACCAATTGTATCTGCTGCTATGGATACGGTCACAGAGCGCGATTTGGCTATTGCGATTGCCCGACAAGGCGGTATTGGTATCATCCACAAAAACATGAGCATCGAACGGCAGGCCGAACAAGTGCGTTTCGTAAAGCGCTCAGAAAGCGGTATGATTATTGACCCCGTGACCCTTCGCGAAGATGCTACGGTGCAAGATGCCTTCCGACTCATGGAACAGTTCAAAATCGGTGGTATTCCTATCGTCAATGCGGAGAATAAGCTCATTGGCATCCTGACCAACCGCGATCTCCGGTTTGAAGCTCGAAATAAACGCCCGGTACACGAGCTAATGACTAAAGATAATTTAGTGACGGCACCTGCTGGCACAACCCTTGACCAAGCTCGCGAAATATTGCAAGGATACAAAATTGAGAAGCTGCCCGTAGTGGATCAACATAATACCTTGGTAGGTTTGATTACTTATAAGGATATTATGAAAGTGCAAAACTATCCTAATTCCTGCAAGGACTCGCTGGGGCGCCTCGTAGTAGGAGCCGCCGTTGGTGTTACTACCGATATGTTTGATCGGGTAGAAGCACTCATTAAAGTAGGCGTGGACGTCATTTGTGTGGACACAGCACACGGGCACTCACGCGGTGTACTGGAGGCAGTGAAAATTATCAAACGGCAATACCCCGACTTGCAGGTCATTGGCGGCAACGTAGCCTCTGGTGCAGGTGCCAAAGCCTTAGTAGAAGCTGGGGTGGATGCCGTCAAAGTGGGGGTTGGTCCTGGGAGTATCTGCACCACACGGGTGATAGCGGGCGTAGGCATGCCGCAGCTTTCTGCGATCATCGAAGCAGCGGGCGCCATTCGAGGCTCTGGGGTGCCCATCATTGGTGATGGCGGTATCCGTTACACAGGCGATATTGTGAAAGCAATTGCCGCAGGTGCCAGCACGATTATGGCGGGCAGTCTCTTCGCAGGCGTTGATGAGTCGCCGGGGGAAACCATCATTTATGAAGGTCGAAAATTCAAGGTATATCGAGGTATGGGTTCGCTGGGTGCTATGCAAGAAGGCTCCAAAGACCGCTATTTTCAAGATGTGGAAGATGATATCAAGAAATTAGTGCCCGAAGGCATCGAAGGTCGGGTTCCATTCAAAGGGGCTTTGGCGGAGGTCATGGTACAATACATTGGCGGACTGCGTGCAGGCATGGGCTACTGCGGCGCGGCCACCATTGAGCGCCTGCACGAAGCGCAGTTTGTACGCATCACCAACTCTGGCATTCGGGAAAGCCACCCACACAATATTACGATCACGAAGGAATCGCCCAATTATTCGAGATAACTAATGTTGGTAAAAGGTTTCAAAGGTTTCATGCAAACAAGTGGCTTGCTGAGGTGTTTGAAAAATTGATAATTTATTTTTCAACTGTAAAATACTCAGAATATGGCAATTCAGATAGGCGACAAAGCCCCAAATTTCACCCTCTTTTCCTCCGATAAAGCGCAAATTAGCTTAGAAAATTATCAAGGTAAAAATGTGGTGCTACTCTTTTTTCCTATGGCTTTCACCAGCGTATGTACAGCCGAGCTATGCAGTATGCGCGATGACATTGCATTGTATAATAATTTAAACGCGGAAATATTAGCCATATCCGTGGATTCGCCATTCACTTTAGCTAAATTCAAAGAAGAGCAGCAACTAAATTTTCCGCTCCTAAGCGATTTCAACAAAAACGTGTCTGCTATGTACGGCGCATTATATGAGGAATTTGTGCTGGGTATGAAAGGCGTTGCCAAGCGTTCGGCTTTTGTGATTGACAAGGAAGGCACGGTACGCTATGCCCAAGTGCTGGAATCGGCTGGTGACCTGCCTGATTTCGAGGCAATAAAACAAACACTAAATCAGTTGAATTAAAAATCTATCACCGGCAGCTGCTGATGTACTATTAAGGACTTCAGGGCTGCCTAAGTCTTATTCAAGACAATGTTGTACGCTATCTCTGAGGAAGAAATGGAAGAAGTACTGGTGGAGGAGGAGATATCCGATACTGGCACAGGCAATTTAGCCTACCTCATTGTATATAACGACGACTTCAACACCTTCGATTGGGTGATTGAATGCTTCATAGAAGTGTTGCACCACACTTCCGAACAGGCGGAGCAACTTGCTATTATCATTCATACCAAAGGTAAAGCCACGGTAAAAACAGCGCCCAAAAATGTACTGCGCCCAAAAAAAGATGCACTGGTAGAGCGAGGGCTATCAGCTATTATTGAAGAATGACCTTACGCTCGGCGTATCGCTTTACCAAATACACAGCCCGCCAATTTCCTTCCAACAAAAATGTAAACACATGGCCGCAAGGCCGTTGAAAACAATTATCTTGCGGCTGGTTTTGGCATCATCGCTTTTATCAACTGCATCCATCACACAAACCAAGCCAATGCTATTACAATACATCACCTGGAACGCCTCACCAGAAATTGTGTCTCTTGGCCCCATCACCCTACGCTGGTACGGGCTGCTTTTCGCCGCCGGATTTCTGGCTGGGTTGTACATTGTTCGTCGTATGTTTTTGGTAGAAAAAGCGCCAGAAGTATGGCTCGATAAAGCCTTCATCTACGTAGTGGTAGGGGCGGTACTGGGCGCACGGCTGGGGCACGTTTTCTTCTATGATTGGGGATATTCCTCGCAGCACCTGTCCGAAGTTCCAATGATCGGGCGGGGTGGTTTGGCCAGCCACGGCGGCGCTATTGGCATTATCTTAGCACTCTGGATTTACTCAAAACGAGTATCCAAAAAATCTATCCTCTGGATTTTGGACAAGGTAGTAGTACCCACGGCATTAGCCGGCTGCTTTATACGCCTTGGCAATCTTATGAATTCAGAGATTTTGGGCAAACCCACCGATGTGTCGTGGGCTTTCATCTTTGTACGCGAAGATCAACTGCCGCGCCATCCGGTACAGCTGTACGAAGCGCTGAGCTACTTAGCCAGCTTTTTTTTGTTGTATTGGGTGTACTGGCTCACCAGCAAACGGCATCAACCGGGCTATATTTTCGGGCTGTTTCTGGTACTGATTTTTGGTTTTCGCATCCTGTGGGAATTTTTTAAAGAAAGCCAAGGTGGTTTCGAGTCGGCATTTGGCAATGTGCTGAGCACTGGACAATTATTAAGCGTACCTTTCGTTATAATAGGACTGTATTTTATGTTGTTTGGAAAGAAGCCGGAAGGACTGAAAAGTTAACAATACATCATGTTGTACTATTTTCATTTAGCAAAAATAATTTTTGTTGTGCAAATCGTGTAAAATATGCTGCGATTCCTGCTTTTAATTTTACTATCATATGCTACCGCTTGCCCGAACCCACACACAACCGCGCTGAATGGCTTCAAATTGCCTTATCGCTTGTATCAGCCCGATCAAACCTTCCTTATGCCGCCGGAGTTGTTAGAAATATCGGGGCTTGGGCTTGCATCAGATGGCAAAACGCTGGTAGCAGTGCAAGATGAAGAGGGGATTGTCTTCTTCTTGAATAGGAAAACGGGCAGCATTATCCGACAGCTTGCATTCTGGAAAGATGGCGATTATGAGGGCATTGAAATGGCGGGAAAAGATATTTTTGTAGTAAAAAGTTCTGGCACCATTTATCATATTTTATATAATGACAATCGCTACGATCAAGTTGAAAAATACAGCTTCTCCTTGAGCCGCGAAAATGATGTAGAAGGACTGGCTTATGATGCCAAAAACAACCGCCTGCTGCTGGCCTGCAAAGCGAAAGCAGAAAGTACAGATACCACAGATACCCAGCGCGGCATCTACAGTTTTGATCTGAGCACCATGCAAATCAGTACCCAACCGGTATTTACCATTAGCCTGGAAGACGTGCAACAATATCTAACCACAGTGGGCACGACGGTGGAAAAATTGGAACAGCAATTTGCCGAAGATGCCGAAAAATTTGCCTTTGCACCATCGGGCATCGCCATTCACCCGCGCACGGGGCATATCTATATCATTTCTTCCGTCGGCAAAACACTATTCGTACTGCACGAGCAGGGAAAAATTCTGCATATCGAAAAACTACAAAAAAAAATACACGCCCAGCCCGAAGGCATTTGTTTTGCGCAGGATGGGACGCTTTACATCTCCAATGAAGGTAAAAAAGGCGAGCCGGGCAAAATTTATGTATTCCACATGAAGTAAGCAGAATAGCAAACCCTCTGGCTCAAAGGTTGTTTCTACAAAAGAAGGCTTCAAACGAATTGAATAGAGCTGATAACTTATTACAAAACTTGCATAATCAAGCGAATTGACTGATTTTCGCAGTGCAAAACAACATTCAAAACAACTTTCAATAAAAAAATATGAGCGTGGTAGAAATGCGGGTTCCGACAATTGGCGAATCCATCAACGAAGTAACCTTGTCGCAATGGCTGAAAAAAGATGGGGACTATGTAGAACGCGACGAACCAATCTGCGAATTTGAATCGGACAAGGCGACGCTGGAATTTCCGGCGGAAGCTGCCGGCAAGCTAATACATGTAGCCAAAGAGGGCGATGACCTTGAAATTGGCGCATTGGTGGCTCAAATTGACACGAGTATGGCCAAAACTGCTGGTAATGGCGCACCGCAACCCGCCACCCCTGCCAAAACAGAAGCCGAAAAACCCGCACCGGAGCAGTCGGAATCTGCATCCTATGCCACTGGTCATCCTTCGCCGGCTGCCGCCAAAATAATGAAAGAGCGCGACATCATCCCTTCAGAGGTACAAGGCTCCGGTAAAGGCGGCCGCATCACCAAGGAGGATGCCATGAAAGCTGCTGAAGCCAAACAAACTGCACCACAGCCCGAATCGCAAGCAGAAAAGCCCGCGCCCGTAATGCGCAGTACCGACGCCACCTTCAGCCGAGCAACTAACCGCAAGAAAATGAGCCGGATGCGCCGCACGATCGCCCGCCGCTTGGTGAGCGCGAAGAACGAAACGGCGATGCTGACGACCTTCAATGAGGTGGACTTAACAGAGATAATGGCGCTACGCGAAAAATACCAAGAAAAATTTGTGAGTAAATATGGCATCAAGTTGGGCTTCATGTCTTTATTTGCCAAAGCCTGCGCCAAGGTGCTCTTAGAAATGCCCGAAGTGAATGCCCAAATAGACGGCGAAGATTTGGTCTATCATGATTATGTTGATATTTCTATTGCCATTTCTACGCCCAACGGATTGGTGGTTCCGCCTATTCGCAACGTAGAATCATTGAGTTTCGCCGACATCGAATACACGCTGAAAGAATTGGCTGATAAAGCACGCAAGGGTACCCTTTCCTTGGAAGAGATGCAGGGTGGTACCTTTACCATCACCAACGGCGGTGTATTTGGTTCGTTGCTCAGCACGCCTATTATCAATGAGCCACAGTCGGCAATATTGGGTATGCACGCGATCAAAGAACGACCCGTAGTTGTAAATGGGGAAATCAAAATCCGCCCAATGATGTACCTGGCGCTATCGTATGATCACCGCGTGATTGACGGCAGCTCGTCGGTGACCTTCTTAGTAAAAGTGAAGAACCTACTGGAAGACCCTGTGGCGATGCTGATGGATCTATAGTTTTATAATTATAGGATACAAGAAATCCAATTTTCCCACAATAGCCGCTGCGTTTTGGCGTAATTCAGAATGCCCTGCTGCTTTATTCGCAAGCCGGGCATTTTGATTTTCCGTTACAAATAACAATCTTTACAGGCGTATTTTACAAAATTTATAAAACACAGCTTGGCTATGACTTTGCAGGACCTGTTCAACCTTATTGGCTCTAATCCCGCTTACATCCTATTTTACTTTGGTATTATTCCTTTCGCTGCTTTATTAGCGGGGCTGCTTGGCCGAGGTGAGGGCCATATTGCCCCTTGGAACATCCTGTATGCTATTCTTATCTACGCCGTTTGTGTGCCGGGTATCTTCGCAGTTACACTTTCCATTTACTTTTTTTTGTTTGAGCGGCGTAGTATCATGGATACTGATATTTACAATCAAGTGCTGCCTATTATATCCATGGTAGGCACCTTATTGATCATACGACGCAATGTGGATTTCAAACACATTCCTGGGTTTGATAAACTTTCCGGGCTGATCACGATGATTGCCGCCACCTTGGGTATCATGTGGTTTGTTGATCGCACACGAATTTACGCTATCACCTACCTGCGCTTTGAGGTCGTGTTGCTTATTTTTGTTGTACTACTGCTACTGATTCGTTTTGGCTGGTCAAAAATTTTTAGCACTGGCGGAAATAGCAGCAAATAGTATAAAATATTGGCAACTACTATTGCGATTCTTTGACCAATTCGACATCTTTAATTGCATAAATCAGGCGATTGATGTCTGAATCATTCAGTTCGAGCTTGCCTTTAATAATGATCGGATCGGCAGAAAATTTGATTGCTTCCTTCGCGTACACTTCCATGACGGTTTCTGGGCCAGCGCCACCACAGAAGAAACACATGCTGTAAGGGAAAGCCGAGAAAATGAATTCCTTATGGCTCTTGTAGCCTTCCACCGGAATGATGTAACCCTTTATTTTTATTTCCTTGCCAGCGAGCTTTTTTACATCGTCGCTAAATACGGGCACATCAATTTTGAAGCCTAACATTTCGTCGTATTGCTTTTTGTAGGTGATTTTAGCCAGCGTCTTCCAAATGTTGTCGGCTGTTTGAGCAGAAGCCAGCGAAGGGGCCAATGCCGTTATCAAAAGTGTTGCAATTAGCGGAGCAATTGTGTTTTTCATACAAGTGTTTTAATTTTGAAACACCAAGATAACGACATCGGCGAAAAAAAACGCTTTAATATTGTGTTAAAATATCAAATTATCTATCGAGAAGCCGATAAAATAGAATTGAGATCGTCATCTTTCACGGTCAAGATGCCGTTTTGACGAATTCGCTGCAGCAGCACGCGCCAGTTTTCGTTTTTACGGAACACCTCTTGAAAGATTGATTTTGCTTCTGACATCCTGCCGAGATTAGCCAAATTGACGGCACGCCAAAACTTCATCTCTTCGTTGGCTGGAAACATCATATTAGCCGTCAGGTAATGGTCTAAGGCTTTTTCTACATTGCCATGTTCCATTTCCACATCGCCAGCATTCATGTGTTCGTATGCGCGGTGCAATTGTAAAAGCCGCCGCAGCTCTGCTATGGGCGTAGCATGGTCATCCACGCGAAGATCCACTTTGCGATCCACCCAAAGTTGCCCTGTATTATTGGCAGAAACCACCAGCAATGCCGCTGATTGTTGCCCGCGAATGTCGCCACCAGAGCGCTGCGCCGCTTCCAAGGCTGCTACCATGCGTTCGGCCAAGGGTTGCCCTTTCGAGCCTTCAAAGGCACGGGCCATCGCGGGCCATACAGCTTCGTTGAGCATCATATTCGCCTGAACGGCAAAACCAGCGCCAACATAATGCCCAGCTTCGGCAATGCACTTATCGCCAGTAAAAGCGGCAGCATTGCCTCGTGCATCCACGATGCCAACTTGCCGAAACGCTCGACCGTCATCCGCCTTCAGAAGTTGCTCCATTGTCTGTTGCGCTGAAAACCCTTGTTTTAAAAGCGCCAGACCTTCTGTACCATACGCCGGATTGGCAAAAGACTGCGTGGCAATAACACCTGTACCAGGCTCACCCCAAATGACGACCGTACCCACCGAAAACCAATGCGATTGCACCGCGACGCCCATATCGCCGGTAGCCGGGTCATACGCTACAATCGAGTACGTGTGTACAAGTGGTTGGTGGCCATAAATGGATTGTGTAAATACTCGTAAAGAGAGGCACAGCAATACTGCTGTAATTAGTAGGGGACATCTTTTCATGATAAGAAAGATTAAGTGTAAAAATGTTTTGACAGATTTCTATACGATGAACAACAGCGTTTGTTGCGTTTTATTTAAAATTTAGACAACTATCTTAACAAAAATTTTTCGTTTGTGCGTTTTTTTAGGGATTTTTATTTGTATTACCTAATTTTCAGGGCTTCTGTGCGTTCATGTATAAGCATATTTTATAAATAAAAGTAATACCACAGCTTCTTTATTACAACCAATAAGTGTGCCATTTTTTTACAGCAACTTAGTTTGTTTTTAAAACTAAGCCCACTTACCTTTGTTATCAGAATACTTTTCG
>CALMSP010000140.1 GCA_937872405.1 uncultured Saprospiraceae bacterium | reverse complement strand
GCTACGCCTCATTGTCCATTTTTCAAAATCATCATACATTCTGCCTCACTACCTCGAAACGCGCAAGATAATAATCTATAAGTACCTGTTTATCAAATTGCTAACACCTCCGCTAAGCGAAGTAGGTCTCCATTAAGTGGCTTGGGCCCGGAGATCGCTTCGCCAAAGGACGTATAGTGAATGCGATCGTTGACAAGTCCGATCATTACATTATTCTGACCATTTATTAAGGCTTCTACGGCGGCAAATCCGAGGCGGCTCGCCAATACCCGATCAAAAGCAGTAGGCGAGCCGCCCCGCTGTAGGTGCCCGATAATAGTTACTTTGATATCATAATAATCGAAGCGCTCTTTCACCATTTGAGCAATATCATTAGCACTCCCGATTTTATTACCTTCCGCTACGATTACTAAACTAAATAACTTTTGCCGTTTGGCGCCTTTGCGGAGACTTTCTACGACATTATCAATAGATGCATCTGATTCGGGTATAAGTACGCTTTCAGCGCCACTGCCAATGCCGGTGTGCAACGCAATAAACCCAGCATGGCGCCCCATCACTTCCACAAAGAACAACCGATTGTGCGAATCTGCTGTATCGCGTATTTTATCTACAGCTTCTATGGCGGTATTGACTGCGGTGTCGAAGCCAATGGTGTAATCGGTGCCATTCAAGTCATTATCAATAGTACCCGGAATGCCCACAAACGGAATATCATATTCTTGCGAAAAGACATGCGCTCCGGTAAAGGTGCCATCGCCGCCAATCGCAATGCAAGCATCAATATCATAAGCCATTAGCGACTCGTAAGCGGATTTTCGGCCTTCCGGGGTGCGGAAACGCTCGCTGCGCGCGGTACGGAGTATGGTGCCGCCTCGATGTATAATGTTGCCAACATCACGCGGCTCAAGCCGTTTCAGATTGCCATCAATCATACCCTCGTAGCCGCGTTGGATACCGTACACATGCAAATCGTTGAAGGATGCTGTGCGCACTACAGCCCGTATGGAGGCATTCATGCCAGGAGCGTCGCCACCTGAAGTGAATACAGCAATGCGTTTGATTTCTCTGGTCATAAGTTTTTGACATTATTTTACATCCATCATAGACGACGATACATGAAATGCAGCCAGATCGTCAATAGGCTTTTGAATAAAATTCCCGGTACGCATAGCGCGCTCTTCCAACACAATCCGCATGATATGCTGGAAAAGCCAAGCCACAGAACCTATAAAATGAATAGGTAAGCGCATATGCCCGTCATATTTACGCACATGCCGATCAATAAAATCGGCAAAGGCATCATATACTAATTTTTGAATATAAATATGTTGTTTGTATTCAACAAAAAAGGGCACAAAAGACGCTAAATACACATTGGGCGGCTCTTGTCCATATACTTTATCCAAAATGGCTGGTTTGCCACCAGGGTGAAAGTTATCAAAGTGCATCATGAGGTCAGCAGGTATTTCGCGATAAAAATAGGCTTGTATCAATTTTTTACCTAAGTAAACCCCGCTGGCTTCATCACCAAGCATATAGCCAAGATTCGTGACATTATCCACGATTTTTTCACCATCAAATAGGCACGAATTGGACCCCGTACCAATGATGCAAGCTATGCCCGGATCATTGCCACATACCGATCGGGCCGCACCAAGCAGGTCGTGTTCTACTTCTATTTCTGCATTGGTAAAGACCTGCCGCAACGCACGCGCCACGATTGCCTTACGGCCAGCATCCCAACAGCCCGTACCATAGTAAAATACTTGCTGCACCTGCTCCGGTGCTACCTGCCCTGCAAACGCCGAGCGCACCTCTGCCGCCATAAAATGCTCCGTATGAAATATCGGGCTCAGCCCCATTGTATGTAGGGTCTGGCTCTGATATCCATGTATAATTTTCCAATCGGCTTTGGTAGCGCCGCTATCTACAATAATCATCATGGCTTTGCTTCGCTTGGTTAGAAAGGCTAAAAGTAGTGTACTTTTTACACTAAGTTTCAAACATCGCGCTAAAATACAACCTTCTCTATTTGCAAAAAAGGAAAAGTGCGGATAAAATCATTTTTAAAACTTTTTGTGTTATAAAATATGAAAAATAAACGAATCTTGTTTATTTTTGTACGATCCTTAAATCACGCATTAAAATATTCAAAACGACATGGAAATTAAAACGCTACACCACCAAAAACGCATGATACCGGAAGCGGCCTTGACAGCCCTGCTGCGTCGCTACTGGCGGCCAGGTATGCTACTGGCACTGGCGCTCTACATCCTGTTCAATAAAGACATTAGCATCGAGCTTGGGCTAAGCAATGGCGAATATGCTACCTTAAATGCTGATGCGACCAGCCCACTGCCAGAAGGCATGGCGGTACCGGCAGCAGATGCACCAACGCCTAAAGGAAAAAACACAGCACCCACCACGCCAGTAGGCAATACGATGGCTAACCTTACGCCCATACTTAGCCCTGACTATGCGAAGCGCAAGGGGATAGCCCCAGAAGTAGCCGAAGCAAAAATAGAAATTTGTAAGAATTATGTACGCCGATTCGCGCCGCTGGCCATCCGGCAAATGCAAGAGCATGGCATACCAGCAAGCATTACGCTGGCGCAAGGCTTGTTAGAATCCAACGCTGGCGAGAGCAAGTTGTCTATGGAATCCAACAACCACTTTGGTATCAAATGCCGCTCAAAATGTCGGGGTTGTACTTGCCGCAACTACGCCGATGATGACATCTTCGATATGTTTCGCGTGTTTGACTCTGCTTGGGAAAGCTATCAGGAGCACGCCAATCTGCTCAATGGAAGCCGGTACGCGCATCTGAAGAAACACGGCAACGACTACCGCAGTTGGGCACACGGTTTGAAAAAAGCGGGGTACGCTACGGATCCAAGATACGCAGAAAAGTTAATTCAAATTATTAGTTTTCTAAAACTATATCGCTATGATAAAGAGGAGGTTTGAGCGTTTTAATCCAAGCGATACATTGCCGTGAAACCGCCAAACCAGTACCAGTCGTTTCGCTTAGGATTAGCCGATAAGCTGATGCCATCCAGATAATCGGTGAATGCATACCGCCCAGCTACTTCGGCGCCAATCATCCAGCGTGATGTTACATCAAAACGTACACCTCCGCCCAATGGTAGGGCCAAGTGTATTTTAGAATACCCAGCGCGCACATCCTGAATGATAGGGTTCTGGCTATCGGGGTTACCTATGCGTGGGAAAGCGGGTTTTGGGTTGGTAAAAGCCAACCCCATACCGCCCATAACGTAAGGCGAAACGCGCAACTTGGATTTACCACCCTGTAGCTGTCGCATTTTTCCTAATGGTTCGTATTCGGCGAGCGCAGAAATTTCAATAACGCTGGTAGAGAAGCTATAACTTCTCCCCTTCCGGTTAGTATCAGGGTAGTCATCGTCTGACGCGGAAATTCTACCCACTAAAAGATTTCCCCGAATATTAAAATTATAATAATAATTATATCGTGAAGTGAAACCAAACGCGAGGTTAGTTTGGCTAAGGTCATAACTTTTAGGAATCAAATCTCCTTGATATAAAGCCCAGCCGATGAATGGCCCGACTTCCCATTCTCCGAATTGTGCCTTACTTGTGAATGCGCTTAGCGAAAGGGCTAAAATGATGTATAGTTTTTTCATCGAATATTCTAAGTTTTTGGGCAATTTAAAAATGCAAATTTACAGAAAAAGTTGGCTTACCGTACTATTTCTATGAAATTAGGTCGCTTCCTTAACGTTTCAGGGCAATATTATATTATAAATTGGCCATAATCTGGCCGTTCGCGCTATTTTAAGCCCTTGCTCCAATGGCCCCGTCTTAGCCTGAACCGCCTGTAAAATAAGGGTTTCTATTGGCTCCGCGCAAAAGTGCGGTTCATCAATTACGCCGTCGCCATTGGTATCCAGCAATGGGCAGCCCCCTTTCCAAGTTAGTCCAGGCAATAGAGGGCACTGGTCTTCCCGGTCAGCAATACCATCGCTGTCCGTATCCGGGCAGCCGCCGGTGTACTCAGGCCCAGGCAAATCTGGACAAAGATCATCTTTATCGGGTATGCCATCACCGTCGCGGTCGGGGCAGCCAGCAAGAATCTTCACACCAGGCGTATCGGGGCAAAGATCATCATCGTCCTCTACGCCATCGCCATCCCGGTCGGGGCAGCCTTTGGCGCTCAGGTGTCCGAATACTTTGGGGCAGCGATCTTGCTTGTCGGGTATGCCGTCGGCATCGGTATCTTTTGCATGAAAGCGCAAAATGAGCGAGACCCCCGCAAAACTATACCAATCGCCTTTAAGCGGATTGGCAGCTTCACTCACCCCGTCAATATAATCGGTAAAAGCATAGCGGGTACCGGCCTCCAAGCCAAGCGCCACGGTTCGGCTCAAATCTATACGAACGCCCCCACCAATAGGCACGGTAAGATGCTGCTGAGGGTACGGCTTGTCTTTGTCGAGCTGCACCGCTGGGGGTGCTTCTCCGTTTTGATATAGGGCGAAGGTCGTGCGTACATCCGAAAAAAGGATGCCGCCCCCCGTAAAAAGGTAGGGTGAAAATATTTTTTTATATTGATTAAAAGCTGGATAACGCTGCTTGCCCCAGGGTTCCCATTCCAGCAGCATAGAGGTTTCTATTATATTAGATTTAAAGCTATATTGTCGTTTGAGAAAAAACCCCGGATCGTCAAAATTCTGATCGGTACCGCTCAATCGGGCATAGGTTGCACCCGCGCGCAAGGCCCAAGTCGGATGAATGTAATAACGCCCTATAATGCCAATAGCTGGTTGCGTTTCGCGTGGGTAAGGATACCAAGTAGGCACAAGATCACCTTGATAATTGGCGCCGCCTACAAATACGGATCCTTCCCATTTATGCTGCGCGACTGCTACTATTGGTACCATTTGCAGCAGTATCCATAGGGTGTAATGATTTCTTTTCATGTACATGCTTTTTCTACAAAGGAGCGGCCACAGCCCCTCTAACGGCTTTTCGTATAAAGGTATTGCTATATACAAGGGCTAAAAACAGAACATACCCCAGTTGTTCTGTATGGGGGGAGGGTAGAAGTCGGTTCTGTTTTAATACATGACAAGTTGTATCTGTTGGAAGAACGCATGAGGAAAAGGTTTATTGTAATAAAGATACGGTAAGAATGAGAAATTTAACGAAAAGACATGTAATTGCAACCATAGATAGTAAAGACCCCAAATTTTTATTTTTTGACTGGAATGACTTTTCGGGCGTCCCGTTCTTCATGCCGCCGGATGTATTCGTCTAATAATTGTTGTTGCGCGGTCTGAGGTAACGGATTGTTACTACTATAAAAATGCTGAAGGCGGCGCTGGCGTAGCGCCTCATATAGGGTAACAGCGCAAGCCACTGAAATATTAAGACTTTCTGACATACCCATCTGGGGTATCCAAAAATTGGAATCAGCATATTGCAGCACTTCTTCTGACAAGCCATCGCGTTCGTTCCCAAATAAAAATGCCGCCGGAATGGTCAAATCAAGATCATATAATTCAATGGCTTCGCGTTCCAAGTGGGTAGCCAGTATGCGCTGGTAATGCTGGCGCACATGTTGAAAACAGGCGGCAGCATCGGTGTAGTAATGTACATCTACCCATCTACGCGCACCTGCCGCTGTGCGCTTGCCAATCGTGATCGAATCCGCCTGCAGGCCAGCTTCGGTATGCAGCACGAAAATTTCGCGAATACCTACCGAATCGCAGGAGCGCAGCACAGCCCCAATGTTATGCAAATCTATAACATTTTCCAGCACAACTGTAATATCCGGTTGACGCTGGGCCACTACTTGTTTGAATTTCTCTAATCTGCGCTTATTCATAAGCCACAAGTTATTTAATGACAACAGTTTTTGTATTAACGAATTCCTTAATACCTAATGCTCCCAATTCTCGGCCAAAGCCAGAACGCTTTACACCGCCGAAAGGTAAACGTGGATCTGATTTGACGATATCATTGATTGCAACAAAACCAACTTCCAACTGGGTAGCAAGGCGTTCTGCGCGTGCCCAATCCAGCGACCAAATAGCAGCGCCCAGCCCATATGGGGTGTCATTAGCTAAGACAATTGCCTCGTCTTCTGTTGGCACTATAAAAACTGCAGCCACTGGCCCGAAAAGTTCTTCCGCGTAGGCAGGTGAGCCTGGCGGCACATGCAGCAGCACCGTCGGCTGAAAAAAATTACCCGCATCTATGGACTCATTCTTCCGGTACCAGCATGTGGCGCCCTGTTGCAAGGTTTTTTCTAATTGTTGTGCTAATTGTTGCTGCAAATCAGGACGCGCCATTGGCCCTACATCGGTGCTTTCATCCATAGGGTTGCCAACCGTCAAGCCCTCCAATTCGTGGCGCAGCGCCTCTAAAAATGCAGATGCTATGCCTTCCATAATAATCAAGCGCTTAGCTGCAATGCAGGTTTGGCCGGCATTGTTCATACGCGATTGTACGGCCGCCTGCGCCGCAGCTTTTATATCAGCATCTTCCAATACGATAAAAGCATCGCTACCGCCCAATTCCATCACACATTTTTTCAGGTGCTTACCAGCTAATGCTGCCACGCTCGCGCCAGCGCGGTCGCTCCCTGTGAGGGCTACACCTTGCACGACAGGATGGGTTATAACAGACTCAATATCAGCAATTTCCGCAAAAATTGTTTGAAAAACCCCCCTTTTTTTTGTAGCTGTAACAAACAACTGCTCGATGGCAAGGCTGCACTGCGGCACATTGGGCGCTGGCTTCAGTAGGATAACATTACCTGCAAGGCAAGCGGGTACGGCAAATCGAAAAACCTGCCAAAAGGGAAAGTTCCAAGGCATAATGCCCAACACAGCGCCTATTGGCTCGAACCGCACGTAGCTTTTACGGTATTCTGTAGATTCGGTTTGTTCTGATAGAAAATCGGCAGCGTGATCCGCAAAATAAGTACACAACCAAGCACATTTTTCAATTTCGGCAAGCCCCTGACGGATAGGTTTGCCCATTTCGGTGGTGATAAGCTGGGCATAGGTAGTGGCATTGGCTTGGAGTTGCTCGGCTATGAGGCGAACGACCGCGGCGCGCTCAGGCACTGCCAGCAGACGCCAGTGAGTGCGGTACACTTGCTCGGCTAATGCCAGACGCTCCTGAATATCGGTGGTACTCAGGGTTGGAAATTCGGCAAGTCGCTGATTATTAAGAGGATTGGCCGTATAGAACATGCGTATCAAAATAATTGGTATCAGATAAAATCGGCTGCATCAACGGCTGCCACTCGATTGCGGATCATTCGTATTGCGTTGAAAACCAATTGTTTTGCGCGTGAAAATGCCATCATTTTTATCAAAGCGAAAGTTTTCTACATCCTCCAATGTAAGTAGATGCGTAGAAGCGTATTCTCGCTCTTCTATCGGAATGGAGGCAAGCCTAAGATTCTGATTTTTAATGGCTTCCATCACGATAGCACGTACTGTTCGAGCGTTGCCGAAGTACTTGTCGCGGTATTCATAAATCAATTCAAAATATCGCTTCAGGTGCGCCTCTGCTTCGGGCGTAGGCACCAGATCCTGCTCAGCGAGCATTAACAGCGCGATCTGCCCCAATTCTTCCGGCGAGTAGTCGTCAAATCTGAGCATTTTATCAAATCGAGAACTCAACCCTGGGTTTGCCTTTAAGAAGGCTTCCATATTATCGGGGTAGCCCGCTACAAATACAAAAAATTCGCCCCGTCGGTCTTCCATTCGCTTTAGCAGGGTCTGAATAGCTTCGTCACCAAAGTCACCGTAGCCACTGTTGGTGTGGCTGGTGAGCGCATACGCTTCATCAATGAATAGTACGCCTCCCATGGCGTCATCAATTTTTTCAGCCGTTTTGATAGCCGTTTGCCCCACGTAGCCAGCCACCAGACCCTGGCGGTCGGTTTCTACCATGTGCCCGCGTTCTAGTACGCCCAGCGCCTTGTAAATTTTGGTCAGAATGCGCGCCACAGTCGTTTTGCCTGTACCGGGGTTACCTACGAACACGGTATGCAGGAAAAAGCTATTGAGTACATCGCGGTTAGCCTCTCGATAGAACCGAACCAAGCGCACGAGTTCGTTGATCTGCGCTTTGATGCGATCCATGCCTATGAGGCGATTCAATTCATTGAGTGAATCCTGAAGTAACCCCTCGTCCACTGGGATATCAGGCAATTCGCGTCTGACAGAATGATTGATTTTCAAGACATCTTCCAGTTCGATGGTAGCCAGCAAATCTTTATCCAGCATTCGTGGATTTTGAATAGTCATGACGCGCAAGCCTAAGTTGATTTTAGCTTTTTCGATCAGATCGTACACAAAGCGCGCGTTACCAAAGGTACGGTCGCGCTTGCGGTAGGCATCCACAATAATTTCGTCTATCACTGCTTGCGCTTCGGGCGTAAGGCGCACCCCTTTTTCTTGGCAAGCATAGGCGGCAATCTGCGACAATTCCTGCGGCAGATAGTCCTGGAATTCAAAATGTAATTTAAACCGTGACTTCAGCCCTGGGTTGGAGTCCAAAAAATGCTTCATTTCTTTAGGATAACCCGCAACGATCACCGCCAGATCACCTGGCCCATTGGACAGTTCCTTCACCAATATTTCGATCACTTCTCGTCCAAAATCTTTGCTGTCGTCATTGGAGCGCGCCAAGGAATAGGCTTCGTCAATAAACAGTACCCCTCCCCGCGCTTTTTCAATGGCTTCTTTTACTTTGGGTGCGGTTTGACCGATGTACTCGCCCACCAAGTCCACTCGATCCACTTCGTGTACATGGCCTTTGCTTAGCAAGCCCATTTTACGATACAGACGCCCCATCATGGTAGCTACTGTGGTTTTGCCGGTGCCGGGGTTGCCAATGAATACCGAATGTACATTGATTTCTTCTTTTTCCTCAAAACCCTTTTCTTTGCGCAATTGTAAAAAATGAATATACTGTGCGTGATTGCGCACTTGCGTTTTGATGTCATTCAAGCCGATTAGTGCATCCAGCTTGGTCATTACCTGCCCGAAGGTTTGTCGGGTATCATCTTCCGGAGAGAGGATCACCGTAGAACGATAATCGGGTAATAATACCGCCGCTATGCCTTCTTCAAACTCACCTTTCACTTCAAAAGGTATGACCGCCAGCAGTTTATCCATAAAGATAACTTCTGCTGTGTAGCGATCTTCTCGCCAAGAGCCTTTTACATTCGACCCCCAGCCCGCTGTGATACGAATCAGGTCGTCGCGCTTTTCTACTCGCTGAAGGCGTACTACTTGCCCCTTCAATTCGCGAGCATCGTTATAAAATTTGGTAAATAACTCGCATTGCCAGGGTTTAGTTATATTTAAATTGAGTAATGTAATTTCAACATAAATATAACGCGTCTCTTCACTGCTGAAGCGTTTGTAATAAATACGATCGTCTTCGTTTACATCATCGTAGGGGCCTTCGTAGAGTTTTAGCGACTGTACTTCGAGGTAAGGATTCATACCTGGCAGCGCATCTTTACCGGCGTCTTCGATGTAAAAATACTTCGTCGCTACCTTTTCATCTTCTACCCAAGCCTCCCAGTAGTAAGTGCCCCGCTTCCAGAATGAGCCTTCGGTTTTGTTGCCCCAGCCTTCTCGGATGTACACAACGCTATCATACTTGCTCACTTTCTTGCGTAAGGGCAACGAACACAGCTCTTTACGACCTTTTTTGAAAGAGAAACACTTCAGCGTAACCTCAATTTCCCAGTCGTCCTCGTCGAAAAGTTTATTGTAAAAAGATAGCTCGGCGTACACGAAACTCGTTTCGTAGCGGTCAAACACTTGCCGGTACTTCTTCTTATTGTCCGCCAGCCATTCGGTTGAGGCGTACACCTTTAGCTCTCGAAATTTATATTTTCTGCGGTATTCCGCATTTAAAAAACCCTCTGCCATTCGGTTGTCAATTTGTCCTGATTAGGTTCATAACGAAACCAGATTCTAAATTGACACATTTTACCGAAAAAGCCAACTTCTCAGTGAAATTGTTTTTGTTAATGTTACATTTTTTTGAAAAATAGCCTGCTCGACTTCCGGTAACCTCAATTATTGGGATTCGCGCTGTCATTTACATCGCCTACTTTGACCCCTGTAAAATTGAAGTCTAACACATCCTGATTGGACGGCGGATGATGAAAGAAAGAGGGGAAGAAGTCGTTCCAGGGTGCCATTGGGTTAGAAAATTCATAATCTTCAGGCACAAACCGCCAGGAAGGGATACCGGCACCCAAGTCCATATCAAGCCCCAATATCATTCTGCGCATTTTAATCAAATCCAGCGTTGTGACCGATTTGGAATTATTGACATCGGCAGCCCATACTTTGAGTGGTGAGTTGAGCGGTTGAACGCTTAGGATATGCTTACTCGTGAGCGCCACATCTAAGGCACTGATACCGTTGCGATCGTTGTAATTTTTGGCTAAAGAAATGCCATAAACGCCGCCAGCCGGAAGATTGGGAAATTGATAAAACCCGTTGGAATCCGTAACCGTGCTGGTGTTCATCACGCCACTTAGGGTAATGTTTACACCGCCAATTCCCTTGTCGTTTTCCATACGAATAAAGCCGCCAAAAGCGATCATACCATCCATACGTTGCTCAGCACCTTCGAGCGCAACCACAGCGGTATTTGTTGGGTCGAGCCAATCCTTCAAGCGATTTTCCGGCGCACCGCCGCCTTCCCAAGCTAAGGTAAACCGATCATAGTAAGCGGTTGTTTGGTTGCAATCGCCAAGGCTCACGCCACCATGCAGCCAGCCTACAATGAGTCCCTGTGGATCGAACAGCGGAGCACCAGATGAGCCGACTTCCACCGTGCTGTTGTCGAAACGTACCCGCAGCAGATGCTCTGGTGGGCTTACGACGCCATTGCTCCAAGGGAAGGAATTAGCAAAAATGACCGCCGCCTGATTTTCGATCGCTATTTTTTTGATGTCGCCACGCGGATGGTGGATGCTGACGGATGTTGCCGGTGGTGTCGGGTTGCGGCTCCAGCCGTTGAAGTATGCATTAATGCCTGCGGGCAAGGCCGTATCCAATTCCAGCAACAGAAAATCATTCTCGCGTCGGGCCGAGCGCAAGGTACTACCCAGTACTGACAGAAAGGCTGGTTCTGAACTTGGATTGTTACAACCATTGGTTTCGTAATTAAAATCAAACCGCCAGAAATTATACTTGGGTGTGAAGCCATCTTGGCAATGAAACGCGCTGATAATGTAGGGTTTGCCGTCATTCGCCGTATTATTTACCAAAGTGCCGCTGCAGTAGCCGCTACCCTCTTCCACCACCACAATGATGCGGCAAATACCGCGTTTTTGTTTTTGCCAATTGGTACCTTGTGTGCAGTTGACATTGATATTGCAAGGATTAGAAGCACCAAAACCAAAGGAATTGAGCAGGCTTTTAGCGGTTTCATCTGATTTGTAGGCATGATCCACCCGAAAGATATGCAGGCGGCCTTGCCCACGCACGGCACGGGGTTCGTAATATTCTAAGATAGCTGTTGCGCCGCGTAGGAAGCCCGTCAGAAAAGTACCATCGGATGTATTGCTATGGGTCGTGTAAGCGCCCAGTATCTGTGTGCGTTCTTCGTTATACATATAAAGCGTAGCGCCCGGTGGCAGGTACAGCTCATCGTAGAGGAATGCCAACGACAAAGCCCCAGCAGAATGCACTTTCAAGCGCCAGAGCCGATCGCCGTTAGGTAATGCCGTCCATTGCCCAGCATTTTGGATATCAAAATCCACTGGTATCGGCGCAGCAAAACGCGCCCCTGAGCGGCGCTGATCTTCTTGCAAAACCTTATCTATTGGAAAAGGCGGCAGAACAATGGATTTTAGATTATCCCCACTATATTGGGCTTCAAAGGTCGGTTGAAAACTAATCGGAAAGCCCCCCATGCTGATCTGGGTGTGCGCTGGTGTGGAGGCTGCCAATAGCAACAGCCAAAAAATCAGTTTTTGGTATATGTATTGCATAGCCGTTTGCCCTTTGTTTTAAGACAAATGATAAAATATTTTCTCGATAGTAATGTTTCGCGTGTTGTAAAGGGCTATTAACACAACATCCGTTGTAAGAAAAATTGTTGTGGTAAAATTAGCAAACTATCGGAATTTTTAGACAACTACGCCCACAGAATTCGTGAACTTTTACGGTTTGAATGTATTTACAAGTATCGCTGTTGCAATAGCAACATGCATCTCAAAGCAATATATTTATGATCACAGTAATATCAGGCACCAACAGAAAAAATAGCGAATGTCTTCATTTTGCTAAAGCGTATGCCAATATTATACGCGCCAAATCAGATGTGCCAGTGAAATTGTTGGCTCTGGAAGCTATTCCACACGATTGGTTTCATGCAACCATGTATGAGACTGGCCAGCAATCGCCAAGCTTATCGGTGCTACAGGATGCGTACATGCTACCTGCCAGTAAGTTTGTTTATGTAATACCTGAGTATAATGGCAGTTTTCCTGGCGCGCTCAAGCTTTTCCTAGATGCCTGTTCTATACGAAATTATAAGGAAACATTTAAAGGAAAGAAAGCGGCTTTAGTAGGCATTGCCACTGGCCGAGCGGGTAATCTGCGTGGTATGGATCATCTTACTGGCGTGCTGCATCATGTGGGCACCGTTGTGCTACCGAATAAGTTGCCGATTTCGCGTATTCGGCAGTTGATGGACAAGCAAGGTAACATCACGGACGAGGCCACCTTGCTCGTTATGGAAAAACAGGCTGATGAGTTGCTGAGCTTCTGAAAGCTATTGCACGACAATGCGCTCAAAAACAAGTCCTTTAGCCGTGACAATACCCAGTAAATAAAGCCCTGCCGGCACATTACCTGGCGCAAATTGCAGCATATTGCTACCCGTAAGTGCATCATAATGCTGCTCTTTTAGCAGTTGCCCAGCGTAAGTATATAATCGAACCGACAATTGGGTACGCTCTGGCACATTCACTTCTATGCGCACGGATTCGCCTTTAAAAATTGCTGTTGGGTACACGCTGAACCATTCACGCTTGGCGGGGTCTTGGGTGCTCGTAGCCAGCGTCGTCCGGAACTGCCCACGATCCGATAAAGGCGTACAAACACTATTCCGATTGTAGGCGCGCACCCGCCAGAAATACGTTCGATTGTCTTCGAGCGGGGGAAGTTCTAAGCGATTGGTAGTGGATGTATATTGCGTAGTTGCAAAAGCCGGAAAGGTAGAAACACTTCGACTGATTTCTATGATATAATTGGTAGCATTAGGTACGGGTTCCCATTCTAGCACAATACCACTGAGATTCACTAATTCATTATTAGTAGGAAAAATAAGGTTGGCGCGCGCCTCAGCTTCCAAAATAAGCGGTAGAGGCTCTACGCGATTAAGATAATTACGTTTAGCTGTAAGCAAGTTGGCACGCATCGCTCCGATCTGCCCTTCCGAGAAACGACTCACGCATTGGTCAACAGCGTAAGACATAATAAAAGAGCCATCCGAGCGAAACGTAGTACCGATAGGGTCTCGCTGTTCTACCGTGCTAAAGCCATCCGTTGCACACTGCCAGAGCGTGCCTGCAAGATAATCCGACGGTGTATCACAGAAACCATCGGCTGCTTCGTCGCAGTTGCTTCGATCCACACGCTCTACCAGGCGATTGCCACTAACGCGCTCTGGTGCATTTTGACCAAAATCGTGCGAAAAGCCTTCCCAACCGGCAAATGTGTGTAGCAAGCTCAAGGTATGCCCAACCTCATGCGCCCACGCATGACCAAGTACTACCGAATTGCGCACCACTAAAGCGTTGCCGCCAATGGCAGAAGCATACCCGCCAACATTGGCTGGATTAGACACAAAATAACAATTTAGCGTATTAGAACGGTTGTGCTGGGCGAACATCTGATTGCCAACCGCAATACTATTGTGCTCAAAAAAAGCACTCCGATTGATGTAATTGATATTACCATCAATGTAGAATTGAATATTAGCAGGCTCAAAATCTTTATTCAAAGTGCAAAGTCCGTCTAATAAAAAACGTACATTCAGGTGCCCCTGCCCATCGTCCGTACCAACCAGATTGATATTCAAAGGTACATACAGGACATTATTCGACTTCGGATATGCATCCCGATTGAGCAGGTAGCCTTCCAGCCACTTGGAAGGCTCCGGTGGTGTACCGCAATGCAAGTAGTCTATTTGTGCCGCAGCATTTATGGTCAGCAGCAGCCCAGCTGCAAGCCATACTATCTTTCTGTTTAATTTCATAAACATCTGATAAACAAAAATTTACGATTTTAAAAAAATAACAATTTTAATTTTGGCAATCCATCTATTGAATGGCAATACGCGAAGTATATACCCGATCGCCTGCTACAAAACTAAGCAGATAAATCCCTTTGGGTACGCTCACCGTTTGAAAACGAATCGTTTGGGTGCCTTTCATTACTTGTAGTCGTTCTGCTTTCAGCAATTTACCTGATAAATCAAGCATTCGTAGTTCCATAGGTGTGCTTTCCGGCATATCCAATTCTATCCGCAGGGTTTCGCCAGGGTGCAGCAAAGTTGGATACACTCGGATGCCTTCCAATGATTTGATCGTAGTTAGATTGGTCAAATCGCTGGTTCGGAAGGTTCCTACTGCCGAAGTGCGCACATCGCAGGGTTTCAGACCATTGAAGCCACGTACTCGCCAAAAATAATTTCGATTATTTTCTAATCCATTCACAGTTAAGGTATTATTTTCACTTGTAATCACAAACCGACGGGTGAATGATGAACTTGGAAATGACGATAGGCGGCTCACTTCTATAATGTAATGTGTGGCGCCTTCTAATGGCTCCCATTCTAATGGCACTTGCTCGTAGCTCACCGTCTGTGCTTGCGCTGGAAATTGCAGGACTACCGTATCTGCCTCGTCAATGAGCGGCGTTATGCGCTGATTCTCAAAGTATGCTGCTTTCTGAGTCAGCAAGTTCGCGCGCATGGCAGCAATTTGTTCCTTTGAAAAACGATTCATACAAGCATCATTGGCATACGACATGAACAGGGTTCCACCTGAGCGAAAAGGAATGCTATCGGGGTCGAGTTGCTGGGCGCTTAATCGGTCCGTGTTACAATTCCAACGGCGATTCAGATAGTCGGGCGGCGTATCGCAGAAGCCATCTCCAGCCTGATAGCAGTTGGAGCCGTCGGCTTTTTCCACCAGCACACCATTGACCTGCCGGGGTGCCCGTTGATTGATGAAATGCTCAAACCGCTCCCACCCTCTGAATGTATGTGGCAAAGATAGGGCATGCCCAATTTCGTGCTCCCAAGTGCCAGTGCCAGGTCCAATCCATCGGCTACCCAATACCAATATATCGCTACTCAGATAGGCATAGCCCGCTGCTCCCGCTGGGTTGAATACAATGTAAGTGTTCAGGGTATTGGGTACAAAATTTTCTTCAATCATCTGACGTCCCGTAGCAAAGTCGGGATGGTCGTAATATTCCTGGCGATAGACATAGCGAATAGTGTCCTTGATATAAAATTGAATGCCCGTTGGTTCAAAATTTTTATTCACCGCACAAAGGGCATCCTGAATAAAAGCAAGGCTGACAAAGCCGCCGCCACTTTCATTGCCTACATTGTGGATGGTGGTGGGTACATAAATAACGCCATCCGACTTAGGATAGGCGCCTGGGTTGAGTTGGTATTGTTCTAACCACCTCGATGTTTCTTCGGTCGTACCACAGAGCCGATGGTCATCGTTTTGTGCTTGAAGTATGCCAATAGCGCCAAGTACCAAGCAGATCGTTGCGTAAAGGATTCGTTTCATAAATTTTTTTGATCTGAATGCACCCTGGCGTCTTGCGTTGTCTGGATGCACTACAATTGATTAAGTTATTGAAGATGATTTGATTGAGTCAAGCAATTGATTTTTTCCGATTATTTTGAAATATTACCCTTTGCCTTTGCGCTATCAACGTGGCTGCACGACTAAACGACGTGCCATACGCCCCTGCTCGCTTTGCAACACTAAAACATAAAGCCCTGCCGGCATTCCGTTTAGTGGTATTTGGACCATATTCGTGCCAGGCCGCAGCTGCTGCTTTCCTATATTTTGAATAACCTGTCCGGTAGCGCTGTGCATCGTTAATTGGGCTTCCAGGCCTTCTCGCATGTCAAGCATTAATGTCAATGTTTCATCGGATGCTACAGGATTGGGGTACAAAGACCAAGCACTCAGTTGCTTCAGATCGTGCGTAGCAGTAGTTACATCGCCGGTACGAAAATTTCTAACTGCCGAGAATCCTCTATTCGTCACGTATTCGTTGAAAGGGCGAACGCGCCAGTAGTACTGTCTGTTGGGTTCAAGATTGTCTATCGTTATGCTATTGCCTGCTACAATCATAGATGTGGGCTGTAGTCCAAAATTGGGTACCCGATCTATTTCTACCAAATAGCGCGTGGCTCCGGCGGGTGCATTCCATTCTAAAGTCACAGCATTGTAGAATGCTACCGTAGCTCCGGCGGCAGGAGCCAGCAATTGCATATTGCCCACAATGGATGTATGCGTTGGCGTGTACCCTATGCGCAAATAATTGCGCAAGGGTTCGGCGTAGTCTGTCTGGATAATCAATTGCTGTTGTGATGAAAAATGATAAGCACTGCGCGGGCAGCTGAAGAAATACCCCATGAAGTTGGATTCACTGGGTTTTACCAGTACGCCTGTGGGGTCCATAGCGCCACCATTGTAGGCACAATTAGTAATCCAAAAATAGCCGAAGTTGTAATCAGGAGGGGTATCGCAGATGTAGTCGCCAGCTACCTCACAATTGGAGCGATCCTGTCGTTCGGTGGGGATACCCCCAGGCGAGCGCTCAGGCGCAGGGTTGCCATGTCGGCTGGCCTGCCAAGGGTCAGCATCCCAGCCATAATGCGTGTGCATTAAGCTGAAGAAGTGCCCTAATTCGTGCGGTAATGTAGAAGACCGAGCGTTGATTTCTTCTTTCAGCATCACGATCCAGTCGCGCTGCGGATGATAAAATCCTAACACAAGCCCGTCATCTTGGCTAAATGGCGAGGGGTTTTTCACAATCCAGATGTTGATAGCATTGCGGTCGCGCAAGGAATCCATTCGCGCACCATTGTTCATATGATTTGCGTAAATGCCGGTGCTGCGCAATTGATTCAACTCGCCATGCAAGTAGAACTGCATATTCAAAGGTGCGAAGTCATTATTAATAGCCGTAAGCTGATCCAGCACGTCGCGGTAATGTACAGCACCCGTACCATCATCCTGAGCCACAATATGAAATTTTACCGGAATATACATCGTATTTCTAAATTGAACGGGGTTGCCTTTGGCCTGGTTTTGGTTTAGCAACAAACGCTGCTTTAGGGGTTGAGCATACTGCCCGATGGTACCGCATGTTCCATTCATTGGCTGTGCAGGTAGGCAAGCTAAACTTCCCATGCAGCATAGCCAGAGACACATTATTTTTTTCAGCATTGTCTGGAGGGTTAGTCATACAATATAAAGCTGCGACGAAATTAGTAATTTAGGCGATTTGCTATTATAAGTTACATAGAATTCTTTCGTCCCAGATTTTACAAATCTGTCAAAAAACAACTATAATTGCAGCATTCTACAAATAGAACGAACAGCCGAAGCGAATTTTAGTTCTATTTTGTAATAGCAAGAGCAGCAACCAATTATAGCTTATCAACCAAAATAAATCAATATGAGTAAAGTAACCGTTATAGGCGCTGGCAATGTGGGCGCTACTTGTGCCAATGTATTGGCGCATCAGGACATCGTTAAGGAAGTCGTTCTGCTTGATATTCAGGGCGATATGGCCCGTGGCAAGGCATTAGACAGTTGGCAGCAAGCACCTATTGACAACTACAGCACGTACTTGGTCGGAACGGATGACTATCAAGATACCTCTAATTCTGACATTGTGGTCATCACGGCAGGTGTACCGCGTAAGCCAGGTATGAGCCGCGATGATTTGATTGCGACGAATGCCAAAATTGTCAATTCGGTGACGGATTCAATCATGAAGCATTCGGCCAACCCCATCATTATTGTGGTTTCTAATCCGCTGGATGTCATGACTTATGCCGCTTACAAAACCTCCGGGCTTGATACGACCAAAGTAATCGGTATGGCAGGTATTCTGGACACCGCGCGCTACCGGGCATTTCTGGCTACGGCCTTGCAGGTATCGCCCAAGGATATTCAGGCGGTGATCATGGGTGGCCATGGCGACACGATGGTGCCGCTGCCACGTTACACGACGGTAGCGGGCATTCCTGTTACGGAACTCATTGCAGCCGATGCCTTGGATGCGATTGTAGAACGCACAAAAGTAGGCGGCGGTGAATTAGTGAAACTAATGGGTACGTCTGCTTGGTATGCGCCGGGCGCTGCGGCCGCCCAAATGGTGGAAGCTATTGTAAAAGATGAAAATCGTATCTTCCCTTGCTGCATTAAGCTGGAGGGGCAATATGGTATAAAAGATATTTTTGTGGGCGTACCAGTGAAATTGGGCAAAAATGGCGTGCATAAAGTGCTGGAATTGAATCTTAACGCTGATGAAATGCAGCTACTTCAGGAATCTGCCGCAGCCGTGAAAACGGTTATGGACGCTTACGACGCCATGGGGCTATAAGCACCATATGATGGTCTGGCTTTGTTGTTGGCAAAGCCAGGCTATTGCGCTATCTGAGCATCCAGCCAAGCAATGGTATCTGTTAGCTGCTCTGGGTGTACGGATTGCCAGAAGCCGTCGCGCCGCCACCAAGTAAGCTGCCGCTTGGCGTAGTTGCGCGTATGTTGCTTGATATTTTCAATTGCTTCTGGCAACGTTATTTTTTCATCAAAATAATCAAAAACCTCCTGATAACCAACCGTTTGCAATGCCGATAAATGTCGCCAGACGTACAAGGTACGCGCCTCTTCTAACAGCCCCGCGGCTAACATAGCATCCACCCGCCGATTAATGCGGTCGTATAGTATGCTTCTTGGCAAATCCAACAAAATATAAATCGGAGTAAAATTTCGTGCCGCTGTCTGCCCTTGCCGAAAAGTCGAGAATGGCTGCCCCGTAGCCCTACAAACCTCCAGCGCCCGAATCAGGCGATGCGGATTATTGCGATCCACCATGTCAAAATAAACCGGATCAGCAAGTGCCAAGGCCTGCTGCAAAGCCCCCAAGCCATGCTCAACGTACAATCGGCGCACATCAGCGCGCACCGATTCTGGCACATCAGGAAACCGATCCAACCCTTCACATAAGGCTTTGATGTACAGCCCCGAACCGCCTACGGCTACCACCACTTGATGTTGTTGGTGCAAACGTGCTAATAGGGCCAGCGCCTCTTTTTCAAAATCGCCCACACTATAATGGTGTTGCACACTTCGGTGCCCCACAAAATGATGTGGAATGCCTTGCATGTCTGATGCGCTGGGGCGGGCTGTACCGGTGCGCATTTCCTGATAAAACTGCCGGCTATCACAAGAAATGATTTCCGTATGAAAATGAGTGGCTACTTGCACAGCAAACGGCGTTTTGCCTGATGCGGTCGGCCCGCCTATTACAACAAGGTATTTTGTCTCCGCCATGCCGCGAAAATAGGCAATTCTTAGCGATCTGCCCAAAACATCATCCGCAATAAACCGCTCGCACATACCATCAAACCCATTGCAATTCATAAATTTGTAGTTTATTTGGCTCAGCAAACAAAAAATATGTTGTATTCTATCGTAAGACCCATTGCAACCCTGGCGCTTCGCATTTTCTATCGGAAAATTCACTTATCCAATAGTCATCATCTATTAAAAGGTAAGCCGGTCATCCTTGCCGCCAATCATCCTACGGGCTTCATGGAACCTTGTATTTTGGCTTGTTATTTGGATCGCCCCCTCTATTATTTAGTGCGCGGCGATTTATTCAGAAAACCCTTTTATCGGCGCTTGCTCGAATCTTTACACATGGTACCCGTGTATCGCGTGCGAGATGGCGGTTTTTCGGCGGTAAAAAATAACTATGAAACGTTCGATTATTGTTTCAATGCTTTGCGCGATCATAAAACGCTCATGATTTTGGCGGAAGGTACCGCTGAGCACGAAAAACGCCTGCGCCCCCTCAAAAAAGGTACTGCCCGCGTGGCCTTTGGCGCGCTGGAACGCTACCCCAATTTGGAAGATATTTACATCGTGCCCACGGGGGTCAATTATACATATGCCGAATTTCCGCGAACAGAAGTGATGATTGACCTGGGCGAACCGATTAAAGTCAGAGATTATTTTGAGAAATACAAAGAAAACCCCAATCAGGCTTCGGCCGAACTCACAGAAACCCTGCGCCAAAGCATGGCGGAACGCATTGTCATTATAGAAAGACCGTCTGATGAAGATTTGACAGAATACTTATTGCAATTGAATCGCAGCCAGCGTCCAGAAAAAATCTTCCCGATTGTGGATGCGAACAGCCAGCCATTACTTGCCGAAAAAAGCGTGGCAGACCACGTCAACGCGATGCCCGAAGCTACCCGAGCAGCATTGCTGGCGCAAGCAAAAGCCTACTTCGAGCAATTGAAAGTCAACGGTATTACTGATGCGGCCCTGCTCCACCCACTTCGGTCGGCATTGCCCAGCGTATTGTTGCTAATTTTAGGGCTGCCTTTCTTTTTGTTGGGCTATGTGACGAACATCCTACCGATACGCTTAGCGCAATCCATTACCAAAAAACGCGTGCGACGCCCTGAATTTCGCGCACCGGTGCTCTGGGCAATTTCTATGGGCGCCTATTTAATATATTGGATACTCTGGCTCCTCATGCTATTTATTTTCACCAAACCTATCTGCCTGCTCTGGCTGCTGCTCATGCCAACTTTAGGCTACTTAGCGATAATCTACCGCGAATACGCTTCTGCTTACAATGTCCGACGCCGCGCGGCCCGACTCCCCAGCACTACCCGACAGCATTTGCTGCAACAACGCGCAGACCTACAAGCACAGGCTAATGTGCAACAGCAATTGTCATCATGAAAATTACGCGAAAAACGGCCTTTTCCGGCAGTGCCCAAGTTAAATGTTAGGATACCCTTTTAAAAGTCAAAATCGATTTTTTTTATTTTAAATACTGATTATCAATCTTTTACGAATGAATCGTATTTTAAAAACAAATGCATCTGCTCATAAGCATTAAAATGATAGCAATATGAAACGCAAGGATTTTTTCAAAGGTCTGGCGATTGGTACGATAGCTGCACCCTTTGCTATTCGGGCGCTCACGGGCAATAGTACGGCTCAGAATAACAACACTGCGAATATCATTACCCAGAAAAAATACCAATGGAAAATGGTCACCACCTGGCCACCTGGTTTTCCTGTTATTGGCGAAGCCTGCCAGCTATTCGCCGACGTGGTCAAAGCCATGTCGGGCGGACGCATGGAGATTCGGGTATATGGCGGCGGCGAATTAGTGCCCGCCCTGGAAGTCTTCGACGCCGTATCGAGCGGCACTGCAGAAATAGGTAGTGGCGCAGCCTATTATTGGGCAGGCAAAAGCCCGGCCGCGCAATTCTTTGCTTCGGTGCCTTTTGGTATGAATGCGCAGCAGCTCACCGCATGGATTACAGCTGGCGGCGGCTTACAACTGTGGGAAACGCTCTACCGCGACTTTAACTTGGTGCCGATGCTCGGCGGCAATACGGGGGTACAAATGGGGGGCTGGTTTAATCGAGAAATCAATAACATCAGCGATTTGCGCGGATTAAAAATGCGCATTCCTGGCCTCGGTGGTGATGTGCTGGCCAAAGCGGGCGGATCACCGGTACTGCTCGCGGGCGGCGAAATTTACACCAGCCTCGAACTCGGCGTTATTGATGCTACTGAGTGGCTCAGCCCTTTCCACGATACCTTGATGGGCTTTCAAGATATTGCCAAATATTACTACACACCTGGCTGGCACGAACCCGGTACGGCGATGGAATATATTTTCAATAAAAAATTATTTGATGCATTACCTGCTGATTTACAAGCGATTCTAAGATCGGCTGCCATGCACAGCTACGTTTGGATGTTTGCACAAATGGAAGCTAAAAATAGTGCAACGCTCACCCAACTGCTTTCAAAAGGGGTAAACATTCGCACATTCCCAGCGGAAGTATTGGCACAGTTGCGCGTTTACACGCAAGCGGTAATCGAAGGGCTAACAGCTAAGGATATTTTCACACGGCAGGTGTACGAATCCTACGAAGCGTTTCGCCAACAAGCGACCAATTGGGCTCGAATATCAGAAAAACAATTTTATAATAACTTGGAAATGTGATTACTACAAGATTATCCGGTCAACTGTTTTGCACTACCTTGTATCAAAGCCTCTACCATATTGAACACGCGGCGAGGCGTATGTGGTCGCCAATTGATGTTTTGAAACGCGAACCCCACATTGACGTAGTATTGTAGGCGCGCCGATTGCATCTCATCGGTCACATGATTTAATGTATTTAAAAAACAAATCCATCCATTATATTCTATAATATCTTCGTACCATTCCGCATAATAATCATCATCCGATGCATGAAAATTAAGCACATTTTCGCAAATCAGAATATATTTGTAAATACCTTGCTCAAAAAGAATATCTACGACATCCCGCTTTAAAAACATGATATCATTATGCAAGCAATCATTCCATTCACCAATCAATTCCATAATGGCAAAATTCTGATCGTAATCAACAAATAATAGTTTTATATAAAGCGTATCCGACCCAAAATCATCCCATTGCGGGTGAATGTAATAATTATAAATCTTATTTGTATAATAAAATTCATCATACTGCCGCCCAAAAAAAGGCGACTGCTCGTCTTCTGAAGCGATATAATAATCGCGCCAACGATGAAATGGTTCGATGTCGTGCATAGCATGTATTTTAAGCAATTCTGGCTCTTGCGAACATACAAACGCCTAAGCCCTCAAATGTGTTTTAAGATGAACCAGCTTTCATTTTAAGCGCAATAAAAATACCAATCCCCATACCAATTAATCCACTAAAAATGATGAATAGCGCATACCCCAACAGCGTAGTCAGCACAGCTTTGGCCGCAGCACCTGCCCAGCTAAGTTCATAAAAACTATGATACAAGTACATATAATATAGTATAGTAAGCAATAGCCCTGCAAAAAATAAAAACGGTAATACTGTTGGCGATATAATAACACATAAAGTAAAAATAATACTCATAGCCGTCGTCTGCCCAAAAGCAAAAGCGTTCAGTACCAAGTGCTCGGCATAATTTTGTCCGCGTCGGCGAAACAACCAATAAGACGTCAATCCTATAAAAGGCAGTATTAATAAAGGCAACACATTCAGGTATTTACGTATTTCATTTTGTATTTTTTGTTGTAATTCCAACTGCATATCCAATACTTCTGGCTCATCTGATAACATGGTATAATCTTGAATCATTCCTTGCTGCTGATCAAAAACACCAAAAAACAAAGAGATAGCGACCGAAATGGCAATCCAAAATACTAAATAACGCAGGGGTGGAAAGTAGCGCACCGTGCCGCCACTTATATAACGGTGCACAACCTCGCCTGGATTTTTCAATAACATGATAAAAGTATATAAAAATCCTTTTTCCATATTAGTAAAAATAGTTAATACATCTTGAAAAATATTACGCAATGTAATCCTTTTTGTAATTGACTTTTGCCCACATGCACTACAATAAACTCCATGTAGTATTTTACCACAATTTTTACATTCCATGATTTGGATGTTTTGTTTGTTGATACAAATCTTATATCTTATTTTGCGTCAAATATAGCGCTTTAGATACTAATTTGTGATGAAATGATTGATCATTAATGATTCAGCTACCCATAATATGATACCCAAAATCGCCATTACTGGCCCAGAATCTACCGGAAAAACTACGCTGACCCGACAATTGGCGGCGCATTACCAGACTCTCTGGGTACCGGAGTATGCCCGTTTTTATTTGATGCAACTCGACCGTCCTTACACGTCCAATGATGTGATCACGGTTGCCAAAGGGCAAGCCCACTGGGAGGACGAACTCGCCGCATTGAGCAATTATTTACTTTTTTGTGATACGGATTTAATCGTAATTAAAATTTGGTTACAATTTAAATATAATTTAGTAAATGAATGGATAGAAATACAACTTCGCGATCGCCGTTATGCTGTACATTTACTATGTAATATTGATTTGCCCTGGTCGCCCGACCCGCTACGCGAGCACCCGAATTTGAAAGATCGGCAGTTATTATATGATTTGTATAAAAAAGAATTGACCGCACTTCGGGCCCCTTTTGTGGAAATTTCAGGCGATGAACAAGCAAGGCTGCAACAGGCAGTAGGAGTGGTTGAAAGATTAATAAAGGGATAGCAATATAACGATTTAGACACAACAGCTTTCCAATGTTTGCATTAAAGTGATGTAAATACGTGTTTTTCTTTTAAAAGTATTGCAATATTACCGTTTGTATCGTATCTTTACAAACTTTCTCATTTGGGGTGCCTTACTTTTTTATTTGACCTATTTTTAATGGTAAATAAATAACAGGCTGAGATCATACCCATTGAACCTGC
>CALMSP010000139.1 GCA_937872405.1 uncultured Saprospiraceae bacterium | reverse complement strand
ACCACGCTTCAAATGGCGCTTCTCCCTCGCGCTATACCGGAGCTGCTGCGCTTCCTGACCAAGGGGCATATACGACTGATAGCGCAGCAGCTCCGGTATAGCGCGAGGGAGTAGCGCCATTTGTAGCGTGGTCGTTTGTATCAAGGAAGGATGGCCGATGCTTTTTATTGCCATTTTATCGAATGACTCCGACGATTCTTGAGTGACCGTGCGCTGCACATCTGAGACCAGTTGAATGGGTGATTCTTGTACAACTATTTGATTATCAGAGGGTAAAGATTTTGAGTTTGAAAAGGACGTAGGTGTTACTGCATTAGGTTCGGGCGCTGCGATGACTTCAGGGGCTACCGCATTGGAAGGCGCAGCGACTGCAATCGGAAAACTTTGTAACGCATAAATGGGAGGGCTGGCAGTGTAGTACCGACCAACCATGGCGCCTACGCCAAAGGCCAATAGCAACGCCGCCATTTGGAAGGTTCGTCGGCTGATGGTTGTGGGGCGTCGCAGCTGCGATTTGCGCGTGTGCGCCACGCTTTCCCATACATGTATGGGTGTTTCCGGTGCGTAGTTATGCAATTTCCGGTTGAATGCGTAATCTAATGGGTGTCTTCGTCGGCTCATACCGCGATTTTTTGCATTTCTACAATTTTTTCTTGTAACATTCGACGGGCCTTGAGCAACTGCGAGCGCGAAGTGCCCACTTCAATGCCCAGCATATCGGCAATTTCACCATGGCTATAGCCTTCGATAGCGTACAGATTGAATACTAATCGGTAGCCATCAGGTAGTGCAGCAATCAGATTAAGTAGCTCTTCCTCATGCAAATCTGCGTAAATGGAAGGCTCCAGCATCAGATCATAGTGCTCGTCAATGCCGATTTCTTCATCTCGAAAACTTTTTTGTTGATATTTTTTCAGTGCAGTATTCACAACAATTTGTCGAATCCAGCTTTCGAGCGAGCCTTTGAATTGAAATTGAGCAATATTGTCAAATACACGGATGAAAGCATCCTGCAAGATATCCTCCGCTTCCATACGGTGGCGGGCGTAGCGCAGACAAACGCCAAGCATCTTCCCAGCATAGAGCCGGAAAACTTCTGCTTGGCATTGTTGATTTTCCCGCAGACAACCTTTGATCAGGTCTTGTTCTGTCACGTATGCGTCCGTGTTTACTTGTACTAACTGCTTTCCTTCAATGCAAATTGCCGTTTGCTGACACAATTTACAGTTTTTATTTTAATCTTGCATAAAAAAATGGTATGAGTACACCAGTTTCCCAAATCATAGATCAAATGTTTGATCAAGATTATTTCAGCCAATGGCTTGGTATCGAGCGCTTGGATGAGGCTGCTGGTTATTGCGTTTTGCGCATGACAATTCGCCGCGAGATGCTCAACGGTTTTGGCATTGTGCATGGCGGTATCGCTTATTCGCTGGCTGACAGTGCCTTGGCTTTTGCTTCTAACACCCACGGGCGGCAGGCTGTATCCATTGAAACATCCATCTCGCATCTCGAATCGCTGCGCGAGGGCGACACACTCATTGCGCGTGCCGAAGAGGAACATCTTGGACACAAAATTGCTGTGTACCGCGTTGTGCTTACTAATCAAAACGACCGGATGGTGGCTTTGTTCAAAGGGGTGGTGTATCGGAGTAGCCGAGTGTGGGAGGTGTAATGCGATCTGCGTTGTGTGATATTCCGTTTCTGTTTCAGTCTTTAATATTTTACAAAATGATCACAACGTAAAAAACAGCCCTGGGGTTTTCTCATGAAACAACAGGGCTGCAGTGATGGTGGTGTATTTTTTTGTGAAAGCGAGCACTACTCCTCCTGAAAACGCAGGACGTGGCGGGCGTCGCTCTCATTTCGGATGGGCTGTTCTAATCGTTGTAATCGAATAGTTTTGCCCGGATTTTGCAATTCCTTTTTGAAGTCAGCGGGTCTTAATACAGCCACATGCTGGTCTTTGCCTACTACCCAAAGTAGATTGTCAGAAGTTGGGTTTGCCTGCACTAAAGCGTTTTGGGTGGCGTAGAATCGGTACAAAGTATTGTGGCGTTTGTCCACTAAATAAACGGGTTGTGCGGTGTATTTTGTTCCTGTTTGATCTCGAAGTTCGCCTTGCAATGGTGTATCCGCAGGTGCAATGAGCCGATCGCAGCTCCACCATCCTAATTGAGGTACCGCAAAGCGATGGATGACCCGACGTAAGGTGGCAAGGTCTTGTGGTAGCCCGCCTATCTGCGCAATTCTACGCTCGAAATTTTGCCGCAATGCTTGGCGTTGGTTCGCGGCTTGGCTTAGTACATCCGCACGTTGGGGCTGCAATTGCGCTTCATGATTGGCTACAGCCTGTTGCCAATTGGCATAGTCGGTTTCATATTGCTGCAAAGCACGCTGATAATCGTTGCCAGTGAGCACAGGATATACGATAATCCGATACGATTCGGCGCCGCGTTCTAATTTCAACTCATATTCCTGATTATTCAGACGTCGTAGGCGGAAGGTTTCCCAGGTTTTTTGCAGTTGTTGCTCATCGTAAGCCGAGTTGGGGGCAATCTGCCAAACGGCGCCTTTATATAGCTTTTTGAGTTGTTCATTTTCATTTTCCGTTGTTTCGGGATCGTCCTCTACTACCACGCTTTGATCCGCAATATCAAGGGATAGCGCTGGGGTGTTGCCACTTTTGCGCATCGGACGAATAGGCTCTGTCGGACGTGGCACGGACGCCTCTATCGTCCGCAGTTGGCGGGCAACTGCGGTTTCGATAGCGGCAACTTCGCGTGCGTACTCCTCGCGGAGCGCATTTATGGGATTGTTGTTGGTAGTGCTAAAATTTGTATTTGTTGTAATGGTTTGTTCAAGCGGAATATTTTGATACAACCAGGCGCGCTGAATAGTATCGAATTGGTACACATTGAAATGAGGCGTTTCGCCATCTTCCACGTACAATTCAGAGATAAACTCTATTTCAATGGCTTTGCCGGGCGCAATATTTACGCGATGGCCATCCTGTTCGGCGAAAATTTCAATCATGCCTGCCGATTCCAAATAGTAGCGCATAGCGGCCGAATCATATGTCATTGGTACACCCGCAAGGAAAAAGTCTATGTAATCGTTCAGCTCCCGATAGTGCAAGTTCACATCGCCCTCTACAAGACGGCCGCGATCATCCATAAAGGCTTCTGTAGGCACTACCAAGCGGGTGTTGGCGGATGCTTGATAAACGCCGCCGCGTTCAGCCGGTACGGTTTGGGTGCGATAGGTGGGTTGGGCTTGGGCTATGGGTGGTGCTATAGCAGGCAGTGCAGCAAAATATGCCGCTTCGGTGGGCAGCGATTGGTTGGTGCGATTGTTAATATACATTACAGCTATCGCCAATATGAGTATAGCCGCTGCTGCTGCCGACGCTACATAATATAAACGGCGTATAGCAGCTCCCTGCTGTTTGGCTGGCGCCTGGCGATACTGCTCCAATAGCGCATCAAAATTTTTGTACCGAGCGATATCTTTGCTGGAAGGTTCTTTGGGATTGATTCGTATGTTGTAGTTCTTGCTCATGGTTTTCTGCTTCAAGTCAGATTGATTAATTTGGTTCTCAAACGCTCCAAGATACGGTACGTTTTTACTTTGGCATTACTTTCCGTTATGCCCATTATTTCGGCTATTTCTTTGAATGGGCGCTGCTCAAAAAAGCGCATTTCTATCAATTGCAAGTCTTTTTCATCCAAGCTGTCGAGCACTTTTACCAAGTTAGCGCGATGCAATGCATCATCCGATTCTTCCATTTCCTCTATCATATCGCTTAGGTCATTATCTTCCATGCTCACCATCCTATTTTTCTGCTGTTGGCGATAGTGCTGCGATACTTCATTGGCAGCTATTTTAAAAAGCCACGAAGAGAAAGGTAACCCTCTGAAATTGTATGTATGCAACTTTTGCATTGCTTTAAGAAATATCTGCGAACAAAGATCGGCGCTAAGCTCTTCATCAGCAGTACGTCGTTGCACAAACCGAAATATCGCTTCGAAGTATCGGTCGTACAAAGGGCGGAACATAGCAGGGTCACTTTGAGCCGCCTGTATCTCAGACCACTCTTCTAGCACCGCCTCTTCTGAAACAGCCCTTTTGAATACCCTCATAGATTCGTTTTTCACAAGGGTACGACTTATTTGTAAATTAGAAAACATCTGATGCGCTTTGTACATAATTTTTTTGCATATGCCGCGTGGGGCGTTTTTAGGGACCTCTTTTTCAGGCTGTTTCCAATTGTATAATGGAATTTTGAAGAAAAGTAACACGGTTGGCGAAGATTTTTTTACCTATACGGTAATGCGGCAGTATCACAATTCCGCCACATGCCGAAGCCCGGCAGGCACTACTATTTTTGAATGCCATACCGGGCTTGGGTTTGCGCTGTCTTTTTGATCGGATGGAGGTAGCCAGTTTATGCGCTTATCATCACAAATTCAGTTACTACGATTTCTGGAATCGAGCGCGCTACACCATTTTTATCTTCGTAGTTGCGGTAGGTCAACTTGCCGCGCACGGCTATTTCTTTACCTTTTTTCAATTGTTCGTTCATCAATTCGGCCGTTTTACCCCAAGCAACCAAAGTATGCCACTGCGTAGAGGTAACGCGCTCGCCTTTTTGATTGCGATAGGATTCATTAGTAGCCAATGACAGGCGCGCCACAATCGTGCCACTGTCCAATTTTTTCAAATCGGGGTCTTTTCCCAAATTGCCAATCAGCGTAACGCTGTTTCTTATACTATTCATATTTTGTTGAATTTTAAAATTATTAATCGTCAATTGTTATGCCCTGATTATCAGTTTAATAGCATAAATTCATTCACAATAATCTCCGACAGATAGCGGGTGTTGCCATCCTGATCCTCATAACTGCGGTGCGTGAGCTTCCCCTGTACGGCTACCTCCTTCCCTTTTTTGCATAGTATCTGCATCATCTCTGCCAGCTTACCCCAGCCCACCAACTGATGCCACTGCACATCCACTATTTTTTCTCCTTTTTGATTGTGATACACTTCTTTGGTGGCAATGGACACACGCGCTAAGGCATTGCCATTGTCCAATACACGATACTCAACGTCCTTACCTAAATGCCCGATGAGCTGTACTTTGTTTCTCAGGTTGTTCATGACACATACAAATTTTAGTTAAACAAAAATGATGATTGTTAATGACAAGGCAAAGATGCAGGCACTACCACCCAATAGTCGTTTGATAAACGTTTAATGCCGTTTGTAGCCGTTTGTAAACGTTTGTAAACGGATTTTTTTTGCAAACAACTGATTTTCAAATTATTATAAGTGAGGTTTAAAATCGGTCAGAATCATTGCATATTCTACGGAGGGAGCAGGTTTTTCGGGCATTCTTTGTACCTTTGCAATTGACCATTATTTTTATATTATGCTTAAACAGCCGATTGAAGTAATTTCTAAATTTCTCTACTTTATTTTTAGCTGTTCTTATTCTTTAAAAAACATGTTTAGTAATCAGGCAGCGAATCGGTATTATCACCAACGACTGCTGCTGCTAAGTACGGCCCTATGTTTACCGCTTTTTAGCTTGGCTCAGGAACGCTCCGTTGCTCAACTTCGGGAAACCGGATTGTGGAATGGACTGTATCTAAAGGTGAAGCTGAGTGATAAATTAGGATACT
>CALMSP010000138.1 GCA_937872405.1 uncultured Saprospiraceae bacterium | reverse complement strand
AATCCTTCGCAAGGTAGGCTTGGTGTAAAAAGTACCGAATGATGAAAATCAAAAGCAGGGGGTGATTTTTGTCACCGAAAAGTCATTTGTGAAAGCGTGGGTACAAGAAATGACGTCAAACAGTCAACAAAATAACTAAGGTATAATATTTAATGTAAAGGGTACCCAGTAGGCAAATTTTGTCACAGAATAAAGTCGTCATTTTGGATATCAAGCTATTCAACGATTTACATGGTGTTCTTATCACTTCGATCTTGCACTGGCCAGGAACTTTTATCCATATCTTCAAGTTAATTCGAGAAGCCTTGTACAATTATTTTCTGGAAAAAAAATTGCAGCCACATTTGTGGATTATTTGAAAAGTTATATCTTTGCAATCGCTTTTGGGAAATGGGTTAGAAGAAACCCTTTAGAATCAAGCCAAAGCGCCTGAAAATATAGATATGCCAGCATAGCTCAGTTGGTAGAGCAGCTGATTTGTAATCAGCTGGTCGGGGGTTCGAGTCCCTCTGCTGGCTCATAGCATTTGATACAATAATTATATTCCCGAGGGGGTGCGCCGAAGTTGGAGAGACGGGGCAGACTGTAAATCTGTTGCTTAGGCTGAATAGGTTCGAATCCTATCACCCCCACCACACAAGACAAGAAAATCCGGTCAAAATCCGATATTGGGTCAAATAAAAGTATTTGCTCATACCAATAAGGGGAACAACGATTTAGTCCGGACACGATACACATTTGCGGGCGTAGCTCAGTTGGTAGAGCATCAGCCTTCCAAGCTGAGGGTCGCGGGTTCGAGTCTCGTCGCCCGCTCATTTGGTATCAGATGTTTGAATGAGTAGCGCAGACTGTTTGATAAATATCTGATTATCAGCCAATGTAGCTCAGGGGTAGAGCACTTCCATGGTAAGGAAGGGGTCATGGGTTCAATTCCCATCATTGGCTCCACGCATTGCCTTCACCATGGCGCAGCGGTGTGGTGGATAGTTTGTTTGTTAATGCAGTCCGAGTAGGCGGGTAACAGAGCGGGTTCGACTCCCGGTATTAGCACTATTGTTTTGGAAAATTATTTTGGAAAATCAAATTCTATACTCAAAATTAAATACCGATGGCTAAGGGAACATTCGAAAGAACTAAGCCGCACGTCAACGTTGGAACAATTGGCCATGTTGACCATGGTAAGACAACACTTACGGCAGCTATTACGTACGTTCTTGCGCAGGAAGGTCTTGCTGAAAAGAAGGACTACGACTCCATTGATAACGCTCCGGAAGAGAAGGAAAGAGGTATTACCATTAACACCGCGCACGTAGAGTATGAGACAATCAATCGTCACTATGCGCATGTGGACTGTCCGGGTCACGCCGATTATGTGAAAAACATGGTAACGGGTGCTGCTCAGATGGATGGTGCCATATTGGTGGTGGCTGCTACGGATGGCCCTATGCCCCAAACGCGCGAGCACATTCTGCTGGCACGTCAGGTAGGTGTACCCAATATCGTAGTTTTCATGAACAAGGTTGACCTTGTTGATGACGAGGAAATGTTGGAATTGGTAGAAATGGAGGTGCGCGATTTATTGAGCCAGTACGATTATGATGGCGACAATGCTGCAATCATCCAAGGTTCTGCCCTCAAAGCGCTGGAAGGCGATGCTACCTATGTAGCAAAGATCAAAGAATTGATGGAAGCTGTGGATACACACATCCCACAACCTGAGCGGTTGATTGACCAGCCTTTCTTGATGCCAGTAGAAGATGTATTCACGATTACAGGTCGTGGTACGGTGGCCACTGGTCGTATCGAGCGCGGCGTGATGAATGGAAGCGATCCGGTTCAAATCATCGGTATGATGCAGGATGGTCAGAAGCCGCTAAGCTCTACGCTAACGGGCGTGGAGATGTTCCGCAAGCTGTTGGATCGCGGTGAAGCTGGTGACAATGCTGGTCTGCTGTTGCGTGGTATTGAAAAAACGCAAATCAAGCGCGGTATGGTTATTTGTAAGCCGGATTCCGTGAAGCCACACAAAAAATTCAAGTGCGAGGTGTACGTGTTGAGCAAAGATGAAGGTGGCCGCCACACGCCATTTTTCAATGGCTACCGCCCTCAATTTTACTTCCGCACCACCGACGTAACAGGCGATGTAAAACTGCCAGATGGTGTAGAAATGGTAATGCCCGGCGATAACGTAACACTTGAAGTGAGCCTGCTGAATACCATTGCTATGGAAAAAGGTCTCCGTTTCGCTATCCGTGAAGGCGGCCGTACCGTAGGGGCAGGTCAGGTAACTGAAATTCTTGAGTAAGTACAAACTTACTGCGATAACATAACGGTAGTTTAAAAGGAAAGGATTAAGTATTGGTGCTGCTTCCTCAATGACAGACCTTTGCTTAATCCTTTACCTACACACGGGAATAGCTCAACTGGTAGAGCGACGGTCTCCAAAACCGTAGGCTGCGGGTTCAAGTCCTGCTTCCCGTGCTACAATACATACAAGCAAATGGAAAGACTGAAATTGTATTTGCGGGAAAGTTACAACGAACTGGTGCACAAAGTTACTTGGCCCTCTTGGACCAACCTTCAGAGTAGCTCCATCGTTGTGCTGGTGGCCTCACTCATTTTCGCACTGATCATATTTGCGATGGATGCCATCTCTAACGGTTTGATGAGCCAAATATATGGTCTCTCTAACTAAAAAATGTAAGCTGAATGTCGGAAGATAAAAGCCCACAAGTTGTTAGGAATGAAAATTTCGGACAACAAGAAGAGTCAAGGTGGTATTCTCTCAGGGTTATTAGTGGTAAGGAAAGAAAGATCAAGGAACGGATTGAGTTTGAAATCAAGCAATCCGGCTGGGAGGGCTTTATCACGCAAGTAATAGTTCCGACAGAAAAAATCTACAAAATCAGAGGTGGTAAAAAGGTCATTTCAGAGCGCAATATTTTACCTGGTTACATTTTATTAGAGGCATTGCCATCTAAGTTATCTGCGGAAGTTGTACAGGTTATTTCCAATGTCCCTAATGTAATCCATTTTTTAGGTAAGAATACGCCAATCCCTATGCGAGAAAGCGAAGCCAATCGCATGTTGGGCAAGGTTGATGAATCGCAGGGTGCAGCCGAATCGCTTGCCGAACCTTTTATCGTCGGGGAAACCGTCAAAATTATTGATGGGCCATTCAGCGAATTCATCGGCGATATTCAGGAGGTGAATGAGGAAAAGAAAAAACTAAAAGTTATTGTAAAAATATTTGGACGGGGCACCGAAGTGGAATTGAATTTCATGCAAGTGGAAAAGCAAGCATAGCTTGTTGTGCAGTGCTGTTTTCCTTTGTGTGACGCACAATATTTTTTTATAAATTTTTATTTAAACGCGAAATTTATTGCTTCAGTTTGTCAATACCTTCTCCAGTTTCCTGGCAAACGCTTCCCTGAAGTAAATAATAAGTAGCGATGCAGAGTCTTCAATTTTCAAAGCGAAATTAACAATGGCAAAGGAAATAGAAACCTTCATAAAATTGCAAGCTAAAGGCGGCCAAGCCAACCCTGCGCCTCCGATTGGTCCTGCTTTGGGTTCTAAAGGTGTGAACATCATGGAATTCTGCAAACGCTTCAACGCAGTTACGCAGGACAAAATGGGCAAGCTACTGCCGGTTGTGATTACTGTTTTTAAAGACAAATCGTTTGATTTTGTCGTCAAAACACCACCTGCATCTATCCAACTTATGGAAGCTGCAAAAATACAGAAAGGCTCAGCAGAACCCAACCGGAAGAAGGTAGGTTCTGTGACCTGGGATCAGGTGCGTGCGATCGCAGAAGTCAAGATGCCGGATTTGAATGCATTTACAATTGAATCTGCCATGAAAATGGTGGCTGGCACTGCCCGAAGTATGGGGCTTACCGTCACGGGTACACCACCTTGGGCAGGCAATCAGGATAGCGATAATTAATTTTTCGTTTCATTTGGAAGGGAGTTCCGGCATACACTGGAATGTTACTACCTCAAATTTTTTTTTTATGTCAAAGAAAGCGACTAAAAAGCGAGTTGCGGTCAATGCAAAGGTAGATCGCACCAAGCTGCACACACTCGAAGAAGCAATGGGATTGGTGAAGGATGTAAATGTAGCCAAATTCGATGCTTCTGTTGACCTGCATGTGCGACTGGGTGTAGATCCTCGTAAAGCGGACCAAGCGATTCGGGGCACGGTATCCCTGCCTCATGGTACGGGTAAAACAAAGCGGGTGATGGTGCTCTGCACACCCGATAAAGAAGAAGAAGCCAAAGCAGCAGGTGCAGATTATGCCGGCTTAGATGAGCTTATTGCTAAGGTACAAGGCGGCTGGACAGACGTAGATGTGATCATCGCTATGCCACAAGTAATGGCTCAGGTGGGCAAAATTGGTCGTATCCTCGGCCCACGCGGATTGATGCCCAACCCCAAAACGGGCACGGTTACTCAAGATGTAGGTGCTGCTGTAGCCGAAGTCAAAAAAGGTAAAATTTCTTTCCGAGTGGATAAGTTTGGTATTGTACATGCCTCTATTGGACGGGTTTCTTTTGAACCGGCTAAATTGGTGGATAATGCGAATGAATTGCTCTCCACCCTATCGAAAATGAAACCTTCATCGGCAAAGGGGACGTATATGAGAACCGTAACAGTAGCCAGCACCATGAGTCCCGGTATCAAGGTAGATACTAAAACTATTCGCTAAGATTCAAAATCTGAAAGATAATGACCAGAGCAGAAAAAAGTGCTACCATAGAAGTGTTGAAAGAAAAGATCAGTAATAGTTCATTTTTCTATATTACTGATTCCTCAACTCTTACGGTAGAACAGGTAAATAAGTTGCGGAGAATGTGCTTTGAAAAAGGCATTGAAATGACGGTGGTAAAAAATACCCTTGTCAAAAAAGCGCTCGAAGCTGCCCCGCAAGAAAAAAACTACGAACCCCTGTATGAGGCATTGCATGGGCCTACGGCACTTATGTTTACAGAAGTAGCTAACTTGCCTGCACGCCTGATCAAGGAATTTCGTGGAGACAAAGAACGTCCGGCGGTAAAAGCGGCTTACATAGATACAGCGGTTTATATCGGCGACGACCAATTAGAGGCACTTAGTAGCCTCAAATCAAGAGACGAATTGTTGGGTGATTTGCTTGGCTTGTTGAGCGCTCCGGCGGCCAACCTGTTGGGGGCACTTCAATCTGGTGGTTCTAACATCATGGGCTTACTCAAAGCGTTGGAAGAACGCGGCGAATAATCACATGCCCGTATCATTGAAAATAATGAAGCATACTCAATTGAAAAACAGCTATTGTTAAAAGCATCAACTTCTGTTTTCAAATTGTAGTGCAATGTATTTCAATGGTACACATAATTAAGGCTTCCAAGCTCAACGCACCATAAGCGTTAACTTTATTTGAAACTTTCAAAAAATTATTAAAATGGCAGATCTGAAAGCGATTGCAGAACAGCTGGCTAACCTCTCCATCAAAGATGTGGTGGAATTGACCAACATTATGGAACAGGAATATGGTATCAAGCCTGCTGCTGCGGCTATTGCTGTAGCTGGCCCCGCTGCCGGCGGCGACGGAGGTGGAGCTGCTGCTCCAGAGAAAACAGAATTCGACGTGGTACTGAAGGCAGCTGGCGCTAACAAACTAAACGTAGTGAAGGAAGTGAAAAACCTACTATCGCTTGGTTTGAAGGAAGCAAAAGACCTAGTGGATGGTGCGCCAAGCGTACTGAAGCAAGGTATTCCAAAAGACGAAGCCGAGAATATCAAGGCGAGTCTGGAAAAAGCTGGCGCAGAAGTAGAACTGAAGTAATACGCTTCTTGTGCGCCAAAAGCCCGATAACATTGAATCAATATTATCTTATATGGGGGCTTTGGCTAATCGAAAAGGCTTAGCGGGTTGCTTGCAATCTGCTAAGCCTATCGTCGTCTTGGATTATATTCTAAGCAAAATTGAACTTTTTACAGGCTCATGGGTATTATAGCTACGAGCTGGTTTTCTGAATATCGTAATAATTGCCGGTAACATAAATATCTATCGCAAATGACGTCAAACGGTAAGGTACTCAACGCCGAAGATAAAAGAGTGCGCTTCGGCAAAATCAAACTTCCCTCTCCATATCCTGATTTGCTCGAAATACAAATGAAGTCCTTCCAGGAGTTCTTCCAGTTGGAAACAACACCGGAAAACCGCATGAATGAAGGGCTTTATAAAGTTTTTCAGGAAAACTTTCCAATCACAGATGCGCGAAACATCTTTGTGCTGGAGTTTTTGGATTACTTTGTGGACCCACCTCGCTACAGTATAGAGGAGTGTATGCAACGCGGATTGACGTACAGCGTACCGCTCAAAGCAAAGCTGCGTCTGTCTTGTAACGATGAAGAACACGTTGATTTTCAGACGATTGTGCAAGATGTATTCTTGGGCAACATCCCCTACATGACGCCTAAAGGTACCTTTGTGATCAACGGAGCCGAGCGCGTGATCGTGTCGCAATTGCATCGTTCACCAGGTGTATTTTTTGGGCAGACGTTCCACCCCAACGGCACCAAAATCTACTCTGCCAGAGTGATTCCTTTCAAAGGTGCTTGGATGGAATTTGCCACCGATATCAACACGGTGATGTACGCTTACATTGATCGTAAGAAAAAATTCCCAGTCACGACGCTCCTGCGCGGTATTGGTTTCGACACAGATAAAGCAATTCTTGATCTATTCGACTTAGCTGACGAAGTGCCAGTAACCCGTGAAGACTTAGAAAAATCCATTGGGCGTAAGTTGGCCGCGCGGGTATTACGTACCTGGACGGAAGACTTTGTAGATGAAGACACGGGCGAAGTGGTGACTATAGAACGCAACGAAATTATTTTGGAACGGGATATTGTGCTGGATGAGGAAAATATCGAAGCGATCCTGTCGGCAGAAGTGAGCACCGTGATTTTGCAAAAAGAGGAGATTGACCAAGACTATTCCATCATATACAATACCCTGCAAAAAGACCCCACGAGTTCGGAAATCGAAGCGGTGTCTTATATCTATCGCCAATTGCGTGGTACAGACCCCCCTGATGAGGAAACGGCGCGTGGTATTATTGAAAAGCTGTTTTTCTCAGACAAGCGCTATAATCTCGGTGAAGTGGGGCGGTACAAAATCAACCGCAAATTGGGCATGCACACAAGCGAAGAGGTGTTGGTACTCACCAAAGAAGATATCATCGCTATTGTGAAGTACTTGGTGAGCTTAATGAACCAAAAAGCGGAAGTAGATGATATTGACCACTTGAGCAACCGCCGAGTACGTTCAGTAGGCGAACAGCTTTATGCACAGTTTGGCGTAGGGTTGGCGCGTATGGCTCGTACTATCCGAGAGCGGATGAATGTGCGTGATAATGAAGTGTTTACGCCAATGGATTTGATCAATGCACGTACCTTATCCTCCGTCATTAATTCATTTTTTGGCACCAGCCAATTGTCACAATTCTTAGACCAGACAAACCCCTTGTCGGAAATTACGCATAAGCGCAGAATTTCGGCACTGGGCCCCGGAGGTCTTTCGCGAGAGCGTGCAGGGTTTGAGGTGCGCGACGTGCATTACTCCCACTATGGTCGCCTTTGTACAATTGAAACGCCTGAAGGCCCCAATATCGGGTTGATTTCTACCTTGTGCGTACACGCTAAGATCAATAAAATGGGCTTTTTGGAGACGCCTTACCGGAGAGTGACCGATGGGCGGGTAGAGGTAGAACAGGAAGCTCAGTACCTCTCAGCGGAAGGGGAAGATTATCGAAAAATTGCACAAGCAAATGCCCCAATTGATGAACAAGGAAACTTCATCAATGAGCGCGTAAAGTCGCGGGAGCACGGGGAATTTCCGGTATTGACACCTGATGAATTGGAATATATGGACGTAGCGCCTAACCAGATCGTTGGGGTGTCTGCATCCTTGATTCCATTTTTGGAAAATGATGACGCCAACCGCGCCCTGATGGGGTCGAACATGCAACGTCAAGCCGTGCCACTCATTCGCCCAAGCTCACCTATTGTAGGTACGGGCTTGGAAGGAAAAGTAGCGCGCGATTCCAGAATGCTCATCAATGCAGAAGGCGACGGTGTAGTAGAATTCGTTGATGCCAATCGGATCGTCATCCGCTATGATCGTTCTGAGCAAGAGCAACTGGTTTCATTTGAAGACAGCCGCAAAGAATATGTCTTAACCAAATTCCTACGCACCAATCAGGGTACTTGTATCAACCTGCGCCCTATTGTACGTCGTGGCGACCGCGTAAATAAAGGTCAAATCTTATGCGACGGCTATGCTACGGAGAAAGGCGAACTGGCGCTTGGGCAAAACCTCAAAGTGGCATTCATGCCTTGGAAAGGCTACAACTTTGAGGATGCTATCGTAATTTCTGAGCGGGTTATTAGAGAAGATATTTTCTCTTCGGTGCATATCGAGCATTTTGAAATGGATGTGCGCGACACGAAGTTGGGCGAAGAGGAATTGACCAATGATATTCCTAACGTTAGCGAAGATGCAACCAAAGACCTCGACGAGCACGGTATTATCCGAGTGGGGGCGTGGATCAAGGAAGGCGATATTCTGATCGGTAAGATCACGCCTAAAGGAGAATCCGACCCGACACCAGAGGAAAAACTTTTGCGCGCCATCTTTGGCGATAAAGCCGGTGATGTAAAGGATGCTTCGTTGAAAGCGCCACCCTCTACCAACGGTATCGTGATTGATAAGCAGTTGTTTGCACGCGCTAAGAAGGACAAGGCACAGAAAGACCAAGAAAAAGAACAGATTGACAAATTAGATGATGCACATCAGATAGCACTCAATGAGCTTCGTACGGTGTTGATTGACAAGATGTTAACACTTGTAAAAGACAAATTGTCGCAAGGGGTAAAAACCATTTACGGCGAACCAGCTATTCCGAAAGGTACTAAGTTCACGCAGGAGTTGTTGCGCGAGTTGGATTACTCTACCATTGACTACAGCAACTGGACAAACGAACCACCAACCAACGAACTCATTGCACGATTGCTGCACAATTATAGCATCAAAGTAAATGAGGAAGTGGGACGCTACAAACGGGAGAAATTCAATATCAGTATCGGTGATGAATTGCCCGCAGGCGTACTCAAGTTGGCGAAGGTTTATATGGCGAAAAAGCGCAAACTGCAAGTGGGCGACAAACTTGCCGGACGCCACGGTAACAAAGGCATTGTGTCCAGGATTGTGCGTATCGAGGATATGCCCTTCTTGGAAGACGGCACAGCCGTGGATATCGTACTCAACCCATTAGGCGTACCTTCTCGTATGAATCTGGGGCAGATTTTTGAAACGGTACTTGGCTGGGCTGGCGAAAAAATGGGCGTGAAATTCGCAACGCCAATCTTCGACGGCGCCACGCGCGATGAAATTGAAGAATTTATCCAAAAAGCGCAGCTGCCTTCATTAGGGCAAACCTACCTGCACGATGGGGAAACAGGTGATCGCTTCCACCAGCAGGCAACTGTAGGCGTTATTTACATGCTGAAGCTATCGCACATGGTGGACGATAAAATGCACGCGCGCTCCATCGGTCCGTACTCCCTCATCACCCAGCAGCCATTGGGCGGTAAGGCACAGTTCGGGGGTCAGCGCTTCGGCGAGATGGAAGTGTGGGCCTTGGAAGCATTTGGCGCATCAAACATTCTGCAGGAATTGCTCACGATCAAGTCTGACGATATTAATGGTCGGGCGAAGGCTTACGAAGCTATTGTGAAAGGCGATAACCTGCCAGAGCCGAATATTCCAGAATCGTTCAACGTATTGGTACACGAATTGCGCGGCTTGGCGTTGGATGTAAAATTTGATTAACATTCCAGATTTCAAATGTAAGAAAACAGACAGCGGATCACCCATCTAAAGTCTAATCTCTAAAGTTTGAAATCTCCAAAAATCAGGATATGCCATTTAAAAAGAATAATCAACAGGTTCAAAAGCAAGATTTTGACAGCATCACTATTAGTCTGGCTTCACCCGATGAAATTCTGGAGCGTTCTTACGGTGAGGTGTTGAAACCAGAAACGATCAATTATCGGTCTTACAAACCGGAGCGTGATGGCTTGTTTTGTGAGCGTATCTTCGGGCCTGTAAAGGACTATGAATGCTACTGCGGTAAGTACAAGCGTATTCGGTACAAGGGTATCGTTTGCGACCGCTGCGGTGTAGAAGTAACCGAAAAAAAGGTGCGCCGCGAACGCATGGGACACATAAAACTGGTGGTTCCGGTTGTACATATCTGGTTCTTTAAATCGCTGCCCAACAAAATTGGGTACTTGCTAGGGCTGTCTTCCAAAAAATTGGAATCCATTATTTACTATGAGCGCTATGTTGTCATTCAACCTGGCTTGAAAAGGGAAGAAAATGTTAATCCTGGAGATCTACTCTCAGAAGAAGAATATTTGGAGATATTGGAATCGCTGCCAGCCGAAAATCAAGGCTTGGACGATAGCGACCCCAGCAAATTTGTAGCAAAAATGGGAGCTGATGCCATCCGCGAAATGCTGATGCGCCTTGATCTTGATCAGCTTTCTTATGATCTGCGCCACCAAGCAGCCAATGAAACTTCACAGCAACGCAAGTCAGAAGCACTCAAGCGTCTGCGCGTGGTAGAAGCGTTCCGTGAAGGACTAACCATTGCTAATAGCCGCCCAGAATGGACGGTTATTCAGTACTTGCCTGTGGTGCCGCCAGAGCTTCGGCCATTGGTGCCATTAGATGGCGGCCGCTTTGCGAGTTCGGATTTGAATGACCTGTACCGTCGAGTTATTATACGGAATAATCGCCTGAAGCGTTTGCTGGAAATCAAGGCGCCGGAAGTGATCTTGCGTAACGAAAAACGGATGTTACAGGAAGCTGTAGATTCCCTATTTGATAACTCGCGCAAATCCAATGCTGTAAAAGCCGAAGGTGGGCGCGCGCTCAAGTCGCTCAGTGACATCCTGAAAGGCAAGCAAGGACGCTTCCGCCAGAACCTATTGGGTAAGCGCGTGGATTACTCTGGGCGCTCTGTGATTGTGGTAGGGCCTACGCTCAAACTGCACGAGTGTGGTATTCCCAAGGGTATGGCTGCTGAATTGTTCAAACCATTCGTTATCAGGAAGTTGATTGAGCGCGGCATTGTAAAAACGGTAAAATCAGCTAAAAAATTGGTAGATCGGAAAGATCCCGTGATCTGGGAAATTCTCGAAAATATTTTGAAAGGGCATCCAGTAATGCTCAATCGTGCCCCAACGCTGCACCGCCTTTCAATTCAGGCATTCCAACCCAAGCTAATAGAAGGCAAGGCTATTCAGTTGCACCCATTGGTTTGCGGCGCCTTTAACGCCGATTTTGATGGCGACCAAATGGCGGTTCACGTACCACTCAGCCAGGCTGCAATTCTGGAAGCACAAGTGCTGATGCTGTCGTCGCACAATATGCTTAACCCGCAGGATGGCTCACCAGTCACATTGCCTTCACAGGATATGGTACTTGGCTTGTACTACATTACAAAGGAACGCCGTTCTACGGATACGATCAAAGTAAAAGGCGAAGGGCGTGCATTCTACTCCTCAGAAGAAGTAACGATTGCCTTCAATGAAGGGCAACTCGACTTGCACGCGGTGATCAAAGTAAGGGTAAGAACAGAAGATGAACATGGAAATTTGGTGCACAAATTGATTGAGACGACGACTGGTCGGGTTATCTTCAATCAGACAGTACCAGAAAATGTGCCGTTCATCAACCAGTTGATGACCAAAAAGAACCTGAAAAAGATCATTGGCGACATTATCCGGCGCACCAACTTCCGCGTGACAGCAGATTTCCTCGATGCCATCAAGGAAATGGGATTCCTTTGGGCATTCAAAGGCGGATTATCTTTTAATCTGGGCGATCTGATCACGCCAAGTATCAAGCAGCATATGTTGCAAGAAGCACAGGCAGAGGTGGACGAAGTGTGGGACAACTACAACATGGGTCTGATTACAAATAACGAGCGTTACAATCAAATTATTGATAAATGGACCTACGCCGATAACAAAATCACGGACACCCTGATGAAGGAACTGGCCGAGCACAAGCAAGGGTTCAACTCGGTGTTTATGATGCTCGACTCAGGTGCGCGCGGCTCCAAGCAACAGATCAAGCAGTTGTGTGGTTTGCGCGGATTGATGGCTAAGCCCAAAAAATCTGGTGATTCGGGTGGAGCTATCATCGAAAACCCCATTTTGGCTAACTTCGTGGACGGATTGTCGGTGCTTGAGTACTTTATCTCTACACACGGTGCACGCAAAGGCTTGGCGGATACAGCTTTGAAAACTGCCGATGCAGGCTACCTGACCCGTCGTTTGGTGGACGTAGCGCAAGATGTTGTTGTGATGGAAGAAGATTGTGCTACCCTGCGTGGCATTGAAACTTCTGCGCTCAAGGATAATGAAAAAGTAATCGAACCCTTGGCTTCGCGTATTGAAGGTCGTTTCCTCTTGCACGATGTCTATCATCCAACTACCGATGAGCTGATCCTAAAGGCAGGCGATTATATTGATGCCAAAATGGCGGATTACATTGAAGCGGAAGGGGTAGAAACCGTTAACATTCGCTCCGTGCTTACCTGCGAAACCAAGCGCGGTGTCTGCACGAAATGTTATGGTAAAAACTTAGCAACTGGTCGTATTGCAGAAAGAGGCGATGCTGTGGGTATCATTGCGGCGCAGTCCATTGGCGAACCAGGTACACAGCTTACGTTGCGCACTTTCCACGTAGGCGGTGTGGCTTCTGTATCCAAAACGGAATCAGAAATCATCTCCAGATTCAATGGCAAAGTAGCCTTGACGGCGTTCGGGTCACTGAATACACCGACGAGTTGGACAATAAAGTGAACATTGTGCTTTCGCGCACAGGTGAAGTACGTATTATAGATGCAAGCTCTGGTAAACTATTTGCTACACATTATATTCCATACGGTGCCAGCTTGTTTGTGAAGGAAGGGGAGGAGGTACATCGCGGTCAGACGATCTGCGAATGGGATCCTTTCAATGCCATTATCGTATCCGAATACGCTGGTATTGCTCGCTTTGAGGATATAGAAGAAGGTATTACCTTCCGGGTAGAACGAGATGAGCAAACGGGCTACGCAGAAAAAGTAATCATCGAACCGCGGAATAAAAAGAAAGTACCAACGATACGAATTGTTTCACCCGATGGTGAAGAACTCAAGTCATACAATCTACCAGTAGGTTCCTATATTTCGATTGAGCACAATATTGAAGTGAAAGCTGGGCAACGTATTGCCAAGATTCCGCGTAAACTGGGCAAGATTCAGGATATCACGGGCGGTCTTCCAAGAGTAACCGAACTTTTTGAAGCGCGTAACCCTTCTAACC
>CALMSP010000137.1 GCA_937872405.1 uncultured Saprospiraceae bacterium | reverse complement strand
GCGGGGTGGCAGCAAAAACATTTCCCCTTCTCGAATAGGAATGGCTTCGGGTTGCCCCTGCTCATTGATAACCCGCAACACGATATCCCCTTCTATTTGATAGAACAACTCCTCCCCGTCTTCCCAGTGGTAATCCTTGCGCCCATTGGGCCCGCCCACGACCATTACAATATAATCATCGTTGCCTCTATAAACCTGCTGATTGCCAACGGGCGGCTTGAGTAGGTGGCGATTTTCATCAATCCAGCCTTTTAAATGAAATGGTTTGGTTAGTGCCATAATTGGGTTGTTGAATGGTTGAAAAAGTTGAAAACACTATTATAGGTTAGATGGGGGCGCATCAGATAAAAACCCTGCAACGCAACAATTGAACGAAAAATAGTAATTTTAGCCGGAATTTCAAAAATAACAGCATGAACCTCAATTTGCAAGGAAAAAATGCGCTAGTGGGTGGCGGCAGCAAAGGTATTGGCAAGGCAATTGCGTATGAATTGGCGGCACTTGGGGCCAACGTCGTGTTGGTGTCGCGCTCCGCAGAGGTGATGGCAGGCATTCTCCAGGAGTTGCCAAGAACCTTTGAAGACCAAAATCACGAATTTTTGGTTGCTGATTTTTCGGATAGCCAAGATCTGGCGGCAAAAGTAAAAGCGCTGGTTTCTACGCGCCACATACATATTTTAGTGAATAATACCGGCGGCCCCGCAGGCGGCTCCTTGCTGGAAGCGCAACCCGAAGCCTTTCGGCAAGCCTTTCATAATCACCTGATTTGCAATCAGTTGTTGGTTCAAAATGTGCTGCCTAGCATGATCAAAGACAGCTACGGACGCATTATCAATATCATTTCTACTTCAGTGAAAGCACCTTTGGACAACCTCGGCGTATCCAATACAATCCGTGCGGCAGTAGCCAACTGGGCCAAAACCCTTGCCAATGAAGTGGCTCGGCACGGTATCACCGTGAATAATGTACTTCCAGGCATGACAGCCACGGAGCGCCTCGACGAGATTATCCAAAATGCAGCCAAACGCGCCAATACCGATACCAAAACCGTAGTCGAGCGCATGAAAAAAGAGATTCCACTGGGGCGCTTTGCCGATCCATTGGAAATAGCCGCGGTAGTAGCCTTTCTGGCTTCGCCGGCCGCTGCTTACGTCACGGGCACGAACATCACTGTGGACGGCGGGCGTACCCGCAGCCTTTAGCAGGGATACAAGCGTGGATAAGGTAGGCTTTTTTTTGCTTTGAAATGCTTTGTAAATCAAATCTTTATAGCGGCTGTAAGGCACTGCAAAAATGCTGAACCAGCAGCGCATGTTTAGATTGTTAAAATAAATTTTTCCACGGTTTGAATCATTCAAAAAACAAACAGATTCTCGTTACCGGTGGCACGGGCTTCTTGGGGTCGTATTTGCTACGCTATCTGCTGCGCGAAGGCTATACGCAAGTACGGGCCTTGCGCCGATCCAATAGTCGAATGGATTTGGTAGCGGATATTGCCGACCAAATTGCGTGGGTAGAAGGCGACCTGCTCGACATCTTCGCCCTCGAAAAGGCTATGCAAAACGTGCAACAACTGTACCATTGTGCGGCCATCGTGTCGTTTGACCCACGCGACCGCAACCAAATGCGCCAGGTAAATGTGGAAGGCACCGCCAACGTGGTGAATGCGGCCCTACACGCGGGCATTGCAAAAATGGTGCACGTCAGTTCGGTAGCGGCTATCGGGCGTCGTAAAAATACAGATATCGTTACCGAGCAGAGCCGTTGGGAACGCAGCAATTACAACTCCGAATACGCCATCAGCAAATACCTTTCAGAAAACGAAGTATGGCGCGGCATGGTGGAAGGGCTGCCCGTAGCCGTGGTCAATCCTTCCATTATCATAGGTAGCGGGCGCTGGCACGAAGGGCCCCAACAACTGTTTCGGTTGGTTTGGAACAACTTTCCGTTTTACACTACCGGCGTATCGGGCTTTGTAGATGTACGCGATGTTGCACGGTTTATGATACAACTGATGGAAAGTAATATAACAAACGAACGCTATATTTTAAACACGGAAAACCTTCGCTTTCAAACAGTAATGAACGAAATAGCCGCCCACTTGCAACGCAAGCCACCTCGCATCCGAGTGACGCCGCTCATTCAGCAAATTGCTTGGCGCGTAGAGTGGCTGCGCACACTTTTATCAGGCCGTCGGCCGCTTATCACCCGCGAAGTAGCCAACCACGCCACGCGCTCGTTTTACTATCAAAATGGCAAATCGCTCACCGATTTTCCAAATTTTGAATACACCCCGATACAACAGACCATCGCCGAGACTTGTAGCCAATTTCGTCAAGCAGCTGAAGCAGATTTTAACACAACAACGCTTCCTTTGTTATAGCCCAGAATGTTGCGATACGAACCAAGCAAATTACCCTTCCCTGGCACCACTTAGTCATGCAGAAAGCGGAAATTGCTACTTTGCACCCCCACATTCCTATTAAAAACAGCAATTTTTCTATTCCAAGGGGCAAAATTGCGTATCAGAAGTAAAATGATGCCCTATCGGATAGCAATTTCCCGTGCCCGTTTGTTTAGGGTATTTACAACGGTTGTATGAACTGGCGATAGCGGATATTTTCAGCACAAATGTTCAATCGAAGAACTACACTTTGGTTAAGCACAAAACAGTCATAGAAGCACTTCACCCGCCATTTCGCCAAACTGCGGTTAGGTGCTGGTGTTCTGTTTGTCGTTACTATGTTGTCCATTTTTACGGTCTCTTTGTGCGTCGGTTTGGTGGCTCTTTTGGATTTTTTAGCGTTGGTCTGTGTGTAGCGAAAAAAACAAATGTGCCACCAAAAGCGGTGGCATTTTGTATGTCAGATTAATTTGTAAAAGGAACTTCACCCATTGCCATACTGTTACATTTTAATAATATTTCTTGTAGGTCTGCACCTTTTGAGCGTAATGGGTCAATGGCTTTAACCAGTGTTGTCCTGATTTGATAAAGTTCGTCACGGTTGTATTTTTTTGAACCTTTTACTAAGTCTAATTTCATTAATGCCTGTTGCTGATTCTCTTTCGCATTGAACCAACCATTCAATTCTGAACATTGATGACAAACGCCATTTTTGTTGACCAAAGCACAACGATTGTCGAATATTTCTGTCATAGTCTTTCTGCCGTCTTGCAACAAGTATTTTACAATGCCTTCTGTTTTTTCTAAAATCATACAAATTTCTGTTACCGAAAAATCATAAATGTCTTTCAGCATTAAAGCAATTTGGTTTTCGATAGGCAGGTTTTTAGAAATACAAGTAAAACAAGTATCAATATGTTCTTTCATATCATACTTAGCATCTGTTGAAGTCTCGTGAACTTTGATAATTTCATTTCTCAATGCCGGATTTTGGAGCACTAATTTTTTAGCTTGTTCACTTACATCAGGTGTCCAGCGTTTTTGTTTTTGCAAATAATTGTAAGATAGATTGGTTGCTATTTGAAAAATCCACGTTTTCAATGATGCTTCACCCTTAAATGTGGAAAGTTTTTCAAATGCTTTTATGAAAGTGTCGTGGGTTAAATCTTCTGCATCGTTTCGGCTGGCAAGCAAGCGATATAAATATGATTTTAACTGATTTTGAAAACCAGCGAATAGACTTTGAAAAGCGTTTATGTCACCACTCAAAGCATTTTTGAGCGTTTGATTGTTTTGATTTTCCATCATTGTAAAACTATAAAATTGGCGGTAGTGAGGCAGAATGTATGATGATTTTGAAAAATGGACAATGAGGCGTAGC
>CALMSP010000136.1 GCA_937872405.1 uncultured Saprospiraceae bacterium | reverse complement strand
CCCGGCTGGGTGGAAAGCCACGTACAAAACCGTCCGCTACGGGAAGTGCGTGCAAGCCGCTCAACTAATCGTTAATATGTTAATTAATCTACAATCGTAAATCGTTTAAAATCTAAATTTTACAAATTAAATCAATTCATACTTATTCAAAGTGCCCCGTAGAAATGACTATTTCCAATGGGGATATTTAGCGATGATGTCAAAGTAAAACTTTTGTTACATTGTATTTCTTCGTGCTTTATGCAAGTTTTTTATCTTTGCAACAAAAAGTGATGAAACAGGTTTTATTTGTGCTAATGGCGATGGCGCTTGCTTTTTGTGGTGCTAAATCTACATCCGAACCGTCGTCCGGCGAGCCTACGCTTGCACCAGCTGCCTCGGATGCCGCCTCCCCTCAAACGACTGTGGCAACCACGACGAATGCTGCTGGAACTGTCTCCCAACAACTCACGATTAGTGCCGACCAGCATAGTGTTAAAACCGGTGAAACCGTGTGCATGGATGTGCGCGTTGCAGGATTCGAGAAGTTGTTATCTATGCAATATACGATTACCTGGAACGGTAAAGTATTGAAATTTAAAGAGTTAAAAAACTTAAATTTACCTTATTTGGGTAAAGATAATTTTGGCGACCACCGAGTAGAAGAAGGCATTCTGACGGTTGCTTGGATTGACGATTCGCTCAAAGGACAGAGCCTACCCGACGGCAGCGTGATCTATCAGGTATGTCTGGAAGCAATTGGTAAACCTGGGGTCACCAGCTATTTCAAATTCACCGATGTGCCCACCGCTATTGAAGTGGTTAACTTACGAGAAAAAATCATTCCGTTGAAACGACAAAACGGCAGCATCGAAATTGTACAATAAATAATGGAAATGCGATTAATTGAATACACAAAATGCTGATTATTAGATGTTTAGACTTTATCGCCTACCTATTTATTTACCTATCATTACAATATTGCCTACTGAAATGATGCCTCACGAGACGACCATCAGCAGGCAACATTTTTTGCATGTTAATAATTGATCGTTCCCAAATTTACCACAAAACCCTTCATTTTATATTTTTTCTGCAAACTGCTGCGATAGCTTGTTGCTTGCTCTTCCTTATCAAAAGGCCCAAGTATAATTTTATACATTGGCTTGTTGTCTTTATTTTTTTCAATGCTGACTAAAATATTGGTAAATGATTTTGCTTGCAGATCAGCAATCTGCTGCATCATATTTTCATACGTAGTTAAGGCTGCCACTTGCACCCCAAAACCCTTGCGTTCTGGGCGTACTAATTGTATTTTATACAGCCCGTACTGCGTATAATCCTTCCCTACTAATTGTGCTGAGGCTGCTGGCTTGGCGGCAGTTTGCGTTGTTTTTTCTTTTTCTGGCGGTTTGCTGTCTGCTGGTTTTGTTGTTGTTGGTGCGGTGGTGCGGTTATTATTGACGGTGCGGGTAGGTGCTACATTGCCACCCGTTTCGTATGATTCGGGCTGGCGAGTCGGTTTAGCATTATCAGCAGTGGTACTGGTGGTAGTAGCAGTGGTCGGGGGCTTTGTTCCGGTGCTTGTTTTGGGTGCTTGCTCATGCAGTTCTACTTTTACCTTTACCACCCCATCCTTAATCATATCCAACTTTTCAGCGGCTTTACGTGAAAGGTCAACCACGCGCCCATCTGTATAAGGCCCTCTGTCTATTACTTTTACGATTACTGATTTTTTATTATCTAATCTGGTTACGCGAAGTAAAGTACCGAAGGGGTACATCTTGTGGGCAGTTGTTAATTCATTTTTATCATATTTTACACCGTAAGCGGTTTCACGCCCTTGAAAACTATCGGAATAATAGGTTGCCTCTCCATATTCGATTTGTTGGGCCGCCGCTGTCAACGCTGTACAACTAAGCAGGAGCAACCATAATAAATGCATGGGTTTTTTCATAAGATGCTGTTTTTTGTGACGGTGATGCTTACCGAATTTCAAAAATACCGGTAAATTATGATATATACAAGTAAAATAAACGATTCTGTGTGGAGATTCATTATACGAGGAGGCTAAAAATTGCTTGCGCCATGCCAATGCCGATGAGGATGAACCCGATGATACGATTGAGATGCTTACGTAATAAAGCCATGCGGCTGAAAATGTGCACACTGAGCAACCCAAATAAAAGCAGGGCTGCTAACTTGCCGGCGGAGGCGGCGATCGTGAATGTAATAATGACAAAAAATGGACTTTGTGCGCTGATTTCCAATAGGTTTTCACTGCGTAAAATAGCTAATATGATGATCCAAAATGGGATAGCTTGTGGATTGAGCGAAGCGACAACGAAGCCCTTAATGAATGGCCCGCCCCGATGCGAGATTGATGTAGATGTGCCTTCCTGCTGATTTTTTTTGAATAAAAATACCAGCCCCAGTAGCAGAAAAAAAACGAATCCAGCTAATTGCACCCATGGGCCGCCTTTGAGCAATTGCTCAATCCAGGTGCTGCCTTGCAAAGCTACCCACGATTGCCCCATTTCTACCAGCGCCGCCGCTACGGAAAAAGGGATGCCAGCGCGCAGGCTATTGCGAAGCGTGGTTTCGATCATCATCAAGTTGATTGGTCCGAAAGGCAACGAACCGAAAAAGCTGATAATCAGTACAATAAAAAATACGCTGAGCAAGGAAAGGAACATGTATTGGTTGTAATATTTCAAATACAAAGATAACACTCCAGCGTTGGAAAAGAAAATATCATGTGTTAAGTGTGTATGATTTTTAGCTTTGCTCGCATGCTATAAGTTGCGCCGCGTATCAAACAAACTTTTGTACTACGCTGTTAGTAGTGTAACTTTGCGTTTTTTAAAAGCCATATAAAAATGGTAGCGCGGCTTGCAATGTTGTTGAATATTATAATAGCGTAAAGATATTTTTATATTCCGAATTATTGATTATCAATGCTTTACAACGAAAAAAATATTTTTTTTTAATTTTATAAGATAACAGCATTTGTTATTTATTGTCCAATCACAGCACACAGCAGCTTATAATGGCAAAATTCTCCATCAACCTGAAGTCAGGTACGCTCGAAAAAGAGCAGGATTTGATAGTTGGTATAGACCTCGGCACTACGCACAGCTTAGTAGCTTGGATGAAGGACGGGCAGCCGGTGGCCGTTAAGAATATAGATGGGAAGAGTACTTTGGTTCCATCGGTTATTCATTTTGCTGATAATCAGCAGATTATAGTAGGAGATGCGGCCAAGGAAAAACTCATCACCGCCCCAGAGCACACCATCTATTCGGTCAAGCGTCTCATGGGTAAATCTTACCGCGACGTACAGTCCTTTGAAGGGCATTTAGGATATAAAATTATTGATGAAGACACCGACAGTTTGGTCAAAATTCGCGTGCAGGATCGCTTCTTTACGCCGGTAGAACTATCGGCTGAAATTTTAAAAGAACTTCGCCGACTTGTTGAGCGCGAATTGAATCAGCCCGTGCAGCGCGCCGTCATTACGGTACCCGCTTATTTCAATGATGCCCAACGCCAAGCCACGCGCGATGCGGGTAAGCTCGCAGGGCTGGATGTGCTGCGGATTGTGAATGAGCCTACGGCCGCCAGTTTGGCCTATGGTATTGGATTAAATGAAGCTGATAATCAGACCGTTGCGGTGTATGACTTGGGCGGGGGCACCTTCGATATATCTATCCTGCACATCGAAAATGGTATTTTTGAAGTGCAGGCTACCAATGGCGATACCTTCTTGGGCGGAGATGATTTTGACCGAGCCATCATGGATTTTTGGATGCAGCAGAATCAATTGGGTCAGGCTACCATTCAAGCCGACCGAGCACTTGGGCAAGCGCTGCGCCTTCAGGCCGAAGCTGCCAAGAAGTACCTCAGTACCCATGACGTTTATGTCGGCGAGCTTCAAGGGTTGGACTGCCGTATTACGCTCGAACAATTCAACCAACTTATCCAGCCATTCGTGGACAAAACGATGGCTTGCTGCAACAATGCACTCCGTGACGCGGGGCTTTCCCCAGCAGCTATTGACCATATTATCATGGTGGGCGGCTCTACGCGCGTACCTTTGGTTAAGGAACGTGTAAGCACTTTCTTTGGTAAGCCGGTGTTCGATAAACTGAACCCCGACGAAGTGGTGGCGCTGGGGGCTGCCATTCAGGCGGATGTGCTATCTGGCAATCAAAAAAAACTGCTGCTGCTGGATGTTACGCCACTTTCTTTGGGCATCGAAACCGTGGGAGGGCTTATGGATGTTATCCTGCCGCGCAATTCTAAAGTGCCAGCCAGTGTGGGGCGTCAATACACAACTTCCGTGGACGGGCAACGCAACCTCAAAATCGCCGTTTATCAGGGCGAGCGCGACCTCGTATCGCACAACCGCAAGTTGGGGGAATTTATTCTAAAAGGCATACCGCCTATGCCCGCTGGCCTACCGAAGATTGAAATTCATTTTATACTCAACGCCGACGGCATCCTGCGGGTACGGGCCAAAGAGTTGCGCTCCGATATCGAACAAGAAATTGAAATCCGTTCGCAGTATGGCCTCAGCGAGGAGGAAATGGCACGTATGCTACTCGAATCCATTCAACATGCCCAGGATGATATGAGTGTTCGCGCCCTGCTCGAAGCCCGCAATGAAGCAAATTATATACTGCATTCGGTGGAAAAATTTCTGGACCAGAACGCCACCATCCTTTCGGAAACCGAAGCGGAAGCCATTCGCCAACTGGCAATGCAACTCCAACAGGCAGCTACCAATGACGATAAAGACGCCATCAACCGTGCTATAGAAGCGCTCAATACCTACACCGCACCATTGGCACATCGCGCTATGGACGTGGTAATCGCGGAAGCTATGCGCGGCAAAACGATTGACTCATGAGTAAAAAAATGCGTAAAAATATTGACGGATTGGTGTTTTCTACCGACCCTGATTTTCAGCTGCCCGATGCGGATGAACCCGTAGCGACCGTAGAGCCTAATGCCCAACAGTTGCGGGTCTGGATAGACCGCAAGCAGCGCGGCGGCAAGGAAGCTACCGTTGTGAAGGGCTTTGTCGGACCCGAAGCGCAATTGAAAGACCTTGCCAAAATGCTAAAAACTAAGATAGGTGTGGGGGGTAGCGCAAAAGACGGCGACATCATCATACAAGGCGACCACCGAGATAAGGTGGTGGCGCTTCTTGTGCAAGCAGGCTATCATAAAACTAAAAAAGCCGGAGGGTAGCATTGTTCGGTGTACATGGATTAGCCGCTATTGGCTATCAAAAATTCATTTATCATATGAACACCCGAGACAACCAGTTATCCTAACAAATATAATGTTATGGACAAATACCACCCCCTCAGGCTTTATGATAAAGACTAAAAATTGCACAGGTACATTAGTTTTTCCTCTCCGTCTTTGTAGCCCAATCGGATAGCATTTTCCATATCGTAGCAAGCACTGGCCCGATTGTTGAGCATCAAATAGGCAATACCTCGATTGAAATAAGCCTCTGCAAATGCTGCATCCAACTGAATAGCGGCATCATAATCTGCTAAAGCAGCGAAATAATTTTCTAATAAAATGTAAATATTGCCACGTACATAATAATAACTTGCCGTGTGCCGCTCTTGCTCAATTGCGCAATTCATATCTTCCAGCGCACCGACTATATCGCCCGAAAACTGCCGTGCTATTGCACGATTTAATAATATTTCCGTGGCATACGCATCGCTTTGTGCCATTAAATAATCATAATCGCGCAGTGCGGCAGGGGCATTCCCGAGCATTTTGGCGAGCATAGCTCGGTGGAAATAGGCTGCGTGTAGCTCCGGATTTAGTTTAACAGCCTGATTCACAAGTTGTTGCGCTTTATTCAAGTTGTGCTTGGCATGGTGCAGTAAGCTCAGATTGTAATAGGCAAATGCATACGTAGAATCCAACGCTATTGCGCGCTGGTGCATGGCTTCGGCGGCTTCTAAACTTTTGGTTTCCTGATATACCAAGCCTAACAAATCATACGCGGGCGCTGTGGGCTGCTCCGCAATTGCTTGATCAAGATAGCGCTCTGCTACCGATACTTGTTTTTCCCAGAGCCAAAGAACTGCCTGACGCACATGCTGTTCCGCAGGATTCTTAGAGATAGCTGCCTGCTCATCCAACGAGGCCAATAAATCATATCGAGCATCACGCGAAGTAGCGGCTTCCGACAGTTCCGGGAATAGGCTCGCATAATACTGCAAACGGCGTGTGGTACTGGGTGAAAAAAGTAGCGCATACGGCTCAAATGCAATGACATTTAATTTGCGAAAGTGATTGCCATACCCGTACAAATCTGCTACATAAGGATTGAGGCGAGACGCAAAATCATAATCCCGACGTGCCTGCTCGGTCCAACCCAAGCGATATTTCATCAGTGCCCGTTTGATGTAAGCCTCTGCAAATGCAGGATCCTGCGCAATTGCCTGATCATAGCTGAGCAAGGCTTCCTGAAAATTACCCTGCCGTGCCTGATAATCACCACGCGCCACATGCCCCAACAAACTATTGCCATATTGCTGCTGATTTTTTATAATGTTACCGGAGCTAAGGGCCGTATTCTTTTGGGCAATAATAACTTGCGTACAGAATAGCAATAGCATCAAACTGGCAATTTTGGCAATCGTTCTCATAATTTTTATTTTTAATAGTTTTACTATTTTACAAAATAGCTTATGTATTAATAACGCATAAACAAATAGATTGGTTCACTAATTAATTGACAATCACTTAGTTGATGAAATGCATCGTGCGAATGAACAGGCATGTCCACTTGAAAATAGAGTGCTTACAGCCTTCCACAGCATCCCCTGTACTCCATTTTAAATATAGTCAATTCCTTTTTTAAGAGTATGTTTAAAATTCGTTTTTGAAGTCGAAAATGATCAGATTTGGGTTCTCACGAAGCGTTTTTTGAGCTGCATAGCAGCGCTACGGAGCGAGAAAAAGGCAAAGTGAGGTTCCATAGATGAACATTTGCAGACCAAAGTATGAAATTTAAACATGCTCTAAAGGCTTCAGGGTAGCGGATAGCTGGCATCAGGCATCTAAAATCGTGTTATCTTTAATAAAATACGAAAATTCGTCAATCGCAGACGGTACTACCTCAAAGAAACGTGGTAATTTTGTTATGTTAACTGCATGTTAATTGATAAATTTTAGTACCTTTAGGTTTGAATTATAATTTTTGACAACCCAAAAACGGATGCAATGAAAATACTACGTATGCTTTGGCAATGGCTCAAGTCCCTATTCTCGTTCAATGAAGAAGAGCAAGAACTTGAAACACCAGTTCCCACAGACAAAACAGAGGACTTCGACACACAAGAACAAAACGGCGGAACGACCGACCCTCTTCCCACAGAGAAAACAGCGGGCTTCGACACCCGATTTTTACCGCTGCCGCTAAATTTACCTAAAGTACCGGATGAATCCAGCCCGCTGCTGCACTACCAACACTTTAGTATCGCTATGAATCCGGCGCGCCGGATGCCTTTCTACACGGCTGTAAATATTGATGCGGAAGGCTATAACCGATTGAAAAGCGAGATTCCATCCCGAAAGGAAATCGGAGCAGATCGCTGGGTTCTGGATAAGCGCATTCCAAGCACGATGCAGGTGCCAGCCTCTTTTTATGTCAATAATGATTTTGACATCGGGCACATGGTGCGTCGGGAAGATGTACTTTGGGGCAACACCGTAGAACAGGCTATTATAGCCAATAATGATACGTTCCACCTGACCAATGCCACGCCGCAACATAAAGACTTCAATCGCTCCGCCCAGCGCTGGAAAGGCTTAGAGGATTATGCCCTGCGCAACGCCCGTCAGCACAACCTGCGCGTTTCCGTATTCTCTGGCTGCATTTTTGCTGACAACGACCGCAAACACCGCGATGTGCAAATACCTGGTAAATTCTGGAAAATCTTAGTCATGACAAAGGCTAATGGCGAACCTTCTGCTACTGGCTACATCGTGCAGCAGGATGACCTCATCGAAGATATTACCGAGCGCGGCGTTGGTTTCCAGTACGAACAATTCAAAACCTATCAAGTGCCAATTGCTCAAATCGAGCAAGCTACTGGCTTACGGTTTGGCTTGAATGAGCACGATCCGATGCAAAAAATGGCTACCCGCGGCGAACCCGTCGGCCCAAGCGTCATTGACGACTACGAGGACATTGTATTCTGATTACCGTGTATGCTTAAAATGGTTTGCTTCGTTGCACTGCTTCGTCGTGAAGGGGGCAACTCATTCCTGTTGGTCAAGTGAAAACAGATTCCAGAATTGCTGATCGGGTGGCGCAGCCGTGATGCGAATCGTTTGCTTCAACGTAGGATGCTCAAAATGCAACTGCCGGCAGTGCAGACAAATGGAGCCGTCGTCATTGGCAGTTGGAAAGCCGTATTTTACATCGCCGCGTATGGGGCAGCCGATTTTTGCCAATTGCACCCGTATCTGATGGGGGCGCCCTGTGAGCGGACGCACTTCGAGCAGGGTATGCGTGCCAATGCTGGCAATCGTTTCATAATCAAGGTGGGCTTCTTTCGCATCTTTGGCCCGACTGCTCATCTGCTCAAAGGCTTTGGATACGTTCTTCGAGGAGTCCTTTAAAATATAATGCTTCAGATGACCACTCAGCGGGTCAGGGCGATTACCGACAATTGCCCAGTACGTTTTCTGCACTTGGCGTTCCTGAAAGAGGCGGTTCATGCGTTCTAACGCTTTGCTGGTGCGCGCGAAAACAACTACGCCACTCACCGGCCGGTCAATGCGATGAATAACACCCAAAAAAACATCGCCGGGCTTGTTGTAGCGTGTCTTAATATAGGCTTTTACGACCTCGCTTAGTGGGGTATCGCCCGTGTCGTCGCCTTGAACCAGTACACCCGCTGGTTTGTTCACCGCTATGAGATGATTATCTTCGTAAATGACTTGCATAAAGGTATTATTTCGCTGTGCAATAGGTGTTTTGAGCAATAAAGTTGTCAAATCGTCAATCTTTTTTGTTGTACTGACAATGAAACTCGTTCTAACGGAGCGACCGTATCTCTCAACATACCTATGCTATAGTACGGTATCAACTATTTCAACGGTAAAAATATGAAATTATCTTTAGGGTTTTCTCCTTGCCCCAATGACACCTACATTTTTGATGCTATGGTACACGGTAAAATTGATACCGAAGGATTAGCATTCGATATGGTACTCGGTGACGTCGAAATGCTCAACCAAAAGGCCTTCGCTGGCGAGTTGGCTATCACCAAGCTCAGTTACCACGCTGTGGCCTATCTTACACATACCTATCGGCTGCTCGATGCGGGCAGTGCATTAGGCAACAACTGCGGGCCGCTCTTGATTGCTAAAAATGCTAACAGCCGCGAAGCAATTGCCACGGGCACAATTGCCATTCCAGGAAAATACACAACCGCCAATTTCCTCCTGAGCTATGCCTTCCCAGAGGTACAGCACAAGGTGGAAATGGTTTTTTCGGATATTGAAGATGCCGTACTGGCTGGCGACGTAAACGCGGGGCTAATCATTCATGAAAATCGCTTCACGTACGCTCAAAAAGGGTTGGTCAAACTGCTTGACCTCGGCGAGCATTGGGAAAGCACAACCGGTATGCCGATTCCTTTGGGGGGTATTGCTATTCGGCGCGACTTGCCCCTCGACGTTCAGCACAAGGTCAATCGCGTATTGCAGCGCAGCGTGCAGTTTGCTTTTGATCACCCCTCGTCGGCCCTGCCTTTCGTGCGCGCTCATGCCCAAGAGATGGACGAAGCAGTCATGTACCAGCACATTGCTTTATACGTCAATGATTATACCTTGCATCTCGGCCAACGCGGCCGCGCGGCCGTCCAGCACCTGTTCGACGTAGTCGCTCGCCAACAAATCGTACCGCCCAGGCAGCAGGCGCTCTTCCTCCCTGATTAAATCAAATTATGGCGCCGCTTATCTCGGCTTTGCAAAAGGTTTTTTATTTTTGCCAAGTTTATAAAGCTCGGAGGCCTTGATGTGCTGGCAGTCAGATGCTTTGGTTAGCATAACGTTACTGCCTGATAGCTTCTCTTCAATTGCTCCGACAATTTTCCTAATCGAATAAAACAGCTGACATTTATGATCATTGGCGTTCCAAAAGAAATCAAAGACAATGAAAATCGCGTGGCGCTGACGCCCGCAGGTGCTTTCGAGCTTAGCAAGCGCGGGCACCAAGTATATGTAGAAACCATGGCCGGCGAGGGAAGCGGTTTTCACGATGCTGAATACACAGAAGCAGGCGCTACTATCCTCCACGCAGCTTCGGATGTGTTCGATCGGGCCGAAATGATAATGAAGGTAAAAGAACCCATCGAGCAGGAGTACCAACTCATCAAAAAAGACCAATTGGTATTCACCTACTTCCACTTCGCTTCTTATGAGCCACTCACCCACGCTATGATCAAGAGCGGCGCAGTATGTTTGGCTTACGAAACCGTAGAACTCCCCGACCGCAGCCTACCCCTGCTCGTGCCTATGTCGGAAGTAGCGGGCCGAATGGCCATTCAGCAAGGTGCCAAATACTTGGAAAAACCAATCAAAGGGCGTGGCGTACTGCTCGGCGGCGTACCTGGCGTGCCTCCAGGCAAAGTGCTCATACTCGGCGGTGGTGTTGTGGGCACGCAGGCAGCAAAGATGGCTGCTGGCTTGGGCGCTCAAGTCATTATTATGGATATTAACTTGTCGCGGCTACGCTACTTGTCAGATATTATGCCGGCCAATGTCACCACGTTGTATTCCAATGAATACAATATCCGGCGCCATATTCAGGATTCTGATTTGATCGTGGGGGCCGTGCTCATACCTGGTGCCAAAGCGCCCAACCTCATTACCCGCGACATGCTAAAGCTCATGCGCCCCGGCACCGTGCTGGTGGATGTAGCCGTGGATCAAGGGGGGTGTATCGAAACCTGCCACCCAACTACACACGCCGACCCTACCTTCATTATTGATGACGTGGTACATTATTGCGTGGCCAATATGCCTGGTGCCGTGCCTTACACTTCTACCATTGCACTCACCAATGCTACCTTGCCCTATGCACTGCAATTGGCCGACAAAGGCTGGGTGCAGGCGTGCAAAGATAATGCGTCTCTCAAGCTGGGATTGAATGTCGTGAAAGGTAAAGTGGTCTATGCGGGCGTAGCCGAGGCCTTCGGGCTACCGTTGGAAAGCGTAGAAGCCTATTTCTAATATTATTGTCAATAGGAAAAGAGGTATTTAAATTTCATTAAATACTTGTTTTTCAGTCCCTTCTGGCATCTGGATATCTGGCATCTGGCATCTAAAAGGGTATAAATACCTTACTGCACCATAAAGCCTTGCACGACACTTCGCGGTGCAAGGCTTTTGTTATAAATTCATTATTTTTTGGGTCCATTTCTTGCCCGAAGCGGTGCCTGCACTTATAAAGTACAAACCCTTTGGCCAATTCGCCATGTTGATCTCCGTGCGCGTGACGCCTGCTTTGAGCGGCTGCTGCCGATGCAGTACCCGCTCTCCTTTCGAGTTGTATGCTTGCAATTCAAGCGTGGTGTCCTTGTTGCTTCTGGTGCGCAGCACTTTTACGCTGGGGCGCGCCGTGTCCAACAGTTCAAACCGCAGCGACTGAATCAGCGGTAGGATGTCATAAGAGGCCGAATAGTCGGGTTCGCCTTGTTGTTTCACAATTTTTACGCGATAACTGACTTCATCATCCGGTAAACGCTCGTCGTCAATAAAGAGATAGGCGGCATTTCCTGTTGTAGCGGCATTCACAGCTATGGTACCGATTTTAATAAATGTACTTTTGTTAATGGATTTTTCGATGTCATAACCAAGAATAGAGCGCTCTTCAGGCACTTCCCAGCTTAGCTCCACATAATCTTTAAATGCCTCTGCTTGCAAGGCGATCGGGCTGAGGGTGATTTTGGGCGCGGCTCCTTGCACCCAGATGGTGTAGGAACGCGGTGGCAACTCGATGTAAATGGCGTTTGGAATGCCGAACTCTTGGTCGTAACCGACTTCGCACACGGGCGTAAGCGAGCGCCCTAATACATCGTGAAAAGAATCTCCTACGCGCACATTCGACATATTGACCTGCTGAACGAGCTTCAAAGGAACATCGGCAAAATTAATAGCAACCAGCACGTCGCGCCTGCCTCGCGCACTGTTGGCCCTACCCGCCGGCGTGTTGGTTCCGTCCATTTGAAAAATCAATGCGCGGGTCGCATCGGCGCCATCTGCTGCCGACAGGTACTGACTTTGCCGATCCGTTTGCAAACGATTGAGATACTCTACCGACGTAGCATTAAAAATATACTGCCGGTGTGCCCGAATCAACTGGTCTATTTCGGTTTTGAGTGCCGCCTGCCCCACGTAATCTTCTTGCCCCGACGCCTCACCGTAATAATCGGCATAATAAACCGCCGGCAGGCCCAATTGATTGTTGGTGAGCGTGTAAGCGTATGCCAGCAGCGATTCGCGCAACAATTGTCCTTGTGTGCCTGTTTTTCCGGTCGGTGGCCGCATACCAAATTCGTTGACCAACGTGATCACATGAAAGCCCGTGAGCGCAGTAGCGTCGCGAAGGCTACGATTGTATATCTGACGCACATCATAGCTTGGTTCGGTGCAGGCGCGGCGCAAGGCCTCGCGCAACACATAGTCATATACACGCGGCATCACGGTTTCGCGGGTGGCGGGCAGCAAATTATCGTTTACTTGATTGATCCAAGCGTTAAGACGTGCCGGATTCTGCCATTCTGGTATAGATGCGGCAATTAAAGTTGGTGTTTTGTTAAACGCCTGACACTCGTTCAGAAAGTTGGAAACGATGAGCGGCTCTGGTTCTCCTTTGGCTACAATGCGAAACCCCTGCACCCGAAGCTGCTGTCGCAAACGATCGGCAGTAAGCATGGGGCGAAAAATACCACCTGCTGGTACGCTCAGATCGGCTACTACCTCTAAGCGATGCCGACGCAAGGTATTGAATAACTCGTCGCTTTGGTTGAAAAGGGTGTCTTCGTATTGCCAGGGCAGCCAAATGTAGGTAAACCCAGCGGTAGCCAGTTCGGGGGCTTGCCCGCCAATGCGTCGGCTCCAATGGGCTACGGCGCTGGGGCGGTCGGTGTACGACTCGCTGGGGCAGTCCCAATAGCAGCCATGCAACAAAAAATCCTGCGCAGACAGGCTGGTGACCATCAGACCATACAAGAAAGCAAGCAGGAATCGCGGGTTGCGCATGAGGACACGGTTTTGGGCAATATTGACATGCCGATGTAAATCTGCTTAAAAATAAAAAGAATCAGGATATTTTAATCTGTAGAAGCGTATGAAATTTTATACCCCTGTTACGCAAACGCTTTTTCCGACAGATTTTGCGCTGCTGTTTTTCTATAAAAGTGCATACCGTCCGCCTTGGCAATCGGTGCTGCACCCTGCTATTGTGGTAAAAGAAATACTTACTTGTTCGTGTATTTTGGTAAAAAAGTCGCCCTTTAAAACATGATATGACCGACAACTATCTTTATATGTATCAAATAGGACGGCGGAAGTAAATATAAACGGGATACAATAGCGTATAATATTTATTTTGCTAAAATAAAACCCTGCGTCGTCAAATTTTTATCATACGCTGTCAAATTAATATGATTTTTTGTCAAACTTTTATCATATTACGACAATAAAATATAACAAACAAACCTTCCCCCACCCTTTCACCCCATTGACAGGGGCTACACAGGGGCGAATAAGTGCCTTTTTAAGAACGATACCAGCGATCCGGTGGAGCGAACATGCTGTAATTTAAATGACATATCGTATTGTTTTGACGTGATATGATAAGTAGAGGACGATGAATCGTATATTTTTGCCAGTACATCAAAAAAGTTGGACGTCAAATGACATACGATACAAAACATATCATAATAATTTGACAAAACATCATGTTTATTGCAAAATACATCAAAAAAGTTGGGCGTTGCACGCTTATAAAATGAGGCGTTTGGATAGAAATAGCTGATCGTCGGGTTAATGTTTGCGGTCGGTGACAAAAACGACCAAATCTTCGAGCGACTGCCGCACAGGCGAAGGCGGAAAAGTATGCAGCACCTCAAAAGCTTCCATCCGAAAGCGCAACATCGCCTGCTCGGCGTATTCCATGCCGCCACTTTGCCGCACAAATTCAATCACCTCGCGTACCTTATCTGGATTTTCGTGGTGCATCCGAATGTTATTCATCATTTGTCGCTTTTGTGGGCGGGGCGCGTGGTCGAGCGCGTAGATAAGCGGAAGGGTAAGTTTCTTTTCTTTAATATCAATGCCTAATGGTTTGCCCACATCATCAACGCCAAAGTCGAAAAGGTCGTCACGAATTTGAAAAGCAATCCCGATTTTCTCACCGAATAGGCGCATTTTTTCGATAATCGTCTCATCTTTCACCACCGAAGCAGCACCGGCGCTACACGCCGACGCAATGAGCGAAGCCGTTTTCTGGCGGATAATATCGTAATAGATAGCTTCCTGAATATCCAAGCGTCGGGCTTTTTCGATCTGCAATAATTCGCCCTCGCTCATGGATTTGACGGCAGAAGAGACGATTTCAAGCAAGCGAAACTCTTTGTTTTTGAGGGATAGCAGTAGCCCTTGCGACAGCAGATAGTCTCCTACGAGTACAGCGATTTTGTTTTTCCAGAGCGCATTGATAGAAAAGAAGCCACGCCGTTCGTAGGAATCATCCACCACATCATCATGTACCAGGGTAGCCGTGTGCAGCAGTTCTACCAGCGAAGCGGCGGCATAGGTGGATTCGGTAACCTCGCCACAGAGTTTTGCCGACAAGAACACGAACATCGGGCGCACCTGCTTGCCCTTGCGGCGTACAATGTAGTAGGTGATTTTGTCGAGCAAGGGTACCGGACTGCGCATGGCTTCCCGGAAGTGCTTTTCAAAATGCCGGAGTTCTCGTTCTATTGGCTCTTGAATTATTCGCAGCGATTGCACCATACCGATGGAGTATTTAGTCGTGTCAAATCTACAAAACTTTCAACACTCCAGACAGTAAGGGGGTTTTAATCGCTTCTATAATTTCAGAAAAAACTGAAAGTAACTACTAAAAGCAGAAACCTGCGCCCGCACGACGGAACGGCGCGCCAGACAACAAGGGTAAAAAATGCGGCCACCACAATAAACGACGACGAAAACCCAAAAAATGAGGTGCGATTGGGGGGTTGTGTGCTGGATTACTGATCTTATCGTGTATTTTTGTCGCGTGGGGTCATGGTTTACAGCAGTTCAAATAAGGCATTTATGATACAATATAGCCAGGAGTCCGTTTGTGTATTTGAAAGTGCCCTGTACCGCACGACTAGTACGGTCGTTCAGACGCCCGACTTAGTGTTGATCGTTGATCCGAATTGGTTGCCGCAGGAAGTAGCAGCTATCGAGCGCTATGTGCAGCAGATTGCGGCGGGACGGCCCCTGTATTTACTGTTTACGCATTCTGATTACGATCACATCATCGGTTATGGCGCTTTTCCGGCGGCAAAGGTGATAGCGTCGGCAGCTTTTGCCCACAATCCTCAAAGTGCCGCTATTGTACAACAAATATTAGACTGGGATGCTGGATTTTACATTGAGCGCCCCTACCCCATTAGCTACCCTACCGTGGATGTGGTGATGCACGAAGACGGGCAGCAGGTACAAATAGGCAGTACGCGCATTCAGAGTTGGCAGGCGCCAGGGCACACCGACGATGGCTTGTTTACGATTGTAAGTTGGGAGGAGCAGGTGTGGCTGGCAGGCGATTATTTATCCAATATAGAGTTTCCGTTTGTGTATCACAGCGTTGCAGCTTATGCCGCCACCTTAGATAAAGCAGCCTATCTGCTGGCTCAGTACGAACCGAGCGTGCTGGTGCCGGGTCATGGCGACGTAGCGCGTGATACGGCTGAGGTACACCGACGGATAGTCGCCGCGAAGCGTTATGTGGCTGAGCTGTACGAAGCGGTGCGCGCCGATAAGGCATTTCCGGAGGATGAACTTTGGCAGCGCTACGCCTTCAGGAAAGGTATGGAGCCGTATCATCGGGCCAACGAAGCGCTGCTACGCAAAGAGCTTGCCGGAGCGTAAGAGCCATGTAAGGAAGACACTCCGGCAGACCAGCGCAACACTTAATTCGATCGGAATTTTGTCAATTCCATGGAGCTTTCCAGCTTATCTTTTTTGTCGTAAGACTCCGATTTGACCATGCCGATGTTATCAGCGAACCAACTCACCGTTTTAAAACTTTTGCTCACCAGCATTTTGGTGTTGGTCATGTAGGTAATCCGGTAGCAATTGAATGTGCCCGCCGGCGTTGTGATGCGTTCCTGCGCTTCCACCTTTCGATCGGTAATTTCAATGGTCATAGACATCAGATTGACGCTGCCGCTTCCGGCTTTTATTTGCATACGCGCATCGGGGAGTGTTTGGCCGACTTGGAGGCGTGCCGGCAATTGCAGTTGGTCGCCGGTAGCTTGTATTTCCATCGTTGAAAACGCTTGGGTGACTTGCGGCATCATGGCCGACATATCCATGTACAGGACGTTGTCTTTGCATTGCACTTGATAGTTACCGTTGGTTACTTCTTTGCCGTTTTTGTCTTTCAGTAGCATGGCTACTTGGGCTGTCAAAGCATTGGCTTCCTCATCTACGATTTGAATTTCCTGCGAAGAAGTAGAGCTTAGTTTGCTTTTAGCATCATAATAAGCAAATTCTAACAAAGCGCCCTTCTGGAAAGGAAAATACGCATTGCAATCTTGAGCGTTGAGGGTTAAGGCCGCCATGAAGCAGCAGGGAATCCACAAAAAGGTCTTGATGGTCATGTATGTATTGATTTTGGTTTCTGACATTTGCGTCTAAAACAGATCGAAGCGCGTAAAAATTGTGTGTAAGGTATCCAATTGGCGAGCAAAGGTACGGCAAAGCCGCGATGGTTAGGAAAAGACAACAAGTAAAAATAATGTTAAAAAAACGCAAATAGCGATCTTGAGGGATATTGGGTATCGTATAATAGAGCAATAGCTGGCCGTACCAAGTGGTTGCTTGCGCACCCCATTTTTCTTTGCCGTATAAACAGATATGTATCACGAATAGACGAATTAGTTTGTGCGAAAATGTCTGGTAGGCGATACCATCGGGTCTAACCAGTAGGCAGTAGGCGGTGTTTTTATGCTAATATGCGGCTATGCGGATAAATAGCGAATAATCCGATTTTCTAGCGAGCATGAACCTTATTTACATTAGGACAACTTTTTATTTATTTCACGAAAACATAAACCGATTATGCAAATGGTATCTTTTATTCATGCGACTGTTTTTGTAGCGATTACTTTTGCTTGCGGCAGCCGCGACGTATCAAACAATACAACCATGAACGACCCCGACAAACAGGATGTAGAGGTGGTAACGCCACCTGTGGTAGCGGCCTCCGAAACAAAAAGCGAAGCGCTGCCTACGGAGCAAGTGGCCCTGCCAGTGGTAAGCCAGGAAAAGCAAGCGCCCAAGCGGCAGCTTCCGCCGAGCAGCGACGCGATGCCACCCGCACCCAAGGCCACAGACAGCGAGGCACCACCAAGCGCAGATGCGTCAGCGCCCGCCGCCAACCTGCACGATGGCTGGGATCAACTGCTGCGCCAGCACGTAAGCGCTTCTGGCAAAGTGAATTATAAAGCCTTGAAAAAAGAAGAAGCCGCGCTCAATGCTTACCTGGAGACTTTGTCCACCAATCTGATACAAGCAGATTGGAGCCGGAAGGAGAAAATGGCGTATTGGATCAATGCTTATAATGCGTTCACCGTCAAGCTGATTTTAAATCATTATCCGGTGAGCAGTATTATGAAACTGCATAATGGAAATCCGTGGGACGTAAAATGGATAAAATTGGGCGATAAAACTTATAGCCTGAACCAAATCGAGCACGACATACTGCGCCCGCAATTCAAAGACGCTCGGATTCATTTTGCAGTAAACTGCGCCGCAAAATCTTGCCCGCCGTTGCTCAATCGCGCCTGGACGGCCGACAATCTGGAGCGCTATTTCGACCAGCAGACGAAGGCTTTCATCAACAATGCCGCCTACAATAAAATCAGCGCGGAGGAAGTACAGCTGTCCAAAATTTTTGAATGGTACGCCGCCGACTTTGGCGAACTGATTCCTTATCTGAACAAATATAGTACAGTGAAAATCGGGCCTACCGCTACCGTCAAGCATATAGAATATGATTGGGCGCTCAATGAATAGGTCGTTTTTGATGAAATGAGCGACTCCTTTTCAAGCATAGCCAAGAAGAATAACTGTGAGGTGTAACCGGATGATTGGAAGTTGTCCGGTTACTTTTTGTAAATGGCCGCACTTGCAAAAATATTCGCCGACATTGGCACGTTGTAAGGACGGTTTTCAATCTCAAAAACTTCAATTGTTATGAGAAAATGGCTGCTTTGGATGTGTATGGGTATGGCAGGTGTAGCGCCTGCACAGAGCGTAGAATTGGGCTTGCTGATAGGTGGTTCCTTATACAGCGGCGATCTTTCGCCCAAGGAATTCGGTGTTTACTTTCAGGAAATAAGTCCTGCGGGCGGCGTATTTGGGCGTTTTAATGTGCAAGATGCCTTGTCGGTGCGCGTTGGCGTGTCTATGGGCAAGATCAGCGGCACTGGCGACACCACGGCTACCGTCATCCGGCAGTCTTTTCGATCCAATATTGCCGAATTGGCGCTCAATGCAGAGGTGCATCCTTTCAGCTTCGGCAATGACAATTTTCGGGTTCGGCCTTATGTATTTGGGGGCGTTGCGGGCTTTCAATTCAATCCGCAGGCACAATTCGACGGTAGTTGGATTGACCTGCAAGCGCTGGGCACGGAAGGACAGGGGCTACCCGGCTACGAAGCGCCCTACCGATTGACCCAAATTAGCCTGCCTTTTGGTGGCGGTATTAAGTTTGTGGTGCATGACACCTGGGCTATCGGATTGGAGTTTGGCTGGCGGGCAACTTTCACCGACTATTTGGATGATATCAGCAGCACTCAGGTTCGTTATATAGATGTATATGAAGGCAACGGCCGCATTGCAGCACAGGTGAGCAACGCCTTGATACCTGGCCCTGAAAGCGGCGAAGTCGTGTATAAGCGGGGGGGTGAATTCCGCGATTGGTATTACCTTGGCGGCATTACTCTATCTTATTTTCTTGGCGGTAGTAGTGGCTACGGCGGCAGTAGTGCCAAGCGCTACCCTGGCGGACGCAAGCGCGGCAAGCCCATCGGTTGCCCAACATTCCGATAGGCAGTGAGTAGCTTTTCCGACAAATAAATTGGCTCGATTTTATTTTTTGCTCATTCTATCCCACCACATCATAGGCTCAGCAGTGCAATGCCCAATCCGGCAAGGATCACCAGCATTTTGCGCCAGGGTATTCGATGCTGATGACTATCGTCGGCTTCAAATAAAATAGTGGTAGAGATGTGCAGAAAGGAGCCAATGACTAAGGCCACCAGGTTGCCTACCATCTTCATATCAATAGCAAGAAAAGATGCCGTGAGTGCTCCTAAAGGCGACATGGCAGCAAAAATGACCAAATTTAGCCAGATCATCCAGGTGCGTGTGCCAGACCACAGTAGCAGGATAGCGAGGGCAAAAGCGGCGGGGGCTTTGTGAATGATAATACCGTAAAACAGGTGATCATCATCGTGTCCGTGTCCGTGGTGGGTTTGATGAAAGGTAGCATAATCATGCAGTGGCAACCCTTCGATAAAAGCGTGCAGACACAAGCCAAGCAGCACAGAATACGCAAATTTGCCGTGCTTTTCTACATGCACATGACCGTGCTCCACACCTTTTGATAGTTGCTCCAAGGAAAGTTGAATAAAAAACCCCAACAAAATCCATAATCCAGCGTGTGTATCTGCTTCGGTATAAACGCCAGGCATCAAATGTAAAATAGGGATTCCCAGTACATAAGATCCGCTAAATGCCAGCACTAAGCGCAGCATGGAAGGGTCGTACTTTTTTAGTCGCAGCGCCAGCCCGCCGCCCGCCAGCACTATGAAAAACAATGCTGCATATTGCCAAAGAGACATAAAATATCTGAAGTTATGGATATGATAAAAAAGGATTTAAAAAGTTAGGTGTAGCAATTGCATCGCCATAGCTACGCTGGTTGAATCCTAATTGCCGAGAAATGTATTTTTGCAATGTTCAAGTTTTATAAATCATTGAAAATCAGAATTTTTAAGCCCCAGCTTACTTCAAACGCGCGGTGGTAGCGGAATAGATACAGTTTTCAATCGCCAATACAGCCTTGCCAAGGCATACGCCAGTAGCGAGCCAAGTAATGCCCCGCATACTACATCCAGCGGATAATGTACCCCTACATACACCTGCCCGAAGGCGATAGACGCCGCCCACAAGAAGAGTGGTAGGCGAATCTGACGGTTGTACAGCCCCAGGGTCATGCTGAGGAATGCCGCTATGGCAAAATGATTGACCGCATGCGATGAGGTAAAACTATAGCCACTACCGCAGGGCACCAATAGCTGCACTTCTTGGGTGAGTGTGGCGTCATTGCAAGGGCGAATACGTTTGACCGTTTTTTTGATCAATTGGCTACTCACATTATCAGCAATGCCAACGGTAAGCCCCAAAGCCAACACTAAGTATATACCTTTCACTCCAAAGCGATACCAGCAATAGCCAGCAATAACCAGATACAAAGGTATCCACACGCGCTTGTCGCGCCAGTATGGCATCACAGCATCCAGCGCGGCATGGTGCCAGTCGTAGTTAATCAGGTGAAATAACTGCTCATCTAATTGCAGTAAGGTTTCCATGTGTTACATAAAGATTTGGAAAGGCACAATGGATAATATCAGTTTCATTTAAAGACAATACATTCAATAATGCACTGTTTTCCAATTATTTATAAAACAAAAAATCGTAAAATACTTACAGTCCTTTTACACTCATGCCGCCATCCACCATCAGATTTTGACCAGTAAGGTACGACGATTTATCCATTGCCAAAAAAGCAATTACCGCAGCCACTTCATTGGCTTGTGCTACTCGGCCTAAGGGCGTGCGCGCCTCAATCATAGCTTTACGTTCGGGCATATCCAGTACGGCGGCAGTGAGTGGTGTTGCCGTAAACCAGGGCGATACGGTGTTCACTCGGATGCCATACTTCGCCCACTCGCCAGCGAGGTTACGCGATAACTGCATCAGCGCCGCTTTCGTCATGCCGTAAGGTGATCCAGTGGCTACATCAAATACGCCCGCCACCGAAGCTACATTGATCACGGAAGCGTTGCCGGTTTTTACTAATGCTGGAAAAAGCATACGACATAACTCAAAGACGCTGAATGTATTGAATTCAAAGAGCGCGCGCGCCTCTGCACTGCTATAATCGAGCGTAGATTTGCGCAAATTGGTACCCGCATTATTCACCAGAATATGCAGATTATCCCACAAATCGGCTACTTTCTCCGCAATCTGTTGGCGTCCTGTCTCTGTGGCAACATCTGCCGCCAGCCCATGTAGGGGCGCATCTGGTCGGGCTTCAAGCGCTTCATGCAAAGCGGCTTCTCCGCGCGCCACAATCAACACCTCAGCCCCAAGCGCCAGCAGCTCGTCGGCAGTTGCCAGACCAATACCTTTAGAGCCGCCGGTAACCAACGCCTTTTTGCCTTGGAGTGTCCATTCCATTATGTAGTGGTTTTCGTTTTGTAAAATGATAATTATCAATATTTACGTTGTGCCATCTATATAAAACACTGATTGCAAGGTTTTTACGATTCAAAAAATTTCAAATAACGTCATTTTTATTTAGCTTGTTTTACACTTATTTACCATTTGCAATGGTAAATATTTGACTATCATATGATCGTTACGAACGTCCAAATATAATTGAAAAGCGCTGCAATTTGCTAATTTATGTCGCATGTTTTAACACAGGCGGATTTTGTTTAGCAGACATTACTGGTTAAATTTGTGTTAACACGAAAAAAAATACACGTCCTTCAATAGGATTCGTGCGTTGTGAACGTTTTGTATGAGAAGGCAAAAACCATTTTGAAGATTCTAAAACTCAAGTCAAAACCATGTTGCAAAAACGCTTATTCTTCTTGTTGATCGCTATTAGTATCGTATTTTCTGCCTCCGCGCAGCTCAGAATTGGACTCAAAGGCGGTTTTAGCACTACCGATGTAGATGCGAAAGATTTTCGGGTAACCGATCCGGGGGGTATTGACCAGCTTGGTGTAGCACTCAAGGAAGCTCGCTATGGTATCCACGGTGGGTTGGTACTGCGCGCACAGATCAACAGATTCCTAATTCAGCCAGAGGTATTATTCAATTCTAATCGAGTAGATTACCTGATCACAGATCTGAACACACAGATTTCTGGTGTTTTTAGCGAAAAATTCCAATACTTGGATATTCCGGTGCTGGTGGGTTTCAAATTCGGCCCGCTACGTCTTATGGGCGGCCCGCAGGGGCATGTGTATATCAACAACTCATCTGATCTAATTGATTTTCAAAATTATGAGCAAACGTTTAAGGATGTAACCCTGAGCTGGCTGGGCGGCGTAGGTCTGGACATTTGGAATCTCATGCTCGACGTGCGCTATGAAGGCGGTTTAACGAAATTTGGAGATCATATCAATTTTTTCAATACACGTTATGATTTTGCGAATCGCCCCTCGCGTTGGCTGTTTTCTGCTGGCTTTTTGTTTGGCGGTAAGTAGCGCAGGCATCTGCTAACAACGGCAATGGAGTAATAGCTTCCGCATGGACACACTACTACTACTCCCTTGCCGTTTCTTTATTTACAGGGCACTGGTAATAGCATTGCGTTCTACTTTTTTTACAAAACTTTGCAATACTTTGCCCGTACCGCCTACCTCTACAAATTCAGTGATACCATCTCGGAGCATATGCTGCACCGTTTGTGTCCAGCGCACAGGCGCAGTGAGTTGACTAATCAAGTTCTGCTTGATACGCTCTGGGTCGCGCTCTGGCGTGGCATTTACGTTTTGATAAATCGGGCAGATCGGAGCTTTTATAGGTGTTTCGGCAATAGCGGCAGCAAGTTCATCCTGAGCTGGTTGCATCAATGGCGAGTGAAAAGCACCGCCTACTTCCAGCACAATAGCGCGTTTGGCGCCCGCCGCCGTGAGTTGCGCTACTGCCAGTTCGATACCACGCACCGTACCGGAGATCACCAGCTGCCCAGGGCAATTATAATTAGCTGGCACTACAATTTCATCGGTAATGCCCGCGCAGATATGTTCGATTACTTCATCCTCCAATCCCAGAATGGCGGCCATCGTACTGGGTTGCTGTTCGCAGGCTTTTTGCATAGCTAAGGCCCGTTTATAGACTAACATCAAACCGTTTTCAAAACTCATGGCTTTGGCGGCCACCAATGCCGAAAATTCTCCTAATGAGTGGCCCGCTACCGCATTGGGCTGAAAGGCATCGCCAGTAAGAATAGCCTTTACAATAGAGTGCAGAAACACCGCTGGCTGGGTTACTTTTGTTTGCTTGAGGTCTTCCATCGTACCCCCAAACATCACATCGGTAATACGGAAACCCAAGAGCTGATTAGCTTGCTCGAGCAAGTCTCGCGCCGTCGTTGAGCTATCGTATAAGTCTTTACCCATACCTTCAAACTGCGCCGCTTGCCCCGGAAAAATGTATGCTTTCATAGTTGGAAATATGTGTTGATGTGTTGATGTGTTGGTGTGTTGATGTGTTGGTGTAGTAATGAAATGGCTGATTGTTATATTTTTGTAATTAAAGAGACACGATTCAAATCAAGACTATAGTTTTATTTCAATACATTTACGCTTTTTATTAATGCAATTTATGTCCGATCAGATTCAAAAATTCGCTTCGGGTTTCTACGCGCTGGAATTCGCCGGTGAAAGCAGACGTGGTGGTCACAGAGTTTTGCTTCTGCACGCCACGCATCATCATGCACATATGACGCGCTTCGATCACCACGGCCACGCCGAGCGGCTGAAGCGTATCATGGATGGCGTGTAGGACTTCGTGCGTGAGGCGCTCCTGCACTTGTAGCCGACGAGCAAATACATCTATCACGCGCGGAATTTTGCTCAACCCAACAATATAACCATTCGGGATGTAAGCAACATGTGCTTTACCAAAAAATGGCAACAAATGATGCTCGCACAGCGAATAGAGTTCTATGTCTTTTACAATGACCATTTCGCTGTAATCTTCTGCAAACATCGCCGATCGCAGAATGGTTTCGGCATCTTGTGCATAGCCTTGCGTCAAAAATTGCATTGCTTTGGCCGCGCGTTCTGGGGTTTTGAGCAATCCCTCGCGCGATGGGTTTTCTGCGATGGCATGTATAATAGCCTCATAACTTTCTATGAGGCTTGTCAGATTTACCTCTTGGGGCAATCCTTTTTTTTCGTCCAACATAATAAGTAAATATGTTGATTTTTCAATATATCATAATGGCAGTATGTGGGCGCATCAATTTATTTATAAATAGCTTAAAATCAGATATTTACAAAAAATTACAACCTCTTACGCTCCATAATATTCCACATAAATATTTTCCGTTTCGCACAATTTGATACAGTGCAATTTGCAGCCTTCGAGCTGTGGTTCGAGTTGCTTCCAGAATTGAATCGCCAGATTTTCCGTAGTTGGCTGCATCCCTTTAGGTATAAAGTCCACATCCAGATTAAGGTTGCTATGATCTACCTTTTCTATAATGATCTGCTTGATCAGTTGGCTCAGTTTTTTTACATCCACAACAAATCCGGTAACCGGATCGGGCTTGCCTTTCACCGTAACGAACAGCTCATAATTGTGCCCGTGCCAGTTTTTGTTGGCACATTTGCCAAACGCAGCCAGATTTTCCACTTCGCTCCAGCTGTCCACCCAAAGTTTATGCGCCGCATTAAAGGTTTCTCTTCTTGTCAGATAAACCATTTTATTAATATATAATTTACGAAATGGTGATGAAAGAATTTGCTCCGCTACCTAATTACTTGTTAGGAGGGATTTCGTTTTGAATTTGCAAAGGTAAATAAAAAAACATTGCGTCGCTACACCATGGCACTGCTTTCCCTTGATGAAAACGCGCTGCACCGTATGCAAAATATTGCCCAATACAACGCCGCTGGGAAGAAGATATTTTTATTTTTCACAAATGCCTATTTATCAAGCATTTGCAAGAGCAAAGCAGTATCTTTTTCATCATTCAAGTTAAGTTTATGCTCTTGTACCAGTTTTTTGATCGCGGCTTGGTGCGTCGGTAGTGCCGTTTCGAGATTCTTCCGACGCATTACCTTGAATTTCTGCGGCTTCTCGCCAACTTCGTTGATCCAGTAGAATACCTCCGTTACAAACTCATCGTGGCGAACGTTGCTGCTGTAAGCGCCTTTAAAATCCGCTTGATGGTAGCGTTTGCCTACTGATTTGAACAGCGCAAACCGCTTGCCTTGATAAATAACTTCATAAAATTTGAGGCGCACACTACTGGAACCTTCGACTTCTTTTTCCGTAGCGGTGATCCAAGTGCGGCCATCTTTCGCACGAAATGCCTTGATATTGAGCGCACTCATTTCGCCCTGTGTGCCGTCGCGCAATGGTACCAGCACCACTTGCTTTATTAGATCAATATTGATGCGCACGGTACCTTTACTGAACGTATCTTGCTTGGTAAATTGCAGGGTGCCTTCCGTCCAGGTATCAAATAAAAAAGGGCTCCCCTGAACACCCTCATAACGGTTGTCGAAGCCTGTCAATCCTGGAGACAGCGCATTCAAATTGCCCAACATACGAAGGTTTTGCTCCATCTCGGCGGTGGTTGGTTGTTGGGCAAGGCAAAAGCCGCAGCAAAGGCAATAACCGATCACAAAGAGTATTCTATTCATTAGTTTCACCATTTTTATTCAACAAAATGACCATCCGTTATCGTATTTCCCAAATATCTTGAAAGTTCTGGAAAAATTATGGATTGTTTTCTTAATTCATCGCCATTTTTTTAAAAAAGTGACTATTTAAAATTGGAAAACTGAAAGTAAAATAAATGTATTTGAAATAAAATTTCGTGTAAAACAAACACCAAGTTAGTACGGTGCAATTTATTTAAAAGTTTTACTATTCAATTGATTTGGTTATACTTCTTTTTCTTCAAAAGCGATTACCCTAAATCAGGTATTTTATTCAACTTATTGGCTTTAAAAAAGTTTGAAACATAGATAAACCATATCTTTACAAAGCGCTTTTTGTAAAATTAAATTTTGCGAATCAAATACAATTATCATGAAAAAATTTACACCCTTTGTCCTGTTTGTAGTTTTCATTTTGTCTGCAATGCTTGCCAACGCCCAAGAGCGTACTTGCGCTACTATGGAGGTGCTGGAACAGCTGAAATCCGAGGATCCTGGTCTGGAGCGCCGGATGCAGGAAATCGAACGGCACACCGAAACCTACGTGCATGGTGATCATGTACATACACGCAACGTGATCACGATACCTGTAGTGGTGCATGTAGTGTGGCGCACCAACTTTCCCGTAGAAAATATAAGCGAAGCGCAAGTGCTATCGCAAATAGCGGTGCTCAACGAGGATTTTGGCGCTTACAATGCTGACATTTCGCAATTGCCTGCACTGTTTCAGGGCGTATTGGGCAATGCGCAAATCCAGTTTTGTATGGCGCAACGCGACCCCAATGGTAATCCAACCAATGGGATCAACCGCGTACAATCCAGCCGTACTTCTACGTGGGGCACCAATAATGCCGTGAAAAATCCTTCGCAGGGCGGCGTAGCCCCTTGGGATGCCACGCGCTATCTCAATGTTTGGGTATGCGCTATTGGCGGTGGTATTTTGGGCTATGCGCAATTTCCTGGCGGTAGTCTTTCTACGGATGGGATCGTGATTGATTATCGGTATTATGGCACAACGGGCACTGCTACCGCACCTTTCAATAAAGGGCGCACTGGCACGCATGAGGTCGGGCACTGGCTGAACCTGCGCCACATTTGGGGCGACGCTACCTGCGGCAATGATTTTGTATCGGATACACCTGTACATAATGCTCCTAACTATGGCTGCCCTACATTCCCGCATTACAGCACTTGCTCCGGCAACCCTGTAGAAATGACGATGAATTACATGGACTACACGGATGACGCCTGCATGTATATGTTTAGCGCTGGGCAGTCCACCCGTATGAATGCAGTATTAGCACCAGGTGGTTTTCGCCATAGCTTACTCACCTCCGATGGATGTACGCCACCAGCCGCCGTATGTAATGTACCTAATGGGTTAAGTGCATCCAACATCACCAGCAGCAGTGCTACCCTTAGTTGGAGTGCCGTATCAGGGGCTTCTTCTTACAATGTGCGCCTTCGCCCAACCGGTACCAGCACTTGGAGTACCAACAGCACCGGTAGCACCTCATTCAACGCAACGGAGCTAAGTAGCAGCACTACGTATGAATTTCAGGTGCAAACCGTATGCGGCGGCAATACCAGCAATTGGTCTGCTTCTACGAATTTTACTACGCAAAGTGCAGCTACCTGTGGTACACCTACTGGGTTGAATGCTACTAATATTACCACCAACAGCGCTACACTCAATTGGAACTCGGTATCTGGGGCTTCTTCCTATAATGTACGCCTGCGTCCGGTGGGCGCTACTACTTGGACTACGGGCAGCACCAGTGGTACTTCGATTAACGCCACGGGGCTAAGCAGCAACACCAATTACGAATTTCAAGTGCAAGCGGTGTGTAGCGTCACTGGAAACTGGTCGGCATCTGCTACCTTCACCACCAGCGGCAGCACTGCCTGCACCGATCCTTACGAGCCGAATAACAATCGCAATAGCGCTACATCATTTCTTTTGGGTAGCACCATACAAGCACTCATTAGCCCAAGCGGTGATGAAGACTGGTATCGCTTCAATAATACCAGCAGCCAAAGAAATATACAAGTATCCATGACCAATCTGCCTGCAGATTATGACATGCAGCTGTATCGAGCTAATACGTTGCTGGCTACTTCGCAAAATGATGGTACCAATGATGAACTCATCAACTATAATGCACCACGCACCGCTCCCGTTGGTACGCACTATGTCCGAGTGTATGGCTACAATGGCGCCAACAACTCAAGCAGTTGCTATAGCTTGACCATCAATCTCAGCTCTTCCAGCTTCCGCGACGGCGGCGAGGCTGCTACCCTGAGTGACATGGAAGAAGAACAACCGGATTTCTTCATCTTCCCGAATCCAGCTTCCAGCACACTCACGATGGATATTCCGGTAGAAAGTGAAGCACCGACACGCATTTTTGTATATGACATGACAGGCAAGCTACTCGTTCAGCAAAGCGAATCCTTAGCCAAAGGGTACTCCATCGCTCGTGTGGACGTGAGCAACCTGCCTAACGGTATGTACGTAGTGCGCGTGCAAAATGGCAATTTTATTTCTAATCAGAAATTTATCGTAAGTCGCTAATTTTCAAGTTTTTAAATAAAAAATAACACGGGCGTTGCTTCACTTTATGAGGTAGCGCCCGTTTGCATTTGGTAATCATGTAAAAAATCAAAAGAAATACCGAGCAGACATAGGGGGGAAGCAAATTCTTGGTGTCTCTTTTGATGTTATTGCAAAATGCGAAACAAAAACCCCAAAAAGCCAACTCCTTTTTTCTTGAAAACGGTCTATCAAAAAAAATCATGATTATGAACCTAGAAGCAAAAACCTCATTCTTGATGCAATTTCCGCTCTTTAGCATCCTATCCGATGAAGAGCGCCACCTACTTGCCGACATGATGGAGCATAAAATAAAGCCTCGGCACAGCTTCATTTACATGCCCAACGATCCTTCTGATACAATTTACTTCTTGGCAAAAGGCATGATTAAAATCGGTACGCATTCATCTGATGGAAAAGAAGTGATCAAAGCCTTGATCCATCCGATGGCGATGTTTGGTGAATTAGGCTTAGTAGGTGAAACCGAGCGTCAGGAATTTGCCCAGGTGCTGCGCGAAGATGTACACCTCTATACTTTGCGTGTGGAAGACTTCAAACAGGCGATGAGCAAAAATTTTGAATTGTGCAGCAAAGTCATGCAGTTATTCGGTAGCCGCTTGGTCAAAGCCGAAAACCGCCTCGAATCCTTGATTTTCAAAGATGCGCGCACCCGTATCATCGAATTTATTAAAGAATCTGTGGATAAGCAAGGCCGGCGCATTGGTTTGGAAATGCTACTCAAACATTCGCTTACCCATCAAGACATCGCCAATATTACCTGTACTTCTCGCCAAACAGTAACCTTGGTACTCAATGAGTTGAAAAAATCTGATCTGATTTATTTCAATCGAGGTAAAATATTGGTGCGGGATATGGCTAAACTTAGCTAACAACCAATTGATTTACAGCATTTTATTACTCCAACAAACCCTTATCGCTTATTGGTTTTTCCAATAATTCCGGTGGAAGTTGCCGACTGGTCTTGGCGCCGAGTTCTCGAATGCGCTCTGCCCGACCAATGAGCGTATCGCCAAACTTACGCGACTCCGACAGTTTGTTCATGGCATCTTGATAGCTCGATTGTGCCTGATCCAAGCGCTGTCCAATGGCGCGCAGATCTTCCACAAACGCACAAAATTTATCGTACAGCAAGCCGCTTTGGCGGGCAATTTCGAGCACGTTTTTTTGTTGTTTTTCCTGTTTCCAAATGTAGGCAACGGTTCGCATGGTAGCCAATAAGGTGGTGGTGGTCACAATTACAATTTGCTTATCGAGCGCATCCAGAAGGAGCTGCGGATCGTGCTTGGTAGCGACCGTAAAAGCGGACTCGACAGGAATAAATAGCAGCAGATAATCGGGCGAATGAATCTGATCCAAATGCTGATAATTGCGGCTGCTCAGGTCTTTTATGTGTCGCCGAATGCTTTCAACATGTGCCTGAAGGTGCTGGCGGCGCGTGTGCTCATCGGCACAATTAAAAAATCGCTCAAATGCCGTAAGTGACACCTTCGCGTCAATGATCAAATGCTTTCCTTCCGGCAAATCCACGATAACATCCGGGCGCTTTTGTTGCCCATCGGCATCGGTGAAGCTCTGCTGGGTACGGTAATGGATATGTTTTTGCAATCCGGCTTGTTCCAAAAGTACTTCCAGGCGTAGCTCGCCCCAGTCACCCTGGGTTTTGCTGTCCCCTTTGAGCGCTTCGGCAAGGCTGTGCGCATCCTGACTAAGCTGCTGGTTGAGCGTGCGTAGCTGCTCGATTTCCGTTTTCAGAGAGATGCGATCCTTCGCCTCATCCAGAAATTTGCGTTCTATGCTTTCCTCAAAATCCTTGATTTTTTCGCGCAGCGGTTGCAAAAGTTCCTGCATTTGCTGTTGGTTGCTGGCTACAAATCGAATGCTCTTTTCATCCAGCAGGCGATTGGCAATATTTTCAAACGTGATTTGCGCCTGTTGTTGCAAGCGTTCTACTTCTTGCTGCTGCTGTCCGAGCTTTTCCTGCAAGTGATTCAAATCTTGCTGATGCGCCGCGACGTTGGCTGTGAGCTGGCGTATGGCTGTTTCTTTTTCTTGCAAATCCGTTTTTTGCGTTTCCCACTGCTGCTGCAGTTGCTCGTGCACCTCGCGAAGTACGTAGCGCTTCGCGAGTTCTGATGGACCGACATTGTCTTTACCTACACGCAGCCGCGCCAATAGCCAGCCGATAAGTCCGCCGATGAGTAAACTAAGTAATATACAGCCTAATAGTAAAGATTCTGACATAAATCATAACTTGGTATGCTGTAAAATTACATTTTTTAAATGTGCATGTAAAATTATTGGCTATTTTTTACAAACAAATTATTTGATAGGCAATGGGCATAAAACTTTTAACCGATATCCGATGTGTCAAAAAATGGTATTAGTCCTTGAATATCAGCCTTTTGTAAAGATTGGGCATTTTATTAAAAATGAACATTACAAAAACAAAATGGTCGTGGGTCAAATCAGTTGTTTTACTTTTTAGATGTTGCAAATCTTAAAGATTTACAACATCTCATCCACCGCGGGGCACGCTTGCGCATTTATCGCAGTTGTAGCGTATCAAATTCTTCGAGCGTATCGGGGTTGACCACACGCATACGGATGCGC